>JAZNXX010000011.1:0-1693 GCA_045594125.1 Candidatus Egerieisoma sp.
TGCCTATTGAATAAATCATAGACAGCTTGGTTTGTTAATCCGTTATTATTGTTCATCGGCTTATTTCTTTAGAGCAACACGTGCCTGCAACTCCCAAGTCCTGATTCTGTCCTTGTACAGGTTGTGGTTGTTCATTTTAACGATATCCAATGATGCATCAGAGTTGTCCTCCCATCTGCGGCAGTTGTAAACCACATCATAGATTCTTCCAATCTGATATTTTCTTGAGAATTTAAGACCGAGTGCATAGTCCTCACCATAACTTGTGTTAGGAACTTTGATAGCCCTCAAAACTGGAGTATAGAATGCTCTTGGAGCACCAAGACCGTTGATTCTCAAAGCATTGTTCCTACCGTTCTCAGGTGTCCACTCTTTGTGGTCAATGATACCGGGAGCAATCATCTCCATATTGAAGTTTGTCATCATATAGGTACCAACTACCATAGCACAGTTCTGCTCGTAGAAAGCATTTACAATCTTCTGAAGTGTGTCTGGTCCTGAATATACGTCATCTGAATCCAACTGAACTGCAAATTTACCGCATTTTGGATGGTGTACACCTGCATTCCAGCAACCGCCGATACCCAAATCCTTACGCTCTGGAATCAAGTGGATAAGTCTGTCATCACCAGCAAACTCCTTGATAGCCTCAGTTGTTCCATCTGTAGAGTGGTTGTCGATAACAATAAGGTTATATTTGAAATTGGCCTCCTGACACAAAACAGATTTGATGGCATCTCTGATAGTACGTACCCTGTTGAATACAGGAATAATTACAGAAGCCTCGAACTCAAAATTGTTCTCGCTGAATTCAATATGTTTGAATTTTGGCTCCAGATAACCGCCAATCTCTTTAAGATGCTCAGTACAAGCCTGTTCCATCTCAATCTGCACGCCACGGTTTTTAGGGTCTACATAGTCGAATATCTTCTCGCCAGATTTCCTGGTATCATTCTCAACCTCTGAATAAAGATACTCATTGATATGACATATTTCACCTTTCTGGGCAACTTTGAGTCTCAAATCATAAAGACCTGCAAATTTATAATCCTGGTTCATTCTGCTTGCACCACATTTCAATGCAGCTGCGTTATAGAACAATACAGAACCAAAGTTAAAGTCATCCCTCAAACTTCCGAACTGGTAATCAATTACAGGCGCAGCACTTTTTTTGCCGTCTGCAATCTGATAATGGTCTGCATACAACATAGATGCGTTACCATCCTCTGCGATATTTACAAATCTCTGCAATGCGAAGTAACCAAGTTCCAATGTTGTATATTTGGTATAGATCAATGAATAATCAGCATCTGATTTCTCTGCAATCTTCTTAATAGTAGCAGTACTGTTCAAAGAGTCTATGGCAATAACCTCACAACCCTCTACAGATGCCTCTTCTGCATTAACTGCCAAAAGGTAGATTTTATTTACCAAATCGTTCTGTTTCAAACCATTAACGGTTCCAATAACTTGAGTTTTATCCTGGAAAGGGATAAAGCAATTGATTTTAGCTGTCATAGTATATCGTATTTGTATTTATTTCAAGGATATAATCACGCAAAAATAGAAAAAAAAGGAGTATAATAAAAGAGAATGGAAACAAAAAAAGCCACCTGAAAAGGTAGCTTAATTTTGAAATAGTTTTTTAAGTATGAGTGGAGAACAAGGGAGTCGAACCCTTGACCCCTTGCTT
>JAZNXX010000012.1:0-1531 GCA_045594125.1 Candidatus Egerieisoma sp.
CTGGCCATCAGTGTGTGGCGGATTTGGAAATGATGATGATGCTGCGCTTGAGGCAGCTGATCCTGCAGATGTATATAGTCAGTACATTGAAATGGGGGCAACTATGATTCAGACTGATCGTCCGGAACTCCTTCTGAAATATTTGCGTTCAATAGGTCGCCACGATTAAAAAATGCTTACTATATGAAAAGAATCATTCTGTCTTTGGCATGTGTTCCGATGCTTGCTCCCATCCTTGCATCAGCACAAAAGGTGATTGGGCTTAGACCGTCTCAGACTGTTATGCTTTATGCAGATTCCTTTGAGGAAAACATCGATCCAGTATATGGAAATGAAATTATTTATGCTGGTTTCAAGATGCAGGAGTCCAATGGCCTGACAGGACCTGAAACTATAGATCAGAAGGGGATCCTTAGAAATATTTCAGATCATGCAAGAGTCGATCTGTACTTTCCCAAAAGGCCAAATGGGCAGATGGTTGTTGTGTGCCCAGGGGGCGGATATGTAAAGGTGTCTACTTTCGGAGAAGGAGAATATGTTGCTGACTGGATGCTTTCAAAGGGTATAACTGTGGCGGTGCTTAAATATCGTCTTCCTAATGGGCATTGGGATGTTCCGTTAGAGGATGTGCAAAATGTTTTCAGGTATTGTCGGGCAAATGCCGAAAAATGGAAGGTAAATCAGATTGGAGTTATGGGGTTCTCTGCCGGGGGACATCTCGCTGCGTGTGCCTCAAATCTCTACGTAGATACTGTCACCAAGCCTGATTTCAGCATTCTGATATATCCTGTGATATCATTTGATAAAAAAGTGTATCATAGCGGAACCCGTGTAGCTCTAATCGGTGCAGAAGAAAAGTGGATAGGGAGCGAAGAAAAGCTTAATGAACTTGTAGACTACTATTCCATGGAAAAGAGAGTCAGTCCTGGCACTCCTCAAACTTTCATTTCACATAGTAGCAATGACAAGGTCCTTGTCGACAACAGTCTTATATATTACAAGAGTCTTATTGCAAATAAAGTTCCGGTAGAAATGCATATCTGGAAGACTGGAGGTCATGGTTGGGGATTCTCATCAGAGGAATATGTCGGTAAAGGAGAAGATAGATTTGCAGCCCATAGAAAAGAGTTCTATGCCGTACTGGAGAGATGGCTTGAAAGTACAAGATAAAGCAAAGTTGATCCTAAAACTAATATTATTCGAAGATATGAAGTACTTATTGATCGTTATTTCCCTTTTGGTGTCGTCGTCAGTTACATGGTCACAGGCTCCTCAGATAGGCAAATCCATAGGACGCTCATCATATCTAGATGTACAAGCTATGATACTTGACAAAACTCAAGGTCTGGAGTATGTCGAGGTTACTATGAATAATGTAATTGCGAAGGATCCAGAGGGTGCTCCTGGTCGAGCGAAAAAACTTATGGAAGACCTGCAGACGGCAGGTATCAAGGTTTGGTCTGTGCATATGCCTTTTTCAAGAACTCTTGATATCTCAGTAATCGATGATGCAAAGAGGAATAAAAATATT
>JAZNXX010000013.1:0-15399 GCA_045594125.1 Candidatus Egerieisoma sp.
ATATTATGAAAAAGTACCTGTTTGTCACAATCGTGTGTAGTTTATTATTATCGGTAACTAATGTAAAAGCCCAAAATTTGAATGATAAATTTGAACAAAAGAAGAAGGCAATGAACGATAGAATTGATATATACAGAAGTAAAGTAATCCGTAATTATACTAATCTGAGAGAAGGTATATGGAAGAGATTTGATGAATTCAAGATCTGTAAATCTCCAGAAGATCACATTGGGCCAGTTACTATTAACTATTCAGACACATCGGTTGTAAAATTTAATGGAAGAAGTGTTGATATTGCAATACCACATATAGAATCAGATCACTCCAGTCATATTGAGTCAATCAAGGCTAATAGTAATAATATAGATACTTTAACAATTCTGTTTTATAATAATCCTCTCTTAATTCATTATGCAATAACTGATATTCCGGACTTTAATGTAAATTATGATAATCAGATTGCAGATGCTTGGGATCTCCTTCATACCGGGATTCAATCTTCTGTTTTGAGAGATTGTCTGTATTATAAGGAACAGTTCAGACTATGCGATTGGGCATATCTTAATTTAATTATAAAAGTGGCCAATTCTATCTATTCTGGGGATAAGGCAATTATGTTGGCTTCTTATCTGTATAGTGAATCAGGTTACGAAATGTGTATAGGACGGACTAATGGTTCTTTGGTATTGTTGGCCTCTACCCACCACGAAATTTATGATCAATATTATATTACACTTGGTGATAAATTTTTCTTTCCAGTGATGTGTAGTGGCAATTATTCCTTTATGGAGATTTGTTATGCACCCAATGAAGGGAAAAAGCCATTATCATTATATATAGTTGAAAATCAAAAATTATTTAATGATGATTCAATCATTAATAAAACGATTGATATATCCGATTTGAACCAAAAGCCAGAAAAGATGCAATATGGTGTATATATATCATTGTTGGATTTTTATGAAAATTATCCTACTTCAAGAATCAATGGAAATGATATGACGCGTTGGGCATTATATGCAGAAACTCCAATTAATGATAAAACGAGGAGTGACATCTATATGCAATTTACAGATATTTTAAAAGATAAAAATGAATTGGATGCTGCTAATTTTCTATTGAATTATGTACAGACAAAATTTAGGTATGGTGAGGATCGGAAGGATGATTTAATAGATGCATATTCAGATTATTACGATAGGGTATACTTTGCAGAAGAGACTCTGGTTTACCCATTTTCTGATTGTGAAGATCGAAGTATATTATTTTCACATTTTATTAGAGACTTGTTAGGTTTGGATGTTGTTTTGTTGTATACTCCAGATCACTTGTTTACCGCTGTATGTTTTAATGATGAAGTAAATGGCGATTATATCACAATAGATAATAGAAAATTTATAATTTGTGAACCTACATGCACAAATGGTGCACCAGTGGGGTGGGCAGCTGAAGAAATTATTGACTGTAATTATATATTGCTTAAAAAAATTAATTACGATATTGACTATAGAATAATATCCGAATCACAAAATAATAAAGTAAAGCGATCGCTATTTCCTGTTTGCGTTGATGGAAAATGGGGGTATAAAAATGAATTTGGGGAACTTGTTGTAGATTGTATTTATGATAAAGTGTCTGATAATGCCGAATATGGAGATCTACATTGTTATACTTTATATAAAGATGGAGAGATAACAATATGCACATCTAGTTTATCATCGGATAATAATGGATGGATATTTCCTCATTATTATGGTTATATTCCTCTGGATTTACAGCAGAAGGATTCCATTCCATTGTACTATGATGTTATTGTTAAGGATCTGGAGGGATGGCATATACGGAACCTTGTTGTTGATGGTGAACCAGATTATGATTTCTTTAAACCATACGATATGCAGAGTGTCACATATGATTTGAATGTCTATTGCGAGTCAGTGCAAGATTATGAGTATCCTAAATATTATATTATTTTGAAACATACTGAAACAAATAAATATGGGGTAATATATCTCAATGGCAAAACTATACATATTCCATTCATTTATGATTACATATGTTTTGATAATGATGATAAATCAAAGGTTATGCTATCTTTAAATGGTAAAACGGAAATAGTCAAATTGAGGGATTATAAATAATTTAACCTTTTTTAACTACTTTTGCGGAAAAATTGAATAACAGAATGTCGCGATTGTGTTACATATCCCGAAATTATAACGACAGGACAGGAGCTGGAGTGAAGGCCAAATCGGATGTGGAGGATATCATTCATCAGATGGGTGGTGTGAACCTTGGATTGAAGAGAAGTTTCTATAAGAACAAGTTCTTGACCTTTATCCTTAACCTGTTGGGGATTGTAAAGTTTGTTCTCCTGGTTAAAAAGGGGGATGTTGTGGTTTTGCAATATCCTGTCAAGAAATATTTCATCTTTATCTGCAAAGTGTGCAGGCTGAGAGGAGCCAGGAGTATATCGCTTATCCACGACCTTGGCAGTTTCAGAAGGAAAAAACTTACTGTGGAGAGGGAGCTGGAGAGGCTATCATATAGTGACCATCTTATAACATTGAATCCCTCTATGAGGGAGTGGCTCATTGAAAATGGATGCACAAGAGAGATATCTGTACAGGGTGTATGGGATTACTTGTCGGATGCAGAGACCTCTAAAATATTGGATGAGAGGGATCCGGAGAGGAGAATGGCCATTGTATATGCTGGGTCGCTTGCTGCAAAGAAGAATCCGTTCCTCTACGACCTTGTGGAGCGGGTTGATGGCTTTGATCTCCATCTTTTTGGTGATTATGTGAAATATAAGAGGGAGCTGTCGGGTAAAAATCTCTATTGTCACGGATTTGTGGAGGCTGAGCAGATGATATCAAAGCCGACCGGAGATTTTGCCCTTGTCTGGGACGGAGATTCGATTGAGAGCTGCAGAGGAAGTTTTGGGGCTTATCTTCAATACAATACCCCCCACAAGATATCGCTCTATATCAGGATGGGACTTCCAATCATAATATGGAGAAGGGCCGCAATGGCTCAATTCATTCTTGATAACGGCATCGGTGTCTGTATAGATTCGCTAAGCCGGCTGAATGATGCTTTGAGGGGGATTACCCCCGAGCAATATGATCTGATGAGGAGAAATATTCTTGAAATCTCCTCAAGAGTTGCAACGGGAGACTATTTCAGGAGCACAATTCTTGATGTTCTGAGGAGAGTCTCATAATCTTCTGAATTCTGCACAAATTATTGCTGTTGCTATTGCCACATTGAGCGACTCGCTTGTCGTTGCATCTGCCGGATATGGTGGAATAAGCAGATGGTTATCGATAATCTTTGAGAGATTGTCGGAGATGCCGAATGATTCACTGCCCATAACAATTACTCCGTTGTCCAACGGGGTCTCCCTGTATTTTAAACCATATATGGAGTCTCCGTCAAGGAATGTTCCATACAGCGGAACCCCGGCAGCTTTGAATTTGAGGCATACCTCTTCAAGATTTGCGTAAATTACCTTCTTGCGGAAGATTGCACCCATTGTGGCCTGTACAACTTTTGGATTGTATACCTCAACTGAACCGTGTGATGCAAATATGGCATCAATTCCAAACCAGTCGGCTACCCTGATTATTGTACCGAGGTTTCCCGGATCCTTGACTCCGTCAAGTGCAAGATAGAGTGGCGCTTTCCCACTTCCACATTCCTGACTGTCGAGGTAGCTGCGGCATTTGGAAATTGCTTCTGCAAGAAGGCTGTCACCATACTCAGGCTTTTCTATAACAGCCAATATGGGAGAAGGGGAGGAGAGATTGCTTATCCTTGCCATCGTCTCGTTGCCTATCTCACTCTCGAGGTAGATCTCCCTGACTTTAAATCCGGATTTCAGAGCCTCATCCACTATCTTTTCACCCTCTGCTATAAAGAGTCCGTATTGGTCCCTGAATTTTTTTTGTGATAAGGAACGTATAAACTTTATCTTGTTGGAAGAGAGTGTTGCCATAGTTTTGCCTGCTTAATTTTCTGCAAAGATATCCAATTAAACTCATTACACCAAAGGGGCCCCATTTTTGTTAATTATATAAGATATTTGACTATTTTTGTAATAAAATTGCCCTTTATGACTCTTCGGAATCCATATAAAATATTCCTGCTGCTTATTGCTGCCCTCTTTATAACAGGTTGCAGTACTACAAAGGTTATTCCGGAGAATGAGAGCCGTCTTAAGGCAAACAAGATCATTATTGAAAATCCCGACGGATATCCTGCATCCGAGTTGCAGCCCTATATAAAGCAGAAGCCCAATTCCTATTTTATTTTCGGATGGAATCCCTTTCTGAATATCTATAACTGGAAGAGTGATAAGGAGAACGGTTGGAATAATTTTGTATCAAAGGTGGGCCAGCCTCCTGTTGTTTTTGATACGACTCTTGTTACCTCATCAAAGACAAATATTTATAATCACCTTGTATATGACGGTTATTACAACTCTATTGTAAGGGATAGTATAGTGACGAGGAATAAGAAGACAACAGCCTTCTATAAGATAAAACTGGGTAACCGGTATGAGATTGACAGTATCAAATATAGTGTGACCGACCCGGGTATTGCACCAGATTTCTTTCTCGATACAGCAAGTTCCCTGATCTCCAAAGGTGATATCCTTTCGGAGAATCTGCTCGAACAGGAGTCACAGAGGGCTGAGGAGTTCTTGAGGGATAGAGGTTATTACAATTTTTCAAAGAATTACTTCTTTTTTGAGGCTGACACTTTGGAAAAGAGGGGAAAGGCCTCATTGAATATTACTCTTGAAGATTATACCAGAAATGAGCAGCCCAAAGATGCAAAAAAGCATATCAAATATACATTTGACACTGTATATGTCTTTACCCAGCGTAATATACAGCAGGGCAGAGTAAACTACAGGACTGATTCGGTGAATCTTCAGGACACTCTTCTGCAGAACTACAGAATTCCCAAACTTGATACTGCCGAGTACAGGGGTACCTATCTTATCTATAGAGGAAGACCGATTGTAAGGAGGAGTCTTCTTGCCAGAATGAACAGGATTGAAAGGGGAGGAATCTATAATGAGCAGAGTGTGGCAAATACCTACAGAAGATATTCCAATCTGGGCATATTCAGCAGTGTGAATGTGCAGCTTGAAGAGACCGATTCTGCTAAGGTAAAGAGCAATATCAGGCTTACCGCATCTGCATTACAGGGGTATAAGCTTAATCTTGAGGCTTCTACAAACTCAAGCGGACTTTTGGGCGTCTCACCCACAATTTCCTACTACCATAAAAATCTCTTCAGGGGGGCAGAGATCTTTACCATTAGCCTGATGGGTGATTTCCAGTTCAAGTTCAACAGTGACATACGCTCTACCGAGTTCGGAATTTCGTCAACTCTGAGTGTGCCCAACTTTTTGTTGCTTCCCGACAGATGGTTCCAGTCTACCCAACTGCCAAAGACGGAGTTTGCCATCTCATACAACTTCCAGGAGCGACCGGAGTATACAAGAAATATAATATCCGCCTCTTACGGATACTCCTGGAGCAGCAATAACAGGTTGTTTTTCAGAATAAATCCTCTTCAGGTTAATATTGTAAAACTCTCCAATTTGAGCCAGTCGTTCTATGAGTCTCTAAGGGATCCATTCCTCAAGAACTCTTATCAGAACCACTTTGATTTGGGACTTGGTGCCAATTTCTACTATACGACCGATGCCTCTGCAGTGCCGTCGAAAAGTTATTTTTATCTGAGATGGCAGAATGACATTGCCGGAAATCTGCTCAGCCTTTTCAATAACGCTCTGCCAAAGAATGAGGCAGGGGAGAGGATGATCTGGGGCTCCCCATATTCACAATACTACAGGAGTGAAATATCGGCAGTTTATACCTGGAAATTTGGTAAAAATAATGATCAGGCACTTGCATCCCGTCTGCTTGTGGGTGCAGGTACAGGATATGGCAACTCAATCTCGCTTCCTTTCGAGAAGCTCTTCTGGGCTGGAGGTGCCTATAGCTTGAGGGCCTGGCAGGCGAGGACAGTAGGCCCTGGATTTGCCCAACAGGACTCTACCTTCTCCATTCCAAACCAGACTGGAGATTTGAGGCTTGAGGCCAATGTGGAGTACAGATTCCCACTCTTCTGGTCATTTGACGGTGCTCTCTTTTTTGATGCAGGAAATGTATGGAACTTCAGGAGGGATTACTCAGATCAGGAGATCAAAACTCACTATAATGACGGAGCATCTGCCCAATATTCTGAAGATGAACTTATAACATATAACGAAGAGGGTGTCTTCAAATTTGACTCCTTCTACAGACATATTGCTGCAGATTGGGGACTTGGTCTCCGGCTGAACCTCGACTTTGTTCTGCTGAGGCTTGATTGGGGTCTCAAGATATATGACCCACCAACAAACAAGTGGATGGGCCCTGATGATTGGTTCAGAAAGGGGAATTACGGTATCCAGTTTGGAGTGGGATATCCCTTCTGATTTTTCCGGATAGAATACTTGTAACTTTACTTTATATTAACTATGAAAAGATTGGTTTTATTTTGTTCCTTGATGTTATTTATAGCATTATCAAATGGAGTACACGCTCAGAGTTTTTTGAAAAAAATTGGTAAAGCTGTTGAAAAAGAGATTGTAAATGAACTGAAAAACGGAAAGAGTGAGAAGAAGGATACACCTGCCCCGTCACAACAGCCGGCATCTGGAAAGAGCACCACCCAAAAGAGTGCTCCTGAGCAAAATAGAAGTTCCAATTCAACCTCATCTGCATCATCCCAAGTCCTTGCTTCTGAAATATGTATCAATCCGCAGATTACATATGAAAACCCAACAGGAGCTGAGGCGTTGATTGATGGAATCAACTATAGAATTCTTTTGAAGGATAAGTGTGCATTTGTTGAGTCTGTATCACAACCATTGAGAGGCAAGACAACCCACGTTAAGGTATGGGGTGGAATAAAGTATAAAGGGGAGGTTATTCCAGTCAAATATATCAAATCGCACGCTTTTGAAGGTGAGTCACTTACATCTGTTGAACTTCCTCATAATCTTGAAGAGATCTGTGAGGAGGCATTCTCTTCATCCAAACTTAAAAGTGTGGTTATTTATGGTTCCACTTGGAGGATTGGAGCATCTGCATTTGCCGGAACTCCTATTGAAAGGGTCAAATTGTCGAATGGTATAAAGAAAATAGAGGGTAATGCATTTGCAGGGTGCAGTAATCTTAAGGATATTATGATTCCCGAATCGGTTACCTCTATTGGCGACTATGTATTTTGGGATTGCAAGCAACTTGCCACAATAGTTCTTCCACGCACTCTTAAGAAAATCAGCAACTATATGTTTTGTGGATGTGAGTCTCTTACCTCTTACTCTATTCCGGGAGGTATTGAGACAATCGGCCAAAATGCCTTTGAAAGTAGCGGACTGACCTCTGTTATCATCCCCTTAAATGTAAAGATAATTGAGGACGGCGCCTACTTGGGATGTAAGAACCTCACAAAGGTTACCATTCCATCTACTGTAGAGAATTTTGGAGATGATATTTTTCTCTTCTGTGAAAAACTCAGCAGTGTCTATATCCATAAAAAGCATAAGGATTTTACTTTGATTAATAGAATATTTGCAGGGAACAATAATCTTTTGACCAGTTATAATCTTGATGAGTGTAAGGGGTTTGTCTGGACTGAGTAAATTGTAGAGTGTAAAAGGGTAAATTTTTGTTACGCTTGCTTGCTGAATGTAAATAGAAAAAATAGGGAAAACTCCGCAGGGTTCTCCCTATTTTTCCTCTTATTCTTATTGTTGTTACAATATCATCAGCTATTCGAAATGGACATTTCCAAAGAATTCCGGTTTATGGAAGTTGGGCCTCTCTGTCTTGATTGGATTCCAGCTGAAGTAGTGGGGTTGTGGCATATCATCACCACATTTGTAGAAGTTGGCCTTGATTGTACGTCCTTTAAGAGGTTTTACATTAGAAAGTGAGAATAGTTTTACTGGCAATGCAACAGTAATTGTATATTCAAAATCTTCTCCTTCAGACTCCTTGATGCCAAAAGCCTCGCTGCCGAGTGTAGAGTGTCTGCGGATTTGTGACAATACATCATCTCCAAATTTTGTTCTTTCTGTACGAAGTTGTCCGCCTGCAAATGTACCCTTTGCTATACAGTTCAACTCAAGGTTATAGTATGCGTTGAATTCATCATCAGGTACACAGAAGAACTCTACGCAAGAGTCTTTATATGGTGCGGAGCCTGCGTCTTCGCCATATACTGCCTTTACGCAGTGCTCTTTTACTCTATACTGAAGATAGATTTCAGTGGCTGAGTAGGCCATTCTGAATTTTACATCGGGATTGTAGTTGTATCCCTCCCAATTTACTACATCAATCGGAGTGAACTCTATCTCCATACTGTTGAACATAGAGTCTACTTCGAAGATCGAAGGTTGCTCAGAAGCAAATGAGACCTCTTTTACATTAATGGTTTTCTCTGTTTCCATCTTATTGTTGTTGTTGCAGCACGATGTCCATACCATACCTGCAAACAGAGCAGAGAGTATGATGCCACGGCTTGAAATTAGTGATTTAAGTAAATTCATATCGGTCAGTAAGTTATAGTTTGTCTCCTTATTTTGAATCCAGAATGGCCTCTCTGATAGGTATAAGTTTCTTGAAGAGCTCCTCTACCTTGTCAAGAGCCAACATATTGGCCCCGTCTGATTTTGCTTCAGAAGGATTTGGATGGGTCTCCATAAAGAGTCCGTCAACTCCAACTGCTATACCGGCTTTGGCAACAGTCTCAATAAGTTGCGGAAGACCACCTGTCACTCCACTGGTCTGGTTAGGCTGCTGAAGGCTGTGTGTTATATCCAAAACAACAGGATAGCCGAACTGCTGCATCTGCGGTATTCCCCTGTAATCAATTATAAGGTCGGAATAGCCGAACTGAGTGCCTCTGTCGGTCAGTATTATATTGCTGTTTCCACAATTTGCCACCTTTTCGGCAGCAAATCCCATTGAGGCAGGGGCAAGGAATTGACCCTTCTTTATGTTTACATATTTTCCTGTCTTCGCAGCTGCCTCGAGCAGATCTGTCTGACGGCATAGGAATGCAGGAATCTGAAGTATGTCAATGTCGTAGGATGCTGCCATCCCGGCTTCAGGAGCACTATGGATATCTGTCACTACAGGTACATTGAATCTCTTTCTTACCTCCTGCAGGATTGAGAGTCCTTCGTGGTCACCGATTCCGGTAAATGATGATGCCTTTGATCTGTTGGCCTTTCTGTACGAGGCCTTGAATACAAATGGTATCCTGTATTTGTCTGTCAACTCCTTCAGCTGCTCTGCTATATGGAGGGTTATCTCCCTGCCCTCAACAACACAAGGTCCTGCGAGCAGGAAGAACATGCCGTTGCCATAATCTTTGATATTCTGTAATTTAAGGTTTTTCATACTTCTACAAATTAAATATAAACCAATAGCGGTTCTCCGTTTGTAAAATTACAAAAAACATTCCAATTATCAGAATCAAAAGGGCCATATCGTTAAAACAACTTGTAATTGACTGGATTATGACAGCTCATACCTCCATCTGCAACAATGGTTTGTCCCGAGATATATTTGGCATCTTCTGATGCAAGGAATGTTATGATTCCTGCAATATCCTTAGGTTCACCCAGATATGGCAATGTGTTATATTTAAGGAACTCTTCCCTTAAATTCTCCGGCAGATTGTTGATTGCTGCGGGTGTGTTTACCAGTCCTGGGGCAACACCATTGCATCTTATATTGAATTTTCCATATTGCGCAGCTATATAGCGGGTAAGATTAATCACTCCTGCTTTGCTTATTCCATAGAGCGTCCCCCTTGAATCCCCCAACAGGCCTCCGATTGAGGCTACATTGACAATAATGCCGCAACGGCTGCTCTTCATATATGGCAGGACAGCTTGGGCTGTTGCCACCATACTTCTGAGGTTTATATGCATAACATCATCAAAATATCTGATATCCAGCTCTTCTGCCGACAAATCCTTTGAGAGGTCGCTGCCTCCTACATTGTTTACAAGACAATCAATATGCCCATAGAGCTCTATTGTCCTGTCTACAATCTTAGCGGCACTTTTTACCTCCTCAGCGTCAAATTTTACCGCCTCTGCCTGATACTGGTTGTCTCTGAGTGATTGTGCGAACTTCTCTGCCCTCCCAATGTTGTGGTCTGCAATAACAACTTTTGCTCCCTCTTTTACAAATCTTTCGGCAGTAGCTCTGCCTATTCCGCTTGATGCACCTGTAATTAGTGCAACCTTGTTTACCAACTTTTTCATATTCATATAATTCTTATTAACCAGACAATTGTTTGCCTTACTCAATAACAAATATGTGTATGGAAAGTTGTTCTTGAATGTGCTACCATTTTGCACCGTTGTTTGTACCGCAACTTTTTCTGTTTTGGGGTGCAATCAATATTTATACTTTTCCCAAAGAAACGCAAGACGCTTGCGTATCTCATTCTCCTTAGGGTTTTGTCCAGGATCATAAAATTTTGTGCCAGAAATTTTTTCAGGCAGGAACTCCTGATTTACAAAGTTGCCTGAGTAGGAGTGGGCATACTTGTACTCCTTGCCATATCCAAGCTCTGCCATCAGTTTTGTAG
Organism: Candidatus Egerieisoma sp.; assembly: GCA_045594125.1. Lineage (GTDB taxonomy): Bacteria > Bacteroidota > Bacteroidia > Bacteroidales > UBA932 > Egerieousia. Next base: position 10,684 of record JAZNXX010000013.1, read on the forward strand.
GTGCATTCCTCAAATGGAGCGGGACGGGTAGGGGACCCTCTTTGCGTACCATTGCAAGAGCTTCATCTATAGCCATATATGCAGAATTGCCCTTAGGCGATGTTGCAAGATAGATTGCTGTCTGTGCCAAAGGTATGCGACCTTCCGGCATACCTATATTATGTACGGCTTCAAAACAGGTTTGGGCCATAAGCAGTGCATTGGGATTGGCCAAGCCAATATCTTCAGCTGCAAGTATTACCATTCTCCTGGCAATGAAGAGCGGATCCTCGCCGCCTGCTATCATTCTTGCAAGCCAGTAGATTGCACCGTTTGGATCAGATCCCCGCATACTCTTTATAAAGGCGGAAATTATATCGTAATGTTGTTCTCCGTTTTTGTCGTAGAGAGCAATATTTTCCTGTAAAATGCTGTTTACAAGAGAATTGGTGATCTCGATAGGGGAGCCCTGCGGAAAATTTGACACTATCAGCTCAATTATATTCAACAGCTTGCGGGCATCTCCGGAGGAGAATCTGTATAGCAGTTCCTTTTCAGTTATCTTGATATCCAGCTCTTTAAGATACGGGTCGTTTTCAAGGGCATTTTGAATCAGCCTGTCGAGGTCCTTTACCTCAAGCTCCTTGAGCAGATAAACCTGGCATCTTGAAAGAAGCGGACTAATTACTTCAAATGAAGGATTTTCTGTAGTTGCACCAATTAGTGTAAAGGTTCCATTTTCAACTGCACCCAAAAGCGCATCCTGCTGGGATTTGCTGAAGCGGTGAATCTCATCTATAAACAGGATAGGCCGCTCTGTGGTAAAGAGGTTGTTTTTACTGCATTTTTCTATAATCTCCCTGACATCCTTAACACCTGAACTGATGGCTGAAAGTGTATAGAATTGCCTGTTGAGCATATTTGCAACAATCCTTGCAAGTGTGGTTTTTCCAACGCCAGGAGGACCCCAAAGTATAAAGGATGAAATCTTGTTTGTGCTGATCATTTTCCTGAGCACGCCATTGGTACCGACAAGATGCTCCTGACCGACATAGTTATCGAGAGTGGTGGGGCGCATCCTTTCAGGGAGCGGCTGTCGTAATATGTTTGATCTAATATTTTCCATTCAAAAAGTTCTATTTAACATAATATAAATTGTGTAAAATTTATAAACCGGAATAATCCCGCTCTTTTATACAAATTACATCCGTCAATGCAACCTCTGTTACTTTTCTTCTTATACAAATGTACAAAATTGTTTATACTTATTGGATTTTTATGGATATTTTTGCAGTCCTAAGTTTATTATATGAAGAGAAAAGAAAAAATAGTTCTCTACAATGTAGAGATTGAAGCAGTTGCTGCAGAAGGTAATGCACTTGCACACATTGATGGCAAGGTTCTTTTTGTTCCACAATGTGTTCCTGGAGATATTGTTGACGTGCAGGTAAACAGAAAACGTAAAGGATATATGGAGGGTACTGTGATAAAACTTGTTGAAGCTTCTCCTATCAGACTTGAACCTTTCTGTGAACACTATGGCGTTTGCGGTGGATGTAAATGGCAGCCGCTTCCCTATGAGAAACAGTTGGAATTCAAGCAACAGCAGGTAATTGACCAGCTTACCCGCATCGGACATCTTGAGTTGCCTGAAATTATGCCTATTTTGGGCTCTGAGAAAACAAGATATTATCGTAACAAATTGGAGTTCACCTTTTCCAACCGCCGATGGGTGTTGAAGGGGGAGGATGCGGAGAGCCTCTCTCCTATCGAAAAATTGGGACTTGGCTTCCATATAAGCGGATTTTTTGACAAGGTACTCGATATTAAAGAGTGCCATCTGCAAAGAGAACCTGCAAATGCAATCAGATTGTTTATAAAGGAGTTTGCTATCCAGAACGGATTGACTTTCTTTGATTTGAGGGAGCAGACCGGATTCTTGAGAAATATGATTGTCCGCACCTCTACAACCGGCGAAGTGATGCTTATTGTTGTTTTTGCCCATAACGATAAGGACGCTGTCAGGATGGTTATGGAGGCCGTTATGGAGAAGTTTCCTGAGATAACCTCTTTGCATTACATCATCAACGGCAAGAGAAATGATTCAATTTCTGACCTTGATTGTATTCATTACAGCGGCCAGGAGTGTATTTATGAGCAGATGGAGGGTATAAAGTTCAGAATAGGACCAAAATCTTTCTATCAGACAAACTCTGAGCAGGCATACCGTCTCTACTCAGTAGTAAGGGATTTTGCAAATCTGTCGGGAGATGAAATTGTTTATGATCTCTATACCGGTACAGGTACAATCGGACTCTTTTTAAGTTCTAAAGCCAAGAAAGTGGTTGGTATAGAGTATGTAAAGGAGGCTATTGATGATGCCAAGATCAATGCTTCGTATAATGGAATTTCCAATTCATATTTCTATGCAGGTGATATGAAGGATATGCTTACCGGTGCTTTTATTGAGGAGAACGGACATCCGGATCTTGTTGTACTTGACCCACCTCGCGCTGGTATCCACCCTGATGTGGCTGCAGTGCTTCTTGAGGCTGCGCCAAAGAGAATGGTATATGTGAGCTGTAATCCTGCTTCTCAGGCGAGGGATCTTGCAATTCTTTCAGAAAAATATAGAATTACGGCAGTCCGTCCGGTAGATATGTTCCCTCATACACATCACGTGGAAAATGTGGTGGCTCTTGAGTTGAAGCAGGTTGCTTTTTAAGAAGTAATTAACTAAACTTTTCTCTATTTATGGATTTTATAAATACAAATATTTGTGCATTGGCCACACCGCAAGGTTCAGGAGCAATTGCGATTATCCGTTTGAGCGGCAATGATGTGCCGGCTGTGATAGAGAAGATTTTCCATCCGGCAAGCAAAAAAGAGGCTGAACCTTACAAGATGAGGTTTGGTGCAATTAAGGATGGCGACCGTCTTATAGACGAGTGTCTGGTAGTAACCTTCAAGGCTCCCAACTCCTACACCGGCGAGAACTCTGCTGAGATCTATTGTCACGGCTCTTCATACATTATCCAGCAGATAATAATGCTCCTCATGAAGTATGGCGTAAAGATGGCTGAGCCAGGCGAATTCTCCAAGAGGGCTTTTTTGAATGGGAAGATGGATTTAGCTCAAGCAGAAGCGGTTGCAGATCTTATCTCATCCGAAACTTCAGCTGCCCATTCAGTAGCTCTGCAACAGATGAAAGGCGGATTTTCAAATGAGCTGCGACAGATGAGAGAGTCTCTGCTCAACCTCGTTTCATTGATGGAACTTGAACTTGACTTCAGTGAGGAGGATGTTGAATTTGCAGACAGAAGTGAGTTGAAGAGTCTGCTTGATGAGGTTACTGCAAAGATTGCTTCACTTATCGAATCATTCACATTAGGTAATGTGATAAAAAACGGTGTGCCTGTGGCAATTATAGGAGCCACAAATACGGGAAAAAGTACCCTTTTGAATACAATTTTAGGAGAAGAGCGTGCTATAGTATCTAACATCCACGGCACAACAAGGGATGTAATTGAGGATACCATTAATCTCGGAGGAATTACATTCAGATTCATCGATACAGCAGGAATCAGAGAGACAAAAGAGACAATAGAGATTATAGGTATAGAGCGTACATACAAAAAACTTAAACAGGCCTCTATTGTTATAATGGTCTTGGATGCAACCCGTCCTGAATATTTTGAGAGCAGTCTTGTCAATTTAAGTAACCGTTTGAATAATAACTCTCAAAAACTTGTAATTCTGCTTAATAAAGTAGATAAAATTGATAACCCTGATAGCCTTGATCAGGCTAATGAATTGGGAGAATTGAGCGAACAGAGTGATCAGATTGTTCAGAGTGACCAGAGAGTTCAGGTAGATCAGAGAGATAAGAGTGAATTGAGAGAATTGAATCTTTCATATTCTAAAGATAGTTTTACATCATTTATATACTCTTCGCAAAATGTACAGCAGCAAATCCGGCAGATAGAGAGAATCTGTTCATCTGGCAGTCAGAGTTATTCAGTAAATAATAGTGTAGCCAACGACGGTACTTTATCTCTCGAAAATACCCCTGCTGATAAATGCTTGCCCGGTAATGGTATTGCTTCTTCAGACCCGCTATTGAACCCGATAGCAATAATACCAATCTCAGCTAAACAAAAACTTGGAATAGAGCAGCTCAAAGAACTGCTAATCAATACTCAAAGCAATACAAAGATTGATGGTGCAAATTCAACTCTCGTAACAAATGTGCGCCACTACCAGGCACTTATGGATGCTCAAATTGCGCTATATAGAGTTGAAGACGGCCTCAATGACCTCACTCCTACCGACCTCGTTGCACAGGACATCCGCGAAGCCCTTTACCACCTCGGCAGCATCGTCGGTGAAATCAACACCGAAGAGGTATTGGGAAATATATTTGGAAGGTTTTGCATCGGGAAGTAAGTTGTTGATTATCAAATAGTTAAATCAATCATAAATGATTAATATAGCACTCTTTACGGGTGCTATTTTTATTTGTGCAAGCATCGTTGTTAATCGTTGCTAAGCCTTTTTACGCCTGTTTTTGTACCTCCTGTGTACCTCGCCGCTAAAACCACCACTTTGTGGTTGGCGAGGTGATGGAAAAATGAGACGCTGTGAGACACAGTGAGACGCAGAGATACATTTTTGGTGAAATTAAAAGATAAATTAAATGGCTAGTAACATCGACATTCAGAAAAAATGCGAGTGGTG
>JAZNXX010000014.1:0-49306 GCA_045594125.1 Candidatus Egerieisoma sp.
GAAAAAGAACTGAAAAAATACATATACTATTATAACAACGAAAGAATCAAGACTAGGCTTAAAATGAGTCCTGTTCAATACAGGTTGAAATATCAAAACACAACAACTAACCCGTCCAACTTTTAGGGGGCACATCAATTCGGAGGGGGTGGGAATTCGAATCGGCCCTGTGGAGCGTGTGGGGCACATTGGCGTGCCCAACCCTTTTGCAAATGTTACATAGAGGCATAATATATGGTCCAAAAACCTTATTACCCAACCACTTTGCAAATAGAATTCAAAATCCCTGTTTTACTACTCCAACATCCAATCTGTGAGTTAATATATTTTGACATACTCATAAAAACCCTCTGTATACTCTGCGGAATGACGTAGTGAGATTTTTGTGCACATTGTCCTTGTTGATGAGCCTGCACTGCTTCTGTTTTTTTCGCAAGGATCTTTGAATCGGCACATATTGTCTTCCTTATCATTTTCATTTCACAAGGCAGATCCTTAATGATGGTATCGCCCTGTTCCAGCTCTCCTATAATCTTGAAATCAATGCCAGTATATTTCTCTGTACCGGAACAAGCTGTCAGAAAAACAAGCAGCAGAGAAAAACAAACTTACAAACCTTTTTCATAAATCTTAATTGTTTGGAAGAGGGATACAAATTAAGAATAATCACTACAAATTGGAGAAATATTCCGCTAATAAAATTGCAATAACAGCCACAAAACCGTATATTTACAAAATATTAAAATTTATCTATAATGAGTTCATTTATCAGCCAGCTTAAGAGTGTTATCAATCTCACTGAACATACCGATATCACCTTCGCCAAGAATCATATTGTAGCCAACATTGAGTTTAAGGGAAGTAATGTATGGATTCTCATTTTTGCCACAGTCATTGCGAGTGTGGGATTGAATGTAAACTCCATTCCTGTTGTTATTGGAGCAATGCTCATCTCTCCGCTGATGGGTCCTATAATGGGAATTGGCCTCGCCCTCGGAATCAACGACACCGGACTGCTGAAGAAATCTTTCAAGAATCTGCTGATTATGACAATTATAAGTGTCATAACATCAAGTATATATTTTTTGATTACGCCATTGGATCTTGAAAAGCCCACTGAACTGCTTGCCCGCACCAACCCTACCGTATATGACGTATTCATTGCATTCTTTGGAGGACTTGCAGTGATAACAGAGGTGTGCAAGAAAGATAAGGGGACCGTTATAGCGGGAGCCGCCATTGCCACAGCATTGATGCCACCTCTATGTACCGCAGGTTTTGGCTTGGCAAACGGAAACTTTTTCTACTTCATCGGTGCCTCATACCTCTACTTCATAAACTCCGTTTTCATTGCTCTGGCCTCATACCTTATGGTAAGATATTTGAAATTCCCGGTAGTACAATTTTCTGATGCGGCCAAGGAGAAGAAGGTTCACAGGATAATTACAATCTTTACCATTATTCTCATCATTCCGAGTATCTACTCTGCATTTACCGTAATTAAGGAGAACCGTTTCAACCAGGCTGCAAACCACTTCCTCAACCATAACAAGACAATAGGAAACAGCTATATCTACGACTCTGAGATAACACACCGGGCCAGAAAATCTACCCTCACTATATCAATTGCCGGAGAAGCTCTTTCGCAAAGCGACATCAACAAACTCAACGAGAGACTCAAGGAGTATGGCATTGAGCGTGACCAGCTTATAATAAACCAGAACAGCACCTTTGTACCCGAAAATATCAATGAACACGATGTGGTCAAGAGTATCTTTGAGCAGAATGAACAGCAGATACTGCAGCGTGAAACACTTATTGCCAATATGGAGAAAGAGCTCAAGGAGTATCGGATGAAGGAGTTGCCTACCGGACAGATTGCCAAGGAGATCTCCACCCAGTTCCCTCAGGTCAAAGCCCTTTCACTCGCCTCCGGCACAAGGATTGAGGGGAATCTGTCAAATGAGATTACAATTGCCATTATAGAGAGCGGAGAGGAGATGGATGCAGATACCCGGAGCAAACTCAAACAGTATCTTGCAGTAAGGCTTGAGAAGCCTGAACTTAAGGTTATCTTTGATGTTGTTGCACATCAGACTAAATGATGAAACAGCTTCTGGTTGCACTAATATCTTTTATTGCTGTGGCTCTCATCCAGAGTCATAATGGAGTTTCATCCTATCAGGAAGAGTGCAACGCTCCCTTATCCTGTCAGGAAGAGGAGAATGATCTCCCGTATCCAAAGGAAATTGAGGCACCACATCCGGGGTGGAACACTACTTATCCCCCAACAGACCTCAACTTTCTGCTGAGAAGATATGATACAATATCCGTCAGTTTTATCGGGGATGTTATGCAGCACTCCGGGCAGATTAATGGAGCAAGGCGAATAGCCAGGCAACGCGGTAAAGAGTGGAACAATGGAGAGTGCAGATACGACTATTCCCACTCTTTCAAATATATCAGGGAGAGGATTCACCAGGCCGACATTGCCGTTGCCAATATGGAGTTTACAGTGGGTTCACAGCCATATAGCGGATATCCGCGGTTCTCTGCTCCAAAAGAGATTGCCATTGAGGCTTACCGGAGCGGGATTGATCTCTTCTTATTGGCCAACAACCATATAGCGGACAGGGGTGCCGAGGGCCTTAAACGGACACTTGAGATATACGACTCCATTGGTATTGCATATACAGGCGCTTACCGCAATATCATACACAGACGGGAGAATGATCCCAAAATTATGGAGGTAAAGGGGGTAAAAATTGCCTTTATAAACTTCACCTACGGCACCAACGGGCTGACTCTCCCCAAACCCTATATGGTAAGCCGTCTCGACAGCATCTCAATTTGTAAAAGTATAGCCTCCGCAAAAAGTAAAGGGGCTGAGCTCATAATTACCCTTCCCCATTGGGGCAACGAGTATGAACTCAAGCCATCATCTGCACAAAAGAGATGGAGAAGATTTCTGATTGGCCAGGGTGTTGATGTTATTGTGGGAACCCACCCACACGTACCACAGAGCTTCACTGCTGAGAGAAGTGGCATACTCTACCCTATTCCCGACAGAAAGGTTGAAAATATCACATTCTACTCTCTCGGCAACTTTATCTCCAACCAGAGCATACCAGACTTTACCCAATTGGGAATGTTTGTCACAATAAAGATGGTGCGCGACAGAATTACAAGAGAGGTGCAACTTCTCTCTCCCGATTTTGACTATCTTTGGTGCTTTAAACCATGGGAACTTGATCCCGACTACACGGTTGTTCCTGTCGGGCAGCTGCTTTCAGACCCAACAATAAAGAAAAAGGTAAGAAAGTCGGAGTATGAGAGGGCTATAAGGTGCTGGAGTACAATTTTGAAGCTACATCCCGCAACAGATTCAGATTAATAGCGTTATATCTTAAAATATAAGATATCCTAACAATATATTGAGTATATAAAATGGCAGAGAAAAAGATTGAATTACAAGAGATTGATCCGGTAGAAATTTTTGGGGTAAACGACAGGCTGATAACCCGTTTGGCCAACTACTTTCCAAAACTGAAGGTGGTTCCGCGTGGCAATTGCGTTTCGTTGAAAGGTAGCGCAAAAGATATTGCCGCCTTTGAAAAATCTTTTGGCGAGCTTATTAGCAAAAGGTTTAAGAAGAGAAACCTCAATCTTGACGATGTTGATGCAATCTTTGAAGGCAGCTCTGCCACCGAACGTCCTGCGCTTGGCTCCCTCGATGGCAACCTTCAGATGAAGGAGGAGGGGCTTGTGGGATATTCCAACCAGAACGAAAGCAACAGCAACATCATCGTCTACGGCAACGATGGAAAGATAATCAGGGCCCGTACCAAAAACCAGAAGAGGCTCGTTACCGAATATTACAAGAACGACCTTATTTTTGCCCTTGGCCCTGCCGGAACCGGAAAGACCTACACAGCCATAGCCCTTGCCGTTAGAGCGCTGAAGAACCGCGAGGTCAAACGCCTTATCCTCACTCGCCCTGCAGTCGAAGCCGGAGAAAGGCTCGGATTCCTTCCCGGCGACCTTAAGGATAAGCTTGACCCCTATCTACAACCCCTCTACGACGCCCTTATGGATATGATCCCCGCCCAAAAACTTAAACTTCTGATGGAGGAGGGGACAATCCAGATAGCTCCATTGGCATATATGAGAGGCCGCACCCTCGAGAGCGCATTTGTAATACTCGACGAGGCCCAGAATACCAGTCTGGGACAACTGAAAATGTTCCTCACAAGAATGGGCAACAATGCAAAATTTATCGTCACCGGCGATGCATCCCAGGTTGACCTTCCAAACAGATCCGACTCCGGCCTCGTTAAAGGAATGTCAATCCTCAAAGGCATTAAGGGAATTACATTCATCAACTTTACCAAAGAGGACATCGTCCGCCATCCGCTCGTCTCAAAGATTGTAAAAGCCTTCGAAGAGGGAGGCGAAGAGTGAATTCCAGGAAATTCGGGGAATTTCCTGGAGCTGGAGTGAATCTCCCTTTCCCGCTCCTATTCTAAAACTGGCCGGACACTTTGACCGATGGAGCGGCCGCCCCAATCCACATTCTGGCCGACACTAAAGAAGTACAAATCGTATGCGTCACTTGCATCACTTCCATAAGGAGTAGAACACCAATAGTAGCCGTTCACACCCACGCGGTAAAGCGAAGACCCGAGGCACCAACCGGCGGCCGGAAGGAAGATAGTATTACCATTAGGGCCGGTAACTCTATAGCCATTATGACCGTTTTGGGTGGTCCATTCCCATTGACATCTGTTTATTAACTCCTCAAACTCTGAGCGGGTTGGCAATCGCCAACTGCCACCCCAATTGGCCCGTGCTGCATCGTATGATGGATTACCTGAAATATCACCTATACTTTTGCCACAGGTCTTGCTGTTCTCATATGTATATTCCGATTTGGTCGTAGTCTCGCCCCAGGCGTAATGGTTGCCGTAGTCGCTTGGGCTGTTTGCCCCGACATTGCAGGTCGCCCATTTTACACTTAGACCCAAATCTACCCATTCGTGGCCTTGATGAACTCCTTTGCTGTTGGCCGCTTCCTGGCGTTGGCGTTCTTGCTCAGCTTTGCGAGCCTCTTCTTTCTCCATTCCGCCATCTCCTCCATTTTCTCTTCCTGACTGGGATTTTACAGGACCGGATGATGGGGTTTCGGGGGCACTCTTTGGTGTCTCTTTCTTCTTTCCTTTTGCTCCCAATTCAGTATCATCATCAACATCTTTGCCTCTATCCGAGCCATCACCTTTGGAGCCTCCACCCAAAAGTTCCATAAACTCCTCCACACTCTGCGGACGGTCTTTACGGCGCGGCGACATAGCCTTTTCTATGGCGCGGATGGTGGATTGGCTTACTCTCGAAGGAAGTTCCGGCAGACCATCATTCAACACAATGCTTGCCTTTGGGGGACGCTCTCCCTGCAACAGGCAATATAATGTTGCTCCAAGTGAATAGATATCTGTCGAGGCTGAAAATGATGAAAGACCTTCACTCTCATATTGCTCGGTAGGGGCATATCCCTCACTGATTCCAACCGGTGTTGAACTGGTCTGACCTCCGCCTGCCTCATCATAATGTTTAGAAATACCAAAATCTATCAGCACAGCAATTCCATTGTTCTTAAATAGCACATTGACTGGTTTAATATCAAGATGAAGAATCTTCTTATGATGAATATAACTCAACGCGTCGGCTATTTGACGGATATAACCCAACGCCTCACTCTCTCCAACTCCTCCGGAAGGAATACGGCTCTTAAGATCTCCGCCCTGAAGGTACTCCATTACATAATAGGCTGTTCCGTTCTCTTCAAAGACATCGTGAATGCGGATGATATGGATGTTGTCCATCTCGGCAATGGTCTGTGCCTCCTTGATGAATTTCTTGCGGAAACGCTCTACCAAATCCTTACTGCCTTCTGAACCAACAGAGACTTGTGAAGTGGATGCATCACGGTTGCAATGCTCCTTCATAAAGAACTCCTTGATGGCAACTTTCCTGTTCAGAGCTGTCTGGAGGGCAAGATAGGTTATGCCAAAACCGCCCTGGCCGAGAAACTTCTCAATTCTATATCTTCCTCCCTGCAAAAGCGAGCCTGATTTCAAATACACTGTTCTATCCATTGTAAATTGCAAGTGTGTTGTGGTATAAGTATCTTTTCTCCTACAAATTTAGAAACATAAACCGTAGCAGCCAACGGTTACAACAGTTAATGTATGAAATGGCCGGATTAATTTACGAAATGGTCTGATTGCCGAACTCCCCTAAAAAAAGGGATAACTCCGCAACCCGATTCCATTGGTTATATCTGCTACCAGGAACCACCTGCTCCACCACCGCCAAAAGATCCTCCGCCGAAGCCACCAAAGCCGCCAAATCCACCGGAACCTCCAAATCCGCCGGAGTATCCTGATGATCCGCTGTTGGATCTGCCGGAGTTCATTATGGCTCCAAGGAGAAAGAGGTCAAGGGCTGAGGGATCGTGGTCAGTGCCATTGCCTCCACCTATGTTCTGGGATCCGTTGTTACCGTTGGCAGATGCAAGTACTATGATTACAACTGCGATTATGAGGAAGAGGCAGAAGATTGCAATTGCAGTATCTGAGTCGTCTGAAGCTGCAAACTCATCAGAAGAGATCTCTCCCGCCGCCAAAGGAAGGATAACATCAAGTGCTGATACTATTCCGGAATAGTAGTCGTTTTGCTTGAAGTGCGGAATCATATACTCATCAATGATGCGACGGCAGACAGCATCGGTAAGGACACCTTCAAGTCCATATCCTGTTGCAATGAACACCTCTCCCGAAGAGCCGGATGTTTTTGGCTTTACAAGAATGACTACACCATTATCAAATTTGTCCTGACCTACACCCCAGCTCTCTCCAATCGAGTATGCCAACTGAGCCTTATCCATACCGTTCAGATCCGGCAGTGTCACTATGGCTATCTGATTGGAGGTGGAATCAGCAAAATCCACGACTCTCCTCTCAAGGTCATTGTTCTGGGATGGAGAGAAGAGACCGGCAATATCATTTACCAGTCTGGCAGGTTGCGGGCGTGCCGGCACCTGTGCCGGAAGATTAATGGCAAATCCCATAAGAAATGCAGCAAAAAGTGCAATATGGAGAGCCGGTCTGATATTCCCGATATGTATATTCCGTTTCATATTAAAATTTCCCCATTTTTATTCTTCAGAAAATCTTCGATCTCTTTGTATTCCTCACAAAGTCTTATAATTTACCTCCCTATCCAGTCTTACTGTTCTTTACCGTTTTGCACTCGCTCCTGCCCTATGATTCATTTAATCTCCGAATGAGATCTCATCAGGCTGTTCATTCACATCGTCGGAAGTGTAGGGGAAATACTCCTTGAGGGATACTCCGGCAGACCTTACAGCCTCTGCAATTCCGCCAACAAAATCACCGGCAGCAAAAGAGGCTGCCATCTTCTCCTTGATGCCGTTCCAGAAACCGGCAGGGACCCGCTGATTGATCCCCACATCACCTATTATTGCAAGTTTTCTGCTGTCGAAGGCAATATAGACCAGCACACCGTTCCTCTGGGCAGTATTATACATCTTCAGATAGTTGAATATGGTAATGGCCCTTGAAACAGCATCCCTTTTGCATTTTGATTCAATATGCACACGGATCTCCCCCGATGTATTGAGTTCAGCCTCTTTGATTGCAGCAACTATCTGCAACTCCTCCTCTTTTGAAATAAACCGGCCCATTTTGAGAATTCAAGTTTATCAGAATCCAACCTTTTAAAATTCAACCTTTGGTGCAGCCATAGCCTCCTCAGAAGCCTCGAAATAAGGTTTCTTCTCAAAGCCGAACATACCGGCTATGATATTTTTAGGGAACTGACGGATCATAGTGTTGTATGAACGTGCTGCATCATTGAACTTCTGGCGCTCAACTGTAATGCGGTTCTCTGTACCCTCAAGCTGGGACTGAAGATCCCTGAAATTCTGATTTGCCTTCAAATCAGGATAGTTCTCCTGAATCATAAGCAACCTTCCCAATGCTGAGCCCAACTCACCCTGTGCCTTTTGATATTTTGCCAACGACTCCTGAGTAAGATTCTCCGCATCCACACTCATCTGAGTAGCCTTTGCGCGGGCCTCAACAACACTCTGCAAAGTTGCCGATTCGTGCTCCGCATATCCCTTGACAGTTGCAACGAGATTGGGTATCAGATCAGCTCTACGCTGATATACATTCTCAACCTGACTCCAGGCAGCCTGCACACCCTCATCAGCCTTAACCATTCCATTATAAGCACCCTTAACCCATCCGAAAAGAGAGACAAGTGCAAGTACCACAACAATCAGAATAACAACACCTTTCTTCATAATTCTATATATTTTAACTATTATTTACAATAAACTCTTTAACCTGCAGGAACATTGTACTGCTACTAATTGTTCTCCTTTAACTTCACACACCTGACAGAAGCACCCATACCGGCCTTGTTGGTGTAGTTGTAGTTGAAATCAGGAAGGTTGCTGTAGATATACCTGTAGTAGGCATTGTTGCTGTCCTTCTCCGCAGCACTCCACCAGAAGGCATAAGATGCAAGGCCCGAATAGTTGTTGTAGTCATTTGTACAGCTTCCTGCCGACAATGCTGCCCAGCGGAACATATTCAAGGGTGTACATTCAGGAGAATATGGCCACAATTTTCTGCCGTTGAATTTGGCATCCACCATAACGTTGTCGCCCAATCCCTGCCAATTCTCATAGAAAGAGAACTCTTCGCCATTACTTATAGCCTTAGCAAGATCCTCCCAATCCTCTGCAGTAGGAATAGACCACCCCTCGGGACAGACACCCTGCGGGCCACTGCCCAATCCGGAACCGGTCTCACCGCCTGTTGCATCATTCCAGGTATACAGACGGCCCAATACAAGACCTATCGCATCGGCCTTTGCATAACATTGGCCTTTGCCAGCCCAGTTGAGGTTCTCTCCAAACCATATAAGATTACCAACCTCAGTAACTCTGTACCAGGTTCCATCCCTCGGATCCTGAATTGAATCATTTGCCTGTACAAGTCCTGTCATTGTACCGCCATTACCCAATTTGATTGATGTAACATACTTAGTCGCTGTCTTGTTGTAATAGCCGTCAGCCTCAGCAGTCAGTGTCAAAGCAAAATCTCCCAAAGAATCGGGAACGGTAATGCGGCAAGTTGAACCGAAAACGGTATCTGCAGGGAGCAGATTTGCCGATGTCCAGAAATATTTTACATTATCGGGATCAACAACTCCTCCACCATATAGATCCAATGATGTGCCCACCAATGCGTATGCAGGCAACTCATAGTACAACTCTCCTATAAGATATGGTTTTGTCTCCTCCTCTTCATCATTTTTGTCACAAGAAATTAGTGCAAATGCACTTGCACAGAGCAATATTGTAAGGAACTTTCCAATAAACTTGATGTCTGATTTCATTCAACTCGTCCAATTATCAAAAAATAAATGCAAAAGTGCATATTTTTTGCTCTTAAAACAACATTTTAATATTTTTTCTACATTTGTACTAAAATCGTGCCATGCAAAAAATCACATCAGCAATCATAACAATCGTCTCTCTGCTCATTCTCACACACCTTACAGGCTGCAACAGGGAAGAGGCGGAGGAGTATATTGTAAACGACGGCTTTGCCCAAGGCAGTACCTACCATATTGTCTGCAAGGCTCCCGACGGGGAGAAAATGAGGGGAGAAGAATTCTCAAAAGAGTTGGAAGAGAGTATTGCCACCTGGTTTGAGGAGATCGACAAATCGGTATCGGGATATGACTCCTTATCGATACTCTCAAAGATAAACAGGGGGGAGGATCCCCAACTTGACGCAATATTTATTGATATTTTCAACTACTCCAAAAAACTCTGCAGGGAGAGCAACGGCAAAGTTGACCCGTCGGCAGCTCCGCTATTTGACCTGTGGGGATTCGGATTTAAAAACGGTGTTGAAATTGAACAAAAAAGCATCGACAGTCTCAAAAGGTATGTGGGTATGGAGAAACTCTCCATCAGGGAGGAGCTGATGCCTGACGGAGCAAAAAAACACTATTTGCAGAGGGAAAATCCGCAAATAATGCTTAACTTTAACGCAATTGCACAGGGCTATACCGTTGATTACTTTGCCTCCCGATTTGACTCTATGGGCATAACCGACTACCTGATAGAGATAGGTGGCGAGATTATCTGCAAGGGTGTGAATCCCAAGTCAAAAGAGTGGAAAGTCGGAATAGACAAGCCATTTGACGGCAACAACATCCAGGGAGAGTCGCTCCAGGCGGTAATACCCTTGAGCAACAAAGCTCTGGTGACCTCAGGAAACTACAGGAAATTCTACATAAAGGAGGGAAAGAAGTATTCCCATACAATTGATCCGATTTCAGGTTATCCCGTAGACCATTCGCTTTTAAGTGCAACGGTAATTACAGGAAGTGCCACCGAGGCTGATGCCTATGCCACCTACTTTATGGTCGTTGGTCTGGAAGAGGCTAAAAAGATTCTTCAGGAGAGAGATGATATGGAGGCTCTCCTTGTATATGGAGAGGGGGAGCGGATGATGGAGTTCTGCACTCCCGGACTTGAAGAGATGATTCAGAGAAGATAAAAGACAAACAAATAAGAGATACATTATGGACAACAATTCAAATAACAGCAAGAAGATCTCCCGCAGGGGATTTCTAAAGATGTCTGCAACTGCAGGAGTTGGAGCCGCTCTTCTTGGAGGCGGTGGAATAAGTTCATTCATAGCCGGATGTACAACAAAAGAGCAATTTGACACAATCATTGCAAATGGTGTGATCTATTGTGGCGACGGAAAGGCTCCTATTGAGGGGAGCATCGGTATCAGAGACGGCAAGATTGCAGCAATCGGCAAAATCGGCAAGAGCTGTGACAAGCTCATCGATGCCAAAGGCCTTGCAGTATCTCCCGGCTTTATTGATATCCATACCCATACAGATACAAACCTGCTTCAGGCACCGCTTGGTGACAGCCGCATCTACCAGGGCGTAACTACAGATATAGGCGGAAACTGTGGAGATTCTCCATTCCCTTATTCCGACAGCTACTTTGCATCAAAGGCCGGGGAGTTGAGATATGGCTATCCGTTCTGGCAGGATATAGACGGCTTCTATGCAGCCCTCAAGGAGAAGAAGATTGGAATCAACTACAAGAGCTATACAGGACAGGGCCAGTTGAGATCGGCAGTTGTTGGCGACAAGAATGTAGCGGCATCAAAAGAGCAGCTCGCAAAGATGTGCTACATCCTCGACAAGGAGATGGAGATGGGCAGTTTGGGTCTCTCGTGCGGACTTGAGTATGCTCCAGGCTCATACGCAACCAACGAGGAGATTGTTGAATTATGCAAGGTTGTAGCCAAACACAACGGTCTCTTTGCAATCCATATGAGAAATGAGGACGACAGAGTTGAAGAGTCGGTTATCGAAGCATTGAACATTGCACGCCAATCCGGTGTGAGATTGGAGATATCCCATCTTAAGGCACAAAATGCGGCAAACTGGCACAAGGGAGCAAACCTTCTCAAGCTGATAGAGAATGGACGCAAAGAGGGAGTGGATGTTACATTTGACCGCTATCCATACATTGCCTTCTCAACAGGATTGACCTCATTCATTCCTCTTGATCTGAGGGACGGCTCAGATGAAGATATACTCAAAAGATTGAACCACAAAGCAACAAGCGACAAGATAGGCGCATACGCAGAGAGCCGTGTAAAACGTCTTGGAGGTCCTCAAAATGTGCTTATTGCAGCTTGTAGAAACAGCGAAAATGCCGCATACTCAGGCAAGAATATCGAAGAGTGCTGCAAGATCTCAGGTATGGATCCTTGGCCTATGATCAGACATCTGCTTATTACAGAGAATCTTGGAGTACAGATGGCCGGATTTGCAATGACCGAGGATAATGTCAGGATGTTCTTTGCTCACGAACTTGGAATGCCTGCATCCGATGGAAGTGTCTACTCACCTGAAGGTCCCCTTTCTTCATCAATTCCACATCCACGCTCATACGGAACATTCCAGAGATTCTTTGGCAAATATATCAGAGAGGACAAGGTTTGTGACCTTTCAACCGGTATCTACAAATGTACTGCCCTCCCAGCTTCAAGAATCGGCTTGAAGGACCGTGGTCTGATTGCCCCTAACTATGCAGCGGACATAGTTATATTCAATCCTGATACAATCATCGATACATCCGACTACAACAACCCTCACCAGTTGGGCAAAGGTGTTGAGCATGTAATTGTAAACGGACAGCATACCATTGAGAATGGCAAATACAACGGCTGCGAATTGAAGGGTACAATCGTATAGGCCTACAGACAACATAATAAGGATTCCGCAACATAAGCAGGATCCGGAACATAATCAGGGTGCCCCAAAAGTTGGAAATTCCACTTTGGGGCACCCTCCATTTTGCAACAACATCCCGTTACTGAATACTTTCAGGGATTGATATCTCTTACACACCTCAGGCTGTTTACACCTCCGGATATTGTAACATACTTGTTCATAAAGGTCCAGGTTACCGTTCCTGTATCATAGTTTCCGCCAAAAATTCCGTGTGAGTAGAAGGAGCAGGAGTATATCTCATTGTCGCCCCACCATTGGCTCGGGCAGAACAGTGACATTATGGCCGCCTCCCTCACATTCGGAACCCTATACCCATCAGGACAAGGGCTGTCACCCTCCTCAAGAAGATTTTTCAGATTCTGATAACTGTCGGAGAATGATGTAAAGGAGCCGTATGTTTCAAATCCATAATAGGTTCTGCTGCTCTCACCATTCTCATTGTTGGGTATAAGCTCGTGGGTAGTATAGAATCTCACAGATTTCTCATTTACATTGGAGAGGTCAAATCTGTAGACCCCATTACCCATATCATTTGCAATGATAATAGGATCAGGAACATTGGCTGAACGGTCGGCTATATTCTCCTCTGTAGCACTATCGAGACCCAAATTTCTCACACATCTTATACTTTTTGGCGACTGTTTTGCCCACTCCTGGCCATAACCCGAGACAGAGACACCCTCCTCAGCCCATAACATATCTGGCCAGTATTTGTCGATATACTGGCTTGGATTTGTAATTGTTGTCTGGTTACTGCATACGATATGGTTACGCCACTGCCAAACACCATTTACCTGCTGATTTGGAAGGGATGCGTAGGATGTAGGATAAAGGTGCGCCTCACTGTTCAATCCAAGGTCACCCACATAGAGGGTGTAGAGCTGCTCAAGGGGAGCTATATACCATTTGACTTCATCTGCATCAATATATCCATTTCCATTATTGTCACGATTTCTTATCATTGCAGAATATCTCATACACATCATATCATCCCTCAAGAAATGGTTGTATGAATCATCCGGAGAATTTGGCACCTCATAATTGAGATAACTGTCCCATCTCTCCCGCTGCAAATCTGTTTTGAAAGCGCCATTATAAAAAAGGTTCCAGAGACAGGCTGTATTGTAGAGGCCATTACTGTTTGAATTGTTGCCAAAATCCACATCTTCGTATCTCTCATCATCCTCATAGAAAGGGAGGTTAAGATCTCTGGTTTCATCTACTGCCTCGCAGCCGAAAGCAGATATTATATTGGCTTTCGACAAATTGTATGGTGTCTGGATCGATCTCTGGCGGAATGTCACTATACTGCCGGTAACTGAGCTGGCGCCATCTTTACTGGTTTTTGTATCACACAGGATATGCATCAGCCTGTTGGGCTGGTTCACAAAATCCTTCCAGCTGATATCCGTATTCTCCGTAGGATGGCTCTCATAGTAATACTCATTTATGAAAGCAGTAACATTTATAGCATAATCGCCATCACTGTTCTTGAGGAAAGCACTCGGATTATCCCCAACAAAACCGCCCGCCTCATACTGGTCATATTTCTCCTTCTCTCTCCTGATAAAATCGAGGAACTCCACAACATTCATAAGCCTCTCAGGCCTCCCCTGAGTTATGAGCATCTCATTTTTGTCACCGGGATATACCCTGTTGTTGTAGGAGTAGCTACCGCTCTGCTCATCTATCTCATTTACGAGAAATGTCACCCATTTATAATCCAGGTCGCTCAAGTTGTATCCACCTCCAAGCACCTCAGGCGTACCCTCTCTTCCAAAAGGTGTCTTTACATAAAATGTCATCGCATCAACATTAAGTTCATCCGTGGTCATTGTAAAGACCCTCTGTCCGTAATGGGAATCAAATGTAAAATTTGACTCAACCGATGAATAGATATGGCCTGTAGCTCCCGACTGGTTCTCAATATCTCTCTCTACCTCCACCCTTATCTCATCCACTCCGTGTACTGTAATGTTGTAGGTGTAGTGGGTATTCCTCATCACATCATAGTTGTTGATATCTGATTTGAAATCTCCCAGATGTATATAATAGATCACCTCTCCTATCAGCTCCTGCATTCCGGTCGTCTCTGTATTGATCTCCATCTGTATCTCGCCGTGAATCTCAATGTAGGTGGAATTTTCCGGAGCATTGACCCACAACCCGTCAGATGTGTTGTAGCTTCCATCCGGATTCTTTTTCCGCAGGTCGCGTGAATGGTAGTTCTCCACACTCCCCTTCTTGTTTGCGCTCTCCCTGTTCTCAAGCAGATAGAAAGAGCAGGTTGCACCATTGATGCTTCCCGACTCATCTGTTGTCTGCTCATCAAAGGTAACTTCACTGTCGAAATAGCCTGCCTCTTCAAAATCACCTGAAGCGGCACTGTTTGCCACACGGCTTCCCTTTGGAATATTCCTTATTACACAGACATCAGGTACAAATGCCTTGAGGGCCTCATCTTCCGCCAACTTTATATTTACCGTAACCTTTGAATCCAGACGCTCAAGATAGGCAGTAGACGCATTTATAGATGTGGTGTTGACTGTTACACCGTCGAGCCTCGAGACCATTGGGAAATAGCCGTTTCGGGAGGTAGTTGTCTGCAACAGGTTTACATTCAATGCCTCCAGTTCAGAAATTTTTGTGACGGTATTCAACAGGTCGGACGATATATTCATCATATCCTCATCAAGGTTTGCAACCAGATAGAGCGTTGCATCTGTTGTCCGTGGTGCCTTAATCCTGATTGTTCCACTTGTATTGCCAGAATCATCGGTCTGGACATACCAGCAGTTTTCATCCGCCCCTGTAACCTCTGCAATTGATTCCCGCTTGTTGTATTTGTCGAAATATCTTGAATAGATACGGTTACCGTCTGCCGTAAAGAGAAATACATACATATTCAGCACCCTCGACTCCTGTTTTATATCAAGTGTAGCCTTTGTAGTAATATCAATAGGGTCAAAGCTCCTGTGCGCAAAATCAAATTCACACCACACCTCCTCTCCAACTGATGCAGGCTTTACAAACTCCTCCTTTGTACAGGAGAAGAGGATAATGAGGAATACCGGAAGCAATAATGAATATATGTAAAAACACCTCATAAATACAATCAGTTAAATTCAACATCTCCTCCACCGGAGTACCAGTCCAGAACCTCAAATTTAAAGTGGCCCTGATTCTTGCTGTACGACACCTTGACAACAGCATTTATAAAATCATTTCTCTTTATCTCATCAACCTCCACAGCCTGGCCTGTGGCATTATCGATTGTACTCACAGGGATATGGACATTTGAAGCTTTGGGCACCTCAATAGGATAGAGTTCAAAGAGGGCATTATAGCTATTGTTGTTTCTTTGGCCTATAACAGCTCCTCCGCTTACAGAAAGATACCTGTAATTGCCGCTTCCGCTTGAACGGACAGACATATAGGAACTTCTGTCTGTAAAGGTAAAATAGACACTCTTTCTGGATCCCAATGTTACAGAGGTTCTTGTAGGATCATTTATATAATAGGAGGTCTCACCCTCATCAAGAGCCGAACAGGTTCCTATATAAAACTGGCCGCTCTGCAGGCCGCTGTTGTCAAGCGTCCAGACATACTCCTTCGGAATCTGCATCCCTTTGGAGAGAGTTCCCAATGTGGAGGCTGTCACAGAATTCATTCCTGCGGTCAGATATCTTGCAGCGTTCCTGTTATAGATCATATAGTAGCCCTTTTCAATATTTGAACTGTACCTTATTGATGTTGTACTGCCGAGCTTGTAACTGTCAAGATTTTCATATCCTAACCCCAAAGAATAGCTGTAAGACTCATTTTCCGATGATTTGATGCTCTCAAGGATATATGCATCAAAAACCACAGCACTCTCCTTCGCCGGAATTGTCATTGGAGCGGTTTCAGTTCCTGTAAATGGGGTAAGCGCATTGGCGCTTGTAACATCAAGGGTTCTCCTCTCCGGCAGATAACCCTGTCCCTCAAAAATGTATGCTGATGTCTGGGTAAATATATCACTGAAACTCATTGTTGAGAGAAGCAGCTCGTCATCGCTGTTGTTCTCAACTGAAATTCTGATTCGGGAATATGTTCTGAGCAGTTCTCCCGATATTGTGTTGGTACCCGGATGCAGCTCAATCTCCTTGACCAGAGTAAGCGGCTGCGGCACACGTTCACAGATACCTTCTATTGATGAAATTTTGTAGTTCAGGAACGAATTCCCGTATATTTCCTTAAAATTATCCATTGCGCTAAGAGTGAGAATCTCCTGGACAACGGTATTGAATGAGCCGAGACCTTCATACCTCTTCACGCCATTCTCTCCATCATCGGCTTCATGCGGCGAGTAGTTTGCCACAACCATAAGTGTGTATGAACCGTGGGTAAAGTTTGCCTCAAAATCGATTACTGCCTCCTTTGCCTCCCCTTCAAGCGACAGGGCCTTATGGGCAACGAGCCTGTTCCCCTGAAGAATGAAAGCGGCAACCTCATAGATATATCTTCCATCAACAGCCCTCTCCCAAGCGGTCCAGCCTGCAGGATTGTCCGGTTCTGAACTTACACTCTTCACCTCCAGTCCATAACCAGGGGCACTCAATTTTATCTGCAGGGATGCATCTGTGGTGCCGGCAGAGGGCAACCGCTCCTGGCATCCGCACAAGATAAACAAGGCCAGAGAGATAAAAATATATCCTATATTATAAATTTTACCCATCCTATTCATTAAAATCAATCTCATAAGAGGATTTGCGTTCATTCCAGTCGGCTATCGTCAATCCAAGCCTGATTCCGGTAGAGGAGATGTTGATATGGTAATTGTACCTGTAACCTGCCGAGAATTCATAGGCAGGCAAAGCTACCTTATAGACAACACTTCCACCGGTAGAGGTTCTGAAGCAGAGATTCAAAGTCCCTGCAGTTTGTGATGATTGGGGGATTATCAATAACCACCCTGAATTTGTTGTAAAGGTATCACCTTTACCAAAAGGAGCCTGTTTGGTGTAGGCCTCTGCTGCGCTCTCTCCTGTTATTGCCAGTGGTGAAACCGGTTCCCAATAGTAGAATGGCACAGCAACCGGATTCGGGGTACTCTTTGGCCACACAATATCATCCTCAAAATTGAGCGTACTGCTGGTATAGAATCCATCATCAATGCCATTCTCCAGCCAGCAGGCCAGCAAATTGTCTGTAACCCCCTCCTCTACAAATTTAAAATCAAACTTCAGTGCCGCCAAAGCGTGCAGCATATTCAATTTGACAGGATTTTCACTTTTGGAGGGAAGCTCCCTATGTGCAACCAAAAGATCATATTGTGAAACCTCCGTATCATAGACTGTTATAATCTTGTCGGCACTTGAGCCGGGTTGGAGCACAACCTTGCTCTTTGGGAAATATGCCTTGAAAAGATACTGGGCACCCTCTTTCCAATGGACATTTTCTCCCGAGTAGTTCCAGTGGCTGTCATTGCCCAACTGGTCATAGTAGGGATTGTCATTCTCTTTCTCCCACCACCATAAGTCCACATTGTCGAAAGCCACACTGGATACCCCATCCAAAGTATAATTACCCAGGAGGCCTATCTTTTCAGCCTCCTGGTATTCAAACTGGGTACACGCATCCCTTAATGTGGCGTAATCCTCTACCAGCGCCCTGGTCTTGAGGCCAAAAGCATCAGATCCCCCATCAGGAAATACACTCCAGCCTATAACCTCCTGAGTTGCCTCAACGGAAGGGCTCTCCTCCCCAACGGGAAGAGTGCTCTCCGTACAGGAACTCATCAGCACTATCAAACTGACTGCCATTAATTTTGCGTAACCCATATACAATCTGGAATATAGATTATAGAAGAACCTCGATACCTGTTACATCAACCCAACCGTCTGTCGATGGAGAAAAGTAGATGATATCGCTAACCTCGGTAGATACACCGTAAATCAATCTGTAAGTGTAACGTGTACCAACATTCCAGGTTGTGATAGGAGTTACACCTGAACCTTTAGGATACTCATTCAATTTTACAGTCTTGGTCTTCACCTCTTCACCTACCTCGTATTTGATTTCAAGAACCATATCATCGCTCAAATTCTGAGGCAACAACAAAAGCGGATGAGATATATCACCATCCTCAGTACCGTCAGCTGCGGCAAGAGCCGATACATATTGGGCAGTCAATGGGAACTCTACACTTCCAGAGAATGAAACATAATCTGATTTGTCACTTGCATCAGTTGAAACTGTCCATACAGGCTGGCTTGCATATGCTGTCTCATTTGTAATGTTCTCATTGAATGAACCTTTGTTCACTGCATTCTTAAGGGTAATACCGAGCAAATGGACACTCTCTGTCACACCCTTCTCCTTCAATAGAGAAAAGTGGATTGAAGACAATGCGTGTTTGAAAAGGAGTGGAATACCGCTATAGTATTCTGCAGAGTTTGTCATATCGGCAGCAGATTTGTCTACAGTTCTCTCACTGAAAAGAAGGTCATACTGTTTTGTAGGCTCATCGTTCACCACAAAATCATTTATGGTCAATCCGCTTGCAGAATAGGTTGGAGTTACACCTGCAAGTTCCAAATCAGCAGGAGACATAGCTGCAAAAGACATCAATTTTCCATCTGGCCAATAGTAGTATCCGCCTTCACTCTTTAGAGGTGCCCAAGCATCAAGACTTGAATCATAAGAGATTGGCTGACCATTAAAATCTGCAGGGGTTGCATCAGCCCAAGAGGTAAGGTTTCCCACGTGCTGCACACCAAAAATTACAAAATTCTCCTCACGCGGATAGGTATAGGTACCTGTTGTTCCCTCATAAGAGTAGGTACCGATCTCGCCATAAACATTGGCTTTGGTACTGTTTACATTAGAATAGAGAACAGGCGAATCAAAACTAACCTTTACGCCTCTCTTTTCCTGGTCAGCGACCTCACTCTTAACACAGCCGGCCAATAACAAGCCAGCCAATGCTACTAGAAATAATTTTTTTTTCATAACCTGAATTTGTTAAAGTATTAAGTATTTGGTTTAATTAATTGTTTATCCGCTTTTTCTACATCGTCACACTCGACTCAATATCCTTCCACCCCTCAACTCCCGGATCCAAACCTCCTGTTCCGTCGGGAGGCGATATTACAATCTCCTTCTCCAACAATATCCACTGCTTCTCTATAACAATAGGTGTCTTGAAGACCTCTGTAATATCAATCGTCTCTACCTGCGTCGTACCGTCTGTCCTGGTAAATTCGAAATTCAAGGTAAGCAGGGAGGTGATTCCCGGAATCTTTCCAAATGTATTGAATGTTGTATAGAGGACAGCAGATGAGACCTCATCTCCTATATCTCTTCTCTTGTCGGCATAGTTCATTGAGAAAAAGAGATTCACCGGATCTGACTCCACCATTGCATCTTCATAACAGAGCTGTTTTGATCCCGAGACGCCACTTAGAGTCGCAGCTGCGGCCCTTACCCATTCAACGCCCTTTATCTTCAGCTGCAAATAATAGCTCTTTGCAATAGTTCGCGCCGTAAAATAGTCGCCCTCCTCATTCCTCAATGTATCCACCTTCATTGATGCCGGAATCTTCACCCGTTCACAAACATCTGCAAAGAGATGCTCAGGCTGGACCATAATCCTCTCACTGCCCAACTCCTCGCTCACCTTTGGCAGATAGCTCAGAATATGCTGGGTGACAGGTTTGGTATATGCAGTCATCTCATAAAAATTGTTGGGATTCTTTATCAGTGTTACAGGAGAGCCCATCTGGTAGATGAGCAGACAATACTCCCCATCTCTCGCTCCTATATGGCCATCGATATAGCTGCCTCTCTCATCACTGCCGTGGTTACGCAACAGTGTCTCCGAACGGACCTCTCCGGAAGAGGGGTCAGCAAGCACAGCCCTGAGAATCATCGGACGGGTGTATGACGGACGGTCATATGACTCATTGTAGATTCCACAGGTGATATTCTTTATCTCTTCATCAAGATAGACGCGTATATAGTGGCCATTATTCCTGTCCAGCAATATCCTGTGCTCACAAGATGTGGCAAGTGAGAGGAGAACTGCAAAAAGGAGAAGCGGTACAAGACGTATCAATCCAATCATCTGCCACCTCCTTTTTTATATTTTACCTTTATAGGAATTACCAGTGAAACCTGAGCTTTTGTTGGCCCGAAATAGTGCCAGCGTCCCACATCATCCGGCTCTCTCCACAATATCTCATAATCCTCACTCGGTGTATAACCCCTGTATGCTATTGACGCATATCCTATTGAGAGTGAAAATTCAAGATTCAGATTACGGGCTATCTGCTTGGCATAACCATAAGATATTCCGGCAGTGCTGAACTCACCCTGATAACAGATGTTTCTCCGATTCTCAAAATCATATTTTCCCGATTCACAATATAGCCCGAGAAAATGGCCATTGAACCTCTCCGGAGGCTTGATCCAGTACCTTACCTCTCCACCTATACTCAAGAATCTTATACAATACTCATTATCACCCCTACCCCAGGTCCACCAAGGGAACTGATGATAGTAGAGTATCGACAATTTATTCTTGTACAGCGGGGCTTCAATTGAAAAATTGAGGAGCGACAGGGCATCATATAGCAAATTGGACTTAAGGGCAAGTATTATCTTTTTCTCCTCCGGAATTACCCCTTTCATAGGATTATAAAACTCACATTCTGCCACATAACCGGTAGTGGCGAGGGTATCAGGCTGTCTGGTTGCCATACTCGGAAGCATCGGCCCCAACTCCGGGATACGCACCCATTCGGCTACCCAGGTTGCATACCTTAGCTGTGGCAAATATTCACTCCTTATATATCTCCACGGTCTTCTGCCATTTATCGTCTTGAGAAGCTCTTTCTTCTTGTCAAAGGAGATGTCTGTTCTTTTGAGCAGTTCCAGCACATCCTCCTTATCATCATATGGATAACTGTTATAGACCATTTCATAGAGGCCATCCCAATTCTCTGCTGTCGGATTGATTATAATGAGGGAGTCCGGGAAGTCCCTCTCCGGAGGAAGATGTTCCAGAAGATATTTTTTGGCCCGCTTACCCCTCTCTTTCGCCAGATATTTGTTCCAGCTGTATGGGCCCTCAGGTGATGCATAGGAGTAGATTACAATACTGTCTATTCTTGGTGATTTCTTAAAATACTCCTGGATGATTTCAAGCGCCTCCCTGTTTCCCTGATAATCTTCATACAGTTCAGTCTTGTTTATAGGATAGGATATACGAAACCTCTGCACGACCGAGGAGTCACTCTGGGTGTGGGCCTTTAATCCTAAAGTGAATCCAAAAATCGCACATATAAACATCAAACCATATCTTAGATTGATCTTCATAGTGGCAAAATGCAATGTTCACCAAAAAATGGGGCGACTACAAATATAACACCTATTCCGTTACTATCAAACGGTTCAAGTGTAAAAATTCTACCATTTCAAAGGAAAGAGGGTACCTTATGCCCAACAGCCATCACATTTTCTCCCTACAAGGGGTCCAGATTGGCATAAAAAGTACAAGTGCTATGAGAGAGAAGAGCAGACCTCCCATTGTTCCGATGGCGAATGCAAACCAGAAGACCTCCTCAGGTCCATCCATAAGGAATGGTATGAGGCCGAGAACAGTGGAGAGTACTGTCAATAGAATAGGGATGATTTTATGGTTGAATGCCCTCACATAGAGTTTGATTCCGCCGTAGTGTTTGCGCTTTTGCAAAACCCTTATCTCATTGAGGATATATATACCTGCGTTCACAACAATGCCTGCAAGCATCACAAGCGAGGCAAATCCTCCCTGGTCGAACCTGTACCCCGAAATGGCAAATGTAAGGAAGACTCCAATTATTGAGACAGGTATGAGACCTGTGATTATCAATGGGAACCTGAGTGATTCAAAGAGGATGGAGCTGAAGAAATAGATAACTGCAACAATAAGCAACAGCAGGGTAATCTGGTTTATTCCCTTTTTGCCCACGCCCCAACTATAACCGTCAGTATCGGCCTTGTAGCCGATAGGCAACACCTTTTCGTTCAATCTTCTGATCTCCCTCTCCTTTACCCTCCGGGCCTGTTCGTTGGTACCCACATAATCATATGCCACATAGAGCCTGTACTGCTGGTTCTCCCGATAGATTTCGTGTCCGGTAGAGCGTTTTGCAATGGAACCTATATCGGAAAATCTCATCATCTCATCCCCTATGGTTATATATTCATTCTGGAGATTCCATACATCAAAGGTAGCGGCATTTGCCGAGACCATCTCTATGCTCTTTTTAGATCCGTAGGAATAGTAGACCGCCAGCGGATTCATATAGAGCTGCTCCTTTAGCGAGTTGTAGGCATCTGTATGGGTCAGGTCACGC
Organism: Candidatus Egerieisoma sp.; assembly: GCA_045594125.1. Classification (GTDB taxonomy): domain Bacteria; phylum Bacteroidota; class Bacteroidia; order Bacteroidales; family UBA932; genus Egerieousia. The sequence goes on from JAZNXX010000014.1 coordinate 22,812, forward strand.
CCCGCCAGTACATAGTCGTCATAATCTATGGTATATTCGCTTCTCGACATAGAGGCTCCCCAGGAGACTCTGCCATAGATACCCGGCTCCTTTACCCTTCCATTCTTGGAGAGTTGTTCAGCGCAATTTTTACAATATTCATAAAGCTCCTCATAATTGTATCCGGTAATCTTTATCCTCTCATTCTTGTAGCCTCCACCAATCATATTGTTGAAATATTGGTCATCAAGGCCAGATACACTCCAGTTTGCACCGCCAAAATCTGACGCTTTGGCAATTACCTCACTCTTGATTGCAAGTGGCAGGTAACTGTTCTCTATATCCTTCTTGAAGGTAACAGATATTGTGGCATTCTTGTAGCTTGATATAGTTGTACGGAAGATCTCTATCTCATCAAATTGCGACAGGTAGTTCTCCATACTCAACACCACCTCATTAAGCTGGTTGATTGTACACCCCTCAGGTAACGAGGCGGAGATGGACAACTGCGGCCTTGCCGGATTCCTGTAATAGTTTGCCATTGAAAAATTCTTGTTGAAGAGACGCCAGCTTCCGCCCAGTGCCATCTCAAGCGGCCGCTTCATCTTGTTGAGATAGAAGTTGCTGCCGAAGGTACTGTTATAAAGATCAACCATCGAACTATCCCTGTCGCCCCTATAATCCAGTTTTGTAGGCAATTTGTCTATAGGAATTCCAAATCCGAGAATAAGAATTACAAAACTGGCCCACTTATATCTCTTGGCATAGAAGATATACTTCTCATAAAATCTGTTGAACTTTATTATGCCTCTTTTGTTCCTCAAAGCCGATAGACTCTGCCGCCCGGTAAAGTCCATACTCTCCACAAGTGCCGGGACAAGGAGATAGGAGATAATGAGCGAGACTGCAAGATTTATTATAATGACGCCCACAAAATCAACCAGATTGGCCTTCATATCATCTGGGAGGAGGAATACCACTACCAACGCCCCGATACTTGTAAGCTGCGCTGCCAGCAGTGCTATAAAGACACTTCTGTTGCGGTAATATCCGTAATGGGCCACCATAACTATAGCGGTATCTATTATGATTCCCAAAGAGACTGTAATTCCCGCAAGAGAGTAGATATGGATCTCCATATCAAAGAGCACATAGAATATGAATGCTATAAATATATTGGCAAGAAGTGAGAAACTTATGATAAAAAGATATCTAAGGCTTCTGCTCACCATCAGTACAAAGAGGAGCAGGATGATGAGTGAGAGAATTGTACGCAGATATATCTTGTTGAGTTCTCCCTTAAGTGAAATCGAAATATCGTGCGGTATTATAACAGAGAACTTGTCGGGAAAATTCTCCGAAAGGAGCTGCATCCTCTCCTTTACTGCACTGCATACCTCAAGGTTGTTGACATACTTCTCTGCAAAGATGTCGATATTGATTGTATTGAGTCCGTTAATCCTGCTGTAATATTTTGGCAGCTGCTCCTTGAGCACTATCTTGGCCACATCAGAAACTCTGATTATCCTCCCCTCCACACTCCCCACAGGAATCTCCCCCAAACGCTCCACATCAGCCTCGTGTTTCAACAAAATGCCCACATTGCCGGTACTCCCGACAATATCATACTCCCCAACGCTGTTTCTGACAGCAGATTCCAGATCGGAGATATCCAGCCTATAGGCAGCCATCTTCTGCGGATCAAAGGCAATCTCCGTATAGTATGGTGTGGCACCTGAGAGAATTACAGAATTGACACCCTCAACAAGGGCAAGTTCTGTAAGTATATGGTTCTCCACATAGCTCTCTATCTCCTGTGTTGGCAAATCGGCATTGACTGTAAAGGTTAGTATCTCTCCCCCATCATCCCCCTTTGCGGAACTGCTCATTACAGGATAGCTGACCCCTTTGGGAAAGCTCTTATATGTCTGTCTTAGAAGTGTGGCAATCTCAAACCGCACCATCTCCATATCCTCTCCCTTCTTGAACTGGGCTGTGACCCTGCCCGTTCCCTTGTCTGAAACAGACTCAATATTCATACACCCCTGCACAGAGGCAATCAGCCCCTCTATCTTAGAGGTAACTTCAAGTTCAATCAGTTTTGCAGATGCTCCGTTCCAGGAGAATGAGACTGTCAGTTCATTCCTCTTTTCACTTGGTGTGTACTGCACATTAAGGAGCGGGGTTATCCCCATTCCGACAATCATCAGAACGACAAAGACCAATATAACGGAAAATGGGGGAAGTCTCTTCATCATTTGCGCTTTCTATAGATTTCGTAATAGAGTACAGGGATAAAGAAGACACTGACAATTGTTCCAAGAATCATTCCACCTATAAGGGACAATGAGAGAGGGAACTGCAAGTCTGAACCCATATCTCCCCTTACAAGGAATGGGGCAATGGCAAGTATAGTTGTCAGACTGGTCATTATAATAGGTTTGAGCCTGCGGTTTCCTGCAAGGACAACAGCCCTCAAGAGAGAATACCCCTCCTTGCGCAGGTGGTTTATAGTATCAACCTTGAGTATAGAGTCGTTGATGATGATACCACACATCACAACAATACCGATGAGCGACATCAGATTGATTCCGGAACCGCATATCCACAAGAGGAAAAGGGCACCGAAGAGGTCAACCAGAATCTCCGACAAGATGATGAAGGGCTGCACGACAGACTCGAACTGGGCCGCAAGGATAAAGAAGAGCAGAAGAATTGAGACTATCAGAATTATTGCAAGTTCATTAATCATCTCACGGCTTGAGAAATATTCACCGCCAAAGTGTACACTATACTCGTTACCCTCTTTTACAACTTTACTTATTTGTTTTACAATCTGAGGTATCTCATCTGATTCAGCACTTATATTGATGGGATAGAAATGGCCATCCTTTCCTGAAATGATACTCTTCATATCTCTCACCCTCTTCTCGGTTACAAGGAACGTGAGAGGGACATCCGCCCCATCATCATTCTTTATCTTGAGCGACAGCAGGTCATCGCCACCCTCACTGTCACCAAAGACAATGGGCACAGAGAAGGAGCCGGTATTGATTGAAAAGAGGGTATTCTCCTTTGTTGCCCTGCTCAAGGCTGAATAGATCTGCCGGTAGCTTATGTTATAGAGGGCCATCCTCTCCTGGTTTGTAACAAAGAGTATCTGCTCCTGCCACAATACAGGCTCTATATAGAGATCAAGCAACTCCTCCCTTATGCTCTCAAGCAGACGGTTGAGTCTGTCAGGCTCGGGAACATTCCCATCCTTGCTGCTCACCATCGCCACAAGGTCAGGCTCATTCTCCGAGAAGATCAGATTGAATATATTTGCCGCCTGACGGAACTGCACATTGGCCTCAGGATATCCCTGTACTATATAATCCGACATCTCCCTCTCAAGTCTCTCCACCTCATCAGCCCTCTTTGCTTTTACATAAACCACTACCTGAGACGACTCAATATTCTGGGTATGTGAGAGGATGAAATCCTGGTTTCCGACAAGGACATTTGACTCTGCAATGTTCTCCTTGAAGTGGTCAAGCATACGGCTTGTCCTGCTGTCATTCTCCTCCAGAGAGAGGCGGCTGTTCCAGTCAATCACCATAACTGTCTCATCGTGTGTCATAGGCGGAAGTTTTGACTTGTCTATTATCGCGTAGATCAGAATGGTGAGAGGTATAAATGAGAGGAATATTGTCCAGAAGAGTTTCTGGTGACGGAATACCCACATCAACCCCTTTTCATAAAAACCGTCATAATCTATTCTTATCTTTTTGAGATATTTGTTCTCATCCTTTACCCCCCTGTTCCTGTACAATAATCTGTAATAGACAGGAATTACCAGAACAGCTACAAAGAGGGAGGAGAAGAGTCCTACAGCCACCGCCATAGCCTGGTCATAAAAGAGAGCCCCGGCAATACCGCTCAGGAATATTAGCGGCACAAAGACAGAACAGGTGGTCAATACCGAACTCAATATAGGGGCAAAGACCTCATTTGTGCCCTTCTCTATAGCCTCATCAAGAGAATCGCCCCTTGTCCACCGCTGGGTAATGTTGTCGATGACGATAATTGAATTGTCCACCATCATTCCCAATCCCAATATAAGGCCGGAGAGGGAGATGATATTGATACTGATTCCTATCAGATAGAGCAGCAGCAATGAGACAATCAGCGAGAGAGGTATAGTTATGGAGATCAGAAGTGGCGACCTGAAATCCTTGAGGAAGAGGAATATCACCAATATCGCAAGGATTGCACCCACAACTATATTGCTTCTCAGATTGTCAATGGAGTAGTCGAGCAGTTCTGTCTGGTTTCTTGAGATGTGGAATTCAACTCCAGGATACTCATTTCTGAACGACTCCATAAGTTCCGACAATGCCCCATTCAGATCACTCATCCGTGCATCGGACTGCTTTATCACAGCAAATGTAACTGCTCTCTTGCCCTGCGACCGCACCATTCCTGAAGAGGGTGCCGCCTCCTCTGTAACCTTTGCCAAATCCTTGAAGAGATATACCCGCCCATTCACCTTTATATGGATATTCTCAATCTCGGATTTGCTGCCAACCTGCGAATCAAAGATTATATTCCACTGGTAGTGGCCATCCTTGATTGTAAGATTGCCCAATGAGATGTTGTTGTTTTTTATTGCATTTTCCAGATCGGAGACACTCATCTTCAAGGAGCGGAGCTTTGCATAATCGGGCTCTATCATCAGGCGTGAACCCTGCACTCCGCTTATGTCAACCATAGCAACCTGGGGAATCTGCTCTATTCTCTTGGCTATAACCTCCTTTGCAAAACGGCTCAACTCAAGGAAGCTCTCCGGTGACTCCTCATCAGAGGTAATGTCGAGGAAGAAGACCGGTATATCCGTTGCACTCGCCTTGATTACCTTAGGCCGCTCCATCCCCTCCGGAAGTGAGGAGAGACAACGGTCCACCTTCTCATTCACCTCAATAAAGTTATAGTCGAGGTTTGAATCGTGGCTGAACTGCATAAAGATTGTTCCGCTTCCGTTATTTGCCGTACAGGTCATCTCCTTGAGGCCAGAAATCTGGATCAAACTGTTTCTCAACACCTTGATTACAGATTCATCCACCTCTCTTGCAGATGCTCCCTTCAATGTCACCTGTACTGTAACCTGAGGGATATCCACATTGGGCATCAGAGATACCGGCAACAGCCCCATAGCCACAAAGCCGAGAACCATCACGGCAATAATGGTCATTGTAACCGCTATCGGTCTCAGTATCAGCTTACCTATCATAATCCAAGACTATTTTTTCACCTCAACCCTTGAACCCTCTGCAAGATTAAGGTTTCCGCTTACAATTACACAATCTCCAGCCTCCAGCACTGCATTCTTCCGGGCATTTCCAATCACAACGTGGCTGGTACTGTTCGACTCGAGGATATCCACATATACCCATCCTGCCCTGTTTGTTGCCTTATCGAATGTAAAGAGGACATCAAAACCGTCCCTTATCACAACTGCGCTCTTTGGAACCACAAGTTTATCTGATGAGGTACTCTCAATGTAGATTTTCACATTCATACCCTCCAGCAGTTTGCCGCCCCTGTTTGATATGGATGCCACCACCTTTATCTGGCCATTCTCGTCAACTACAGGATTTATCCTGCTTATCTTTCCGCGATACTCGCTGTTGATATCGATATAAGGCATAATCTTTATCTCCTGACCACTTTTGAGATAGTTCAACTCCGACTCAAGAAGATTGAATTCCACTTCAAATGTGGAGTCATCGATAACAGAGCAGAATGACTCTGAAACGGTTTCGTACGGCTTTGCTTCAATATTTGCAACAACACCTCCAAAAGGGGCTACAATTGCCCCATTCCTGAAATCAATAAGTGCAGACTCCAGATTATGTTTTGCAGCAAAGTATCCCGATCTGATTGCGGCAATCCTCACAATCTCATCCGGTATGTTTGCCGTATCCTTGCCATAACCGAAACCGAGCAGATTGTCGGTAAAATCGAGTTCTGCCTTCTCCATATCAATCCTCGCCTGGTCGAGTTTCAATTTAAGTGCACCCCTGTCGAGCAGAGCCACAGTATCACCGGCTTTCACCCTGTCGCCGTTGTTCCTGTATATTTTTGAGATGGTGCCATTTGTCTTGAAGACCATATCTGCCCTTCTCGCAGCCCTGAGGTTACCGTTGCTTATGATCTCACGGCTGAAACCGGTACTTTTCAAGTGCATTGTATCAACAATATTCTTTTCTGCAGCATAATCGCCTTTTGCCGCCTGAAGTTCACCCTGTTCCACCTCACCTTTGCAGGATTGGAGGAGCTGGATAAAAATTACTGCAATACATAATCTCTTCATCAGAGAGAGAGTTAAAACATATCTATTCATCTTTTTCTATTTTTTCACCGACAAGTCTTTCAAAGTCCTCAGTTACCACACATCTGTTTCTGTAGTCATACAGACTGAGCTCCCTTATATCATAGTAGTAGGTCCAATAATCACTCAAACTTCTGATATATGATGATGTGGCCTCATCCATCTCTGTCTGGGCAGTATTCAGATCCGTTACACCTATAGCGCCATTGAGGAATCTCTCTCTGGCCGATTCATAGCGCATTCTTCCAACGCTGTCGGCCTTTGCCGAGAGACGGCACTGCTCACCCTGCAGATTGAACTGGAGAACATTGAGCATCACATTCTCCCTGAACTCCTGCTCATCCTGGGCTATCTGCGACTCCACAACCTGATATTGCGATTTGGCCACCTTGACAGTTCCTCTACCCAATCCCCAATCGAGTATCGGCAAGCTCAATGTAAGTCCCACTACCTCCTGATCCATCGGGTGCTTGTAGGCATTGTCAAATTTGTCTCCAACCTGGGTAAGGCCAAAACGGGCAAAAAGGGAGGCCTGCAAACCGGTACTGGCTTTTGCCCTGGCTATACTCTCTTGGGCCTGAAGCTGTGAAATCTCATTCTCCAGATTAAATGACGAGTTGGCATACGACTTGGCCAGCACATCATCATAATCGATAAAAAGCGACTCCTCAATCTTTGGAACCACAAGCTCAAGATCCACATTCTCGTTATAGCCGAGAAAAGTCCTCAACTTTATCATCTTGAGCCTCACATCAAGTTCGGCATTCCTTACTGTAAGATTGTCGTTAAGCAATCTCAATTCAAGCTGCAATATATCATTTTTCTGTATGGTTCCCAATTTGAAACGCTCCTTGGATATCTCATAGAGCTGCTCATTGTTGGCCTTGCTCTTGAGAGCCATATCCAATGAGGTCTGGGCCAGCAAAAGATCGAAAAAATAGGTTGCGGCAACACCCGTAATACTCTCCAGAGTCTCTATGTAACTCTTCTTGGCGAGTTCAAACTCCTTTGGAGCAATCTTCTTCTCCCATTTCAACGAATTGAAGGCCTTTATGGGCTGGTTGTAGTAGATGTTTATAGGTTGGGAGTTGTAGGTGATATCATCGTATGGAGAGAACTGGTCGAGTCTCGAGAGCGATGAGTATACTGAGATGGTACCTCCTGTCAAAGGTATATTCTGATCTATGGAGAGAGTCAGGCTGTTTGTCATATTATTGTTGTCGACATAGTTGATCTCTCCGGTTTCACTGTTCTGCACGGCAACCAGCGACCTGTTGTACTGGCCGAGGTCAGCCTGCAGGTTGAGCGATGGAAGGAACTTTGCCTTGTAGGTCCTGAACTGCCAATAACTTACAACAAAATTATGTTTTGCCCTCAATGCAGGCAAGGATTGCTCCCTTGCACTCTTAACAGCATCATCAAGGGTCAATACAATCTTGCTCCTCCCATTTTGCGAGGCATAACCCGCATAACAATGGAGTACCATTGCCATCACCAGGAGCTGGAGAGAGATTACTCTGTTCATATTCACCATCTTCAACATCACCCAAATTTTTATCATTTCAATGTTGCAACCACAACTACAGGGTTGCTCTCTTCTGTCAATCCCGACGCAATCTCCTTCATCCTCTCCGAATTGCATTTTGATGCCAGTTCAATAAACTCAATAGCCCCAATCACTTGATACATCTTTCCACCATTTACAAGAAGCGGATCAAAGGGAGCCCCCCCGTCAATATCGTTTTCAAATCCCAATAACCCTTTGGTATGGTCAAATGAGATTCCCTTTGTCAAACCCGAAGCAATATCATAATAGGCCATATGTTCAACAAATCTGTCCGACCCTGAAACATTACCCTGAGGCATATCAGCCACCGGAACTCTCAAGTGGATAATGATCCCCTTTTCAAGAATGGTCAGCCGCTTGAAGTTTGAACTTCGTGACAAACCGATTGTATTATCATAGTCGTGTGACTTTTTTGCTGCAGCATAACGGCCATAATCCAATTTGTAGAGGGGTTCAAGACGATACTCCTCATTGAATCTGTATAGTGTATCCTCCGATGTATGGGTATAATAGAGCTTGTTATCACTCTCATAACAGAGTCCCATTGCAGGCATACTTATTGTTTCACCCCTATCAGGCAGATGGAACTCCACAGTTTCAGTTTCGCATACAGGATAGAGTTTCAGATTATTCTCCTGATCATATATTGAGACAAATATATTCTCCTCACCCTTTTTCACCCCTTTTTTTGCTCCAATCACATTGAAATAAGAGCCATTTCCAATATCCCTCAGTTGGATAATGAATGGAGAGTACATTTCATTCAATTCTGCATAATCCTGCTCACTGACAAACTCGCCGTCCAAACTATAGACAACAAACTTCTGGGGAGAGCCAATAGCAATTACATCTCTGTCGGGTGATGGAACAATATGAGTAGGAAAGACAAACTCTCCTTTAGCCCTTCCCTTTTTTCCGATTGCTCCAAGATATTTTCCCTCTTCGGTAAAATGGTGTGCACCCACCATCTCACTGAAACTTGCTCCAAAAAAGAGTCCGCTCCCCCCCTTTACCGCAAAGTTATGATTACCTCCAATAAAACACTCAGGGGTTGTCTCAAGCGGTATATAGTCAAGAGACTCCGCAATTGAACTCAGCTTTACACTCCCTATATTGTCTACAGCCTCCTGCAGATTTATCACATCAATAGCTCCATCTTCTTTTACACTCTCCGAACAGCCGGCAACAGCAATGAGAGCCAGTATAACCACAACTGGCAAGGTCATCATTCTTTTGATATAACTTCTCATATTCCAATCTTTTACTATTTTTAATGCTAAGATAGTGACAAAAATCCATACACCTGACAATTTTAACATTTTTTAACAATTGCCACCGGGTATAAAAAAAGGGAGCAACCTGTCAGCTGCTCCCCGTATAGAATTCACCTCTTCTGCCACAACCTTATTTTGCGCAAATAGGCTTGATCTGTGTAAAGAAATCATTACCCTTGTCATCAACGAGGATAAATGCAGGGAAGTTCTCAACCTCAATTTTCCAGATTGCCTCCATACCAAGTTCAGGGTACTCAACGCACTCCACACTCTTAATATTATCCTGGGCAAGGATTGCAGCAGGTCCACCGATACTTCCAAGATAGAATCCTCCGTGTTTCTTGCAGGCATCAGTAACCTGTTGGCTTCTGTTACCTTTGGCAATCATAATCATACTTCCGCCATTCTCCTGGAAGAGGTCAACATAGCTGTCCATACGGCCTGCTGTTGTTGGGCCGAATGATCCGCTTGGCATTCCCTTAGGGGTCTTGGCAGGACCGGCATAATAGATAGGGTGGTTCTTGATATACTCAGGAAGGCCCTCTCCATTATCAATTCTCTCTTTCAATTTTGCGTGTGCAATGTCACGTCCTACAATGATGGTACCCTTCAAAAGCAACTGTGTTGATACAGGATATTTGCTCAAATCGGCAAGCACCTCATTCATAGGTCTGTTCAAATCAATAACTACACCTTGTGAATTGTCGGCATTCAAAGCACCCTCAGGTATAAGTCTTGCAGGATTGCTGTCGAGTGTCTCCAACCAGATACCATCCTTGTTGATCTTACCCTTGATATTACGGTCTGCGCTGCAGCTTACACCCATTCCAACAGGGCAAGATGCGCCGTGACGTGGCAAACGGATAACTCTGATATCGTGTGCGAAATATTTACCGCCGAACTGTGCTCCGATTCCAAGGCAATGTGCCGCCTTCAACAGCTTCTTCTCCATTTCAAGATCACGGAAAGCGTGTCCATCCTCGCTACCCTCTGTTGGAAGTGCGTCATAATATTTTGCAGAGGCAAGTTTTACAGTCTTGAGGTTAAGCTCAGCCGATGTTCCGCCAATCACAAATGCTATATGGTATGGAGGGCAGGCCGCTGTACCCAAAGTCTTCATCTTCTCAATAAGGAAGTTCTCAAGTTTCTCAGGGGTCAACAATGCCTTTGTCTCCTGGAAAAGATATGTCTTGTTTGCAGATCCGCCACCTTTGGCCACAAAGAGGAATTTGTACTCATTGCCGTCTACAGAGAAGATATCGTTCTGTGCAGGGAGGTTGTTTCCGGAGTTTTTCTCCTTGTACATATCAAGGGCCAAAGTCTGCGAATAGCGCAAGTTGTCTGTTGTATAGGTGTCATACACTCCGTGTGAGATTGAAGCCTCATCACCACCTCCTGTATATACATTCTGACCTTTCTTTGCTACAATTGTAGCTGTACCTGTATCCTGACACAAAGGCAATTGTCCATTGACAGAGACATTTGCATTCAAAAGGAATGTAAGGGCAACAGCTTTGTCGTTCTGGCTTGCCTCAGGGTCAGACAATATTTTTGCCACACTCTCGTTATGGTCAGGACGAAGCATAAATGCCACATCGTGGAATGCCTGACGGGTAAGAAGTCTGATACCCTCCTGTTCAACTTTCAAAATCTCGTTTCCTTCAAAATTTGCAACGCTCACATAATCTTTAGTAAGCAGATGATACTTTGTAGTATCCGGTCCCATAGGGAACATTTCGTTGTATTTGAACTCCATAGTATATTTATTTTTTGTCAATTAACATTAAGATCCAATCTCCTGCCCAACCGGGCCAATATCCTACTTCTTGCTGTTTTCAAGAAGATAGCGTCTCATAAACTCATTGAGGTTGCCGTCAAGCACACCTTGTGTATCTGAGGTTTCGCATCCTGTCCTCAAATCCTTTACCATCTTGTATGGATGGAGCACATAGCTCCTTATCTGTGACCCCCACTCTATTCTCTTCTTCTGGCCCTCCAGTTCGGCCTGTTTCTGCCGTTTCTTCTCCAGCTCTATCTCATAGAGATGCGACTTGAGGATTCTAAGTGCATTCTGACGGTTGTCAAGTTGCGACCTTGTCTCAGTATTTTCAACCACTATTCCGCTCGGGATGTGCCTTACCCTTACACCCGTCTCAACCTTATTCACATTCTGTCCCCCTGCACCACTTGAACGGAAGGTATCCCACTCAAGGTCCGACGGATTTATATTTATCTCAATACTTTCATCCACAAGCGGATAGACAAATACAGAAGAGAAGGTTGTCTGTCTCTTGCCCTGAGCATTGAACGGTGATATCCTCACAAGCCTGTGCACTCCATTCTCCGATTTGAGGTATCCGTAGGCAAAATCGCCCTCTATCTCTATGGTTGCCGATTTTATACCTGCCTCATCACCCTCAAGCAGATCATACACAGTCACCTTGTATCCGTTGCGTTCACCCCAGCGGGTATACATTCTCAACAACATTGAGCTCCAGTCATTGCTCTCCGTACCGCCTGCACCAGAATTTATCTTGATAAGGGCTCCGAGGTTATCTCCCTCCTCTCCCAGCATACTCTTGGCCTCCACCTCCTCTATTTTTGCCACAAGCGACTGATACTCCGCATCAATCTCGGCCATAACCTCCTCATCGGCCTCATCTGCCGCCATATCACACAACACCTGAAGATCCTCTATTGCTCCGGTAAGCGTATCTATGGCATTTACCCAATATTTTACGCCACTCAACTCCTTGAGAAACTTCTCCGCCTCCTTGGGGTCATCCCAAAAACCCGCTGCGGTACTCTTCTCAGTCCGCTGGGCCACATCTATTACCTTGGCATCATAGTCAAAGAGACCTCCTTAAGGCCTCAATCCTCTCGCTACAACTTTTTATCTGTTCCTGTTGAATCATAATCCCTTTAAATATGAGAGCGCTAAGTTAAGGATTAAACTGCAATAAAAGAACTCTTTTAAGCAATTAATTTTCCCCGCTGGAGTACTCTGTTACTACTCGCCCGGAAGCCTCCCGCCCTTTACAAGCCGCTCCAGAAGTGCCGTTACCATCTCATATTCAAATCCTCTTGAAAGGGCAAACCTTATCACCTTGTTCCTCCTCCGGTGTATATCCCCTTCAGACTCCGTTGCCCTCCACCTCTTTTCGAGCAACCTCTCCAGCACCCTGCGTGCCGCATCAGCAGATCCGGAGTTGCCACCTGCACCATCGTCCCCGTAATAATTCTCCTTGATTGCCTCATCAACAATGTATTGTGGAATACCTAAACTCCTTAGCCCATACACTATTTTACTCCGGCCCCAGCCGTTCAGATTCAGTTTGTCCCTTACATAGGCATTTGCAAACCGGCTGTCATCCACAAACTTCTCAGATTTGAGAGTTGCCACTATCTGCTCAATATCTCCCACGCAGAGCTGCTCCCCAGTCTCCTTCACCTCCGATACAGTTTCATCGCCACCGGCTCCCTCCTCACCTCTCTTCTCCTTTGCAATCCACCTCTCCAGCAATGCAATCACCTGTCCGCTGCAATACTCTGCCCGCGAACATCTTGCCCTCAATCTTGACAATGCCTCAGCCCGTTTCATAAATTCACCCCGTATCTATTTTGCCGTCAGCACCTGAGTCTCCTTTAAATTAGAAATAGTAGCCGATATTCAGATATAGTCCAACCTTCTGGTTATAATCCGACCAGTGGCAATTGAGACTGATGGGTCCGAGAGGTGACTTGTAGGAATATTTGACACCGGCACCCCAGGCACCATAGCCGTGGTTGTTGAAGAGATAATCAAAAGACTCTCCGCTCCTGAGGTAGTTGACAATACCATACAGATAGTGGTTGTTTGCTATCTTTCCCCTCAAATCCAGACGGCCTACAAAGATATTCTGGTCGAACATATTTGCATAATTAATACCGATGAATGGTATCTGTTGGGATATATATCTTCCATACTCCGAACCTCCTGCAAAGTTGGCGTATGATGAATAGAGTTCATTTCCTATCAGCGACCTGAAGTAGAGGGCCGGAAGCAATGTAAGCCCCTTCCCCAATGGTATCGCTCCCATCACATTGAGACGCAATGTGGTAAAAAGGCTGTTGTGCTTGTTGAAATTTGGTTGGAAGAGGGCCGCCTCGGCATCAAATGTCATACCTCGCTCCGGAAACATCCTGTTATCCCTGTCATCCATCCTCGCATTTACAAAATAGCTCAGATAACAGTCCGAATCATCCTTAAGGTTATCTACCGTAATATCATTCAGGAAGTGACGGTAGTTGAATGATTCAAAACGCAATCCCGCCTTGAAGTCAAAATTCCTCAGATACATATTTGAGAGGCTGAGTTCAACCTTGTTTGAATAGAAGGCCATATAATCCGACAATTCTCCCCTCTCATATATATTCATATCAGTAGATTTGAACATATAGGACAAGTTTATGCTCGGAAAGTTCTTGAATACATACGAATAGTCAGCTGCGCCATAAGCATTGTAGCTTAACCTGCCGGTGAGGGCAAGCCTCGACCCGAAGAGGTCGTTGGTATGGATTCCCAGATAGAGAAGAATTGCAGCAGCCTCCTCCGAGTCGAATCGGGCACCCACGGCAAACTGGTTTGCCGCACCCTTCACAAAATCGAGAACCAGCCTGCTCTCCCCATACTCCCCACTCTGTATCTTATATGAGACTGATGAAAAGGCATTTGTTCCATAAAAGATTGAGATGGCCCTCTCAATCTCCTCTCCGGAGATCATTGTACCCTCTTTGAGGTTTACCCGTTTGAGCAGCCACTCGGCATCACTCTGCGAAACGCCGTTGACCTCTATTGATGAGATATTGAAGGTTCTCTTTACAACCTCATCGGCATCAGCAATGTAACCGCTCCTGTCTCTCCTGGCTCCCCCCACCTTTTCTGCCACACACGAGAGCTCCTTTCTCATCTTGTCGGCAGCCAGATAGCCATTGGATATAAGTGAATCAATCGCCTCCTTATTGAAACTGAAGGTACTGAACCCCTCAACATCAGGTTTGATGTAGATATCGGCAAGCTCCTTGTTTTTCATATACCTCTCATTTCCCATCAGCCCGATTACCTGAGAAAAGACATCTGTTATCGATTTCAGCTGGTCTGCCTTGTATAGATCATTCTGGATATCGACACCAATGATTATATCTGCCCCCATAGCCTTTGCCACATCTGTAGGGAAGTTGTTGACCATTCCTCCATCAACAAGGACCTTTCCATCTATCGTCATAGGTGAGAAATAGCCCGGAATGGCCATTGTGGTACGCATCGCCCGCGGCATATATCCATCTTTAAGCAGCACCTCCCCGCCTGTTGAGAGGTCTGTTGCTATACAGGCAAACGGGATAGGGAGATCCGTCGTAAAATCTATGGAATCCTGATAACCGCCCGAGAGTCCTGTCAAGAGGTTGTATATGTTCTGGCCATTTATTATGCCCATAGGCAAAAGGGCAGATGGGCTCTCCTTGGATGGTGACTTTATCCTCTTTTCCTCCCCCTTTTTATCTTTATTGCCGCTCTCCATATTGAACGGTCTGTCTGAATTCAGATTCAGTGTATAGAATGGAATCTTGATTAGAAAGAGCTGGTCTTTCTGTTTCTCTGCAAACGAAGAGTTGCGCCTTGCAGTACTATTGCTCATCAGATATTGCCAGTCAAGTGACCTTACAATGGAATCGAGCCTTATCGCATCATATCCCATTGAGTAGAGACCGCCCACGATACCGCCTATACTGGTACCCACTATAAGGTCGGGCTTTACCCCCTCCTCTTCAAGCACTCTCAGCACTCCCACGTGGGCAGCACCTTTTGCTCCGCCTCCGCAAAGCACAAGCGCAACCTTGGGCCTCTCCCCCTCATCTGCCGCGTAGAGTACTGTGCCGCAAATCAGCAGGAGTAGTGCAACCCAAACTAAAAATTTTTCAAAACAAAACCTCATATCCATATATTTCCCGACAGTCTACTGCTGTCCCAAATTCTTCTTGCCGCTCAGCATACCGCAGGCTGCCAGAATATCCTCACCTCTGGAGGCTCTGATTGTAGCTGTAATTCCGCCTGCATTGACCCTGTCGCGGAACTGCTCTATGACAGCCATAGGTGAAGGAGAGAGTTCGGAATCGGGGATAGCGTGGAAACGGATTATGTTTACACGGCACTCCAATCCTCTCAATATCCTCACAAGGGTATCTGCGTGCTGTTTGGTATCATTGACCCTGTTGAACATCGTATACTCGAAACTTACCCTGCGCTGTCCGGTAAAATCATATCTCTTTATCAAGGCAAGCACATCCTCAATAGGATATCCCTTCTGCATAGGCATAAGGGCGAGCCTCTCCTGAGGGAAGGGATTATGCAGACTTATGGCCAGATGCACTTTAGTCTCATCAAGGAAACGCTTTAATGCCGGCAAAACTCCTATAGAGCTGAGTGTTATCCTCTTTGGGCTCCATCCGAATCCCCAATCCGAGGTAAGGATCTCTATTGCCTTCAATACATTGTCGATATTGTCAAGCGGCTCCCCCATACCCATAAAAACAGCATTGGTAAGCGACTCGCTTTCATCTATACTCAGAAACTGGGAGATTATCTCCGCTGTTTCAAGATTACCCTTGAATCCCTGACGCCCTGTCATACAGAATTTGCATCCCATCCTGCATCCGGCCTGGGAGGAGACACAGATTGTCGCCCTCTCGGCATCAGGTATCATTACAGCCTCTATTGCGCTTCCGGTGTGACAAGGGAAGAGATATTTCTTTGTTCCGTCGGACGACACCTGAATATCTATCGCCTCATCTATTCCAACAATATAACCCTCCTTTAGCTTCTCACGTGCAACCTTTGAGAGATTTGTCATCTGGTCAATCGAACGCACCCTCTTCTTGTAGAGCCAGTCGGCAAGTTGTTTTCCTGTAAATGACGGCAGATTAAGCGATAAGGCAATCTCTTTCAATTGCTCCAACGTATTTCCAAGTAACTTTTTCTTCATTTCCACAGCTAATGCTTTCATTATTTGAGTATAACAACACAAAGGTAAAAAAAGCCTCCGGATATGCCCCAAAAAATAAGAAAATTCAAAGCTATTTAGTATATTTGTTGCGCTAAAATGATTAATAATCCATTAAAATTTAAATTATGGCTAAAGAGAGTGCAGAAGTAGGAAAAGCAGGTGAGATTAATGCAGAAAAATTAAAGGCATTACAGGCCACTTTGGATAAGATTGAGAAAGATTTTGGAAAAGGCACCATAATGAAGTTGGGAGACCAGCCACAATGGGAGGCCTCAACCATACCTTCAGGCTCTATAGCACTGGATAATGCTTTGGGAATAGGCGGATATCCGAGAGGCAGAGTGATTGAGATTTACGGACCTGAGAGCAGCGGTAAGACAACTTTGGCAATCCACGCAATTGCCCAGGCACAGAAGACCGGCGGCATTGCTGCAATAATTGATGCAGAACACGCTTTCGACAGGACCTATGCAAAGAAACTTGGTGTTAATGTAGATACACTACTCATTTCACAACCCGACAATGGAGAGCAGGCCCTTGAGATTGCCGACAGCCTTATCAGATCCGGCGCTATTGACATTATTGTGATAGACTCTGTTGCAGCCCTAACCCCTAAAGCTGAGATTGAGGGAGAGATGGGCGACTCCAAGATGGGTCTTCAGGCCCGCCTTATGAGCCAGGCACTGAGAAAACTCACTGCAAATATCAGCAAGACCAACACCTGCTGTATCTTCATCAACCAGTTGAGGGACAAGATTGGTGTAATGTTCGGAAATCCTGAGACAACAACAGGCGGAAACGCCCTCAAATTCTACTCAACCATCCGTCTTGATGTGAGAAAGACTACCCAGCTGAAAGATGGAGAGGATGCTACCGGCAACAGGACAAGAGTGAAGATTGTAAAGAACAAGATGGCACCTCCGTTCAGAAAGGCAGAGTTTGATATCCTCTTTGGAGAGGGAATCTCAAAAATCGGTGAGATTATAGACCTTGGCGTTGAACTTAACATCATCCGCAAGAGCGGAAGCTGGTTCAGCTATGGCGAGAGCAAACTTGCCCAGGGAAGGGACGCTGTACGCCAACTTCTTAACGACAACCCTGAATTGGCTGAAGAGATAGAGGGCAAAATCAGGGAAGAGCTCCAGAAGGTTGTGGACTAACAACACCCGTAACTCTCCCGGTAATACCGGTGATGAGAGAAGAGATGAGGCTGTTCTGAATCTGTCGGTTCGGGACAGCCTTTAAATTTATGGCCCGATTTCAAAAATTTCAACAAATAAATCTTAACTTTGTGGGTTAATGCATTATTTTGGAGCAAAAACATCTTCCTGCAATTATGATATTAAGCGAACTGTCTGAAATACTGAAAGATCTGACTATATGCAATGAGAGTGTCTCGCTCCCTTCAATGGGGCGTTTCATTATTGAGGAGACTCCATCCGAGCTCCTTGAAGGCGGGTTGGCAATAACACCGCCAAACCGTAAAATACTCTTCAGTTCATCCGACGAGGAGCAGGACTCCCTTATTGTTGAAAGTCTGGCCAGAATGAAGGGTATCCCGGACTCTTCGGCCAGAGCAGAGGTTGCTGACCTTCTCCGTTCGCTCAAGAGGGAGCTGATTACGAATGGTATTGCAGAGATTCCCTATTTCGGTTCCATAAGATACAGCAGGGAGGGGGCATTTGAGTTCGAGCCCGACAGTATGTTCAACATTGCGGCTGATTACTACGGACTTGAGCCGCTTTCTCTCAAATTGAGGGAAACCGGAAAAGAGCTGGAGGAAGAGAAAAAAATCGAGACTGAATCTGATGTCAAATCAGATATTGTAGCTGAAAATGGCAAAAAATCTGTCTGGAGAGGGGTAATGATTGGTGTAGCAGTGGCCATTTCTGTAATACTGCTGCTTATTGCAGTAATTTTGATTTTCAGGGAAGAGCTTATGCCTCTTCTTGAAAAGCTTCTCTATTCGGAAGAGGAGCTGGAGATTTTAAGAAAAGCCGGAGAGAACCGGTGATATTTATAAAGATTTTAATGATTGACCGCAATACCATAGAGCAGATTCTTGATGCCGCACAGATTGTTGATGTGGTGGGAGATTTTGTATCCCTCAAAAAAAGGGGTACAAACTATGTTGCCTGCTGTCCATTCCACCACGAAAAGACGCCGAGTTTTTCGGTCTCCCCATCCAAGGGAATATTCAAATGTTTCGGATGCGGAAAGGCCGGAAGTGCCGTAACTTTTGTTATGGAACACGAGCAGATGAGCTATGTGGAGGCACTCAAGTATCTGGGCAACAAATATGGAATTGAGGTAAAGGATATAGAGGAGAGTCAGGAACAGACACAACAGAGGCTGCTCCACGAATCTCTGATGATTGTAAATGAGTTTGCCAAGGATTTCTACAGCAAGAGGTTATGGGAGAGCGAAGATGGAATTGCAATAGGTCTCGGATATTTTAAGGAGAGAGGTTTCTCCGATGAGATTATCCGCAAATTTGCACTTGGTTACTCACCCAATGAGAGACGTGCATTTACCCACCAGGCACAGAAGAGCGGATACAAGAAGGAGCACCTCACTGCAGTGGGACTCACAATTGAGCGGGAAGAGAGTGGAGAGCTCTTTGACAGGTTCTACGACCGTGTAATGTTTCCTTGGCGCTCCATCAGCGGAAAGGTGATTGCTTTTGGTGGAAGAACTCTCAGAAGCGACAAGGCTATAGCCAAATATATAAACTCCCCGGAGAGCGAAGCTTTTGTAAAGAACAAGTCGCTTTATGGAATTTTTGAGGCTAAGGCAGCCATTGTAAAGGCTCAGAAATGCTACCTTGTGGAGGGATATACGGATGTTATCTCTTTCCATCAGGCAGGTATTGAGAATGTGGTTGCCAGTGGAGGAACATCCCTTACATCCGGACAGATTGCCTTGATAAAACGTTTCTCAAACAGGATAACAGTCCTCTACGACGGCGACTATGCAGGCATCAAGGCCTCACTTCGAGGTATAGATATGCTTCTCTCCGAGGGTATGGAGGTAAAAGTGGCACTCTTCCCGGATGGTGAAGATCCCGATTCATACGCAAAGAAACATAGTGCAGAGGAGGTTATTGAGTTTCTCAATGTACAGGAGGAGGATTTTATCGATTTCAAATACAGGATTTTAAGCAAGGATCTTGAGAGGGATCCGCTCCAGAGGGCAAAGCTGATAGGTGAGATTGTCAACAGCATTGCTGTGATTCCTGATGCCATAGTAAGGAGTGTCTACATAGAGCAGACAAGCCTCAAACTCAATATAAGCACCGAACTCCTCGGAATGGAGGTCAACAAGATCAGAAGCCGTGAGCAGGAGGAGAAGTTCAAGGCCGACAAGAGAAGGGAGAGACTTGAGCAGTATGAGGCGATGCATCCGTCGCAAAGAGGCAGTGCAGGCAACACCAGCACCTCTATCCCCACACAACAGGGCAGTGGCAACATCTCCACCGGCAGCAATTTGGCATCAATTTCCGGAAATAACCATACACTTCCGGGATTTGTCATAAATACCTACTGCGAGGAGGTGGAGAGGGAGATTCTTTACTATCTGATAAAATTCGGACATCTGCCTATTCACCTTGAAAAGGAGATGGTTTATGGTGCAGAACAGGGTCCTGAGCTGAGTGTGGCCGAGTATATATTGAGGGAGCTCCAGAACGATGACCTTGAGCTGCAGAACCTCGTCTACAAAAATCTGTTTGATGAATATTTCAATCTCAACATCAAGGATGGGGAGAAGATTCTGAAGCACTTCATCAACCATCACGATGTGGGTATTGCCAAGAGTGTTGCCGACATCATCACAATGGCACGGCCCTACGCAATAACCGTGGCAAAATTTGGTTCTACCCTTATTCCCGAGACCAACATTCTCGGCAGGGTTGTACCCAAGGCAATTCTGATATATAAGGCAAAGATTACAGCCCAGGCATCGCTTACCCTTGCCGAGGAGCTGAACAAGGCACAACAAGAGGGCAACAAGGAGCTGCAGCAGCAGATTCTTGTACAGCTGAATCTTCTGATGCAGGCCCGGAATATCCTGGCAAAGGAGATTAACAGAATAACATTTTAAAATATCAATATACAATGGAAAAGCAATTCAAAAGACATCTTGTAACATCGGCCCTACCCTACGCAAACGGCCCTGTCCATATAGGACACCTTGCAGGCGTATATGTTCCGGCTGATATTTATGTAAGATTTTTAAGATTGAAAGGAGAGGAGGTTCTCTTTATCGGAGGATCAGATGAGCACGGAGTTCCAATTACCATCAAGGCTAAAAAAGAGGGTTGCACACCTCAAGATATAGTTGACAAGTACCACAATATCATCAAGGACTCTTTTGCTGAATTGGGAATCAGTTTTGATATCTACTCAAGGACAAGTTCCGAGACCCACCACAAGACAGCAGCTGCATTTTTCAAGAAGCTCCACGACGACGGCAAATTCATCGAGAAGGAGAGCCTTCAATTCTTTGATGTTGAAGCAAACACCTTCCTTGCCGACAGATATATAGTAGGTACCTGCCCTAAATGTGGAGCAGAGGGAGCCTATGGCGACCAGTGCGAAAAATGCGGTGTCACCCTCAGTCCTGAGGAGCTTATTGATCCAAAATCTGCAATTAGCGGAGGCATACCTGAGAAGAGGGCTACCAAACACTGGTATCTTCCTCTTGACCAATATGAGGGATGGCTAAAAGAGTGGATTCTTGACGGACACAAAGAGTGGAAGACAAATGTATATGGCCAGTGCAAAAGCTGGATTGACGGCGGCCTCCAGCCAAGAGCGGTAAGCCGTGACCTTGACTGGGGTGTTCCTGTACCTGTTGAGGGTGCTGAGGGAAAGGTACTCTATGTATGGTTTGATGCCCCTATCGGCTATATCTCCAATACCATCGAACTGCTCCCTGATGAGTGGGAGAAGTGGTGGAAGAGCGAGGATACCAAGATGGTCCACTTTATCGGTAAAGACAACATCGTATTCCACTGCATCGTCTTCCCTTCAATGCTGAAGGCTCACGGCGACGGCTTCATCCTCCCGGAGAATGTTCCTGCAAATGAGTTCCTGAATCTTGAGGGAGATAAGATATCAACTTCACGCAACTGGGCAGTATGGCTTCACGAATACCTCGTTGATTTCCCAGGCAAACAGGATGTCTTGAGATATGTATTGTGCGCAAATGCCCCTGAGACCAAAGACAACGACTTTACCTGGAAAGATTTCCAGACCCGCAATAACAGCGAGCTTGTTGCAATATACGGCAACTTTGTAAATAGGGCTATCGTGTTGACCCATAAATATTTTGGAGGGAAAGTTCCTGCTTTGGGAGAGTTGGCTGATGCCGACAGGGAGGTTTTGGCTGAGATTCCTCAGATTAAAGCCTCATTGGAGCACAACTTGAGCAACTACAAGTTCAGGGAGGCTCTTAAAGATGCAATGAACCTTGCCCGCCTCGGCAACAAGTACCTTACTGAGACAGAGCCGTGGAAACTGGCAAAGACAGATATGAAGCGTGTTGAGACTATCCTCAATATCTCACTCCAGCTCTGTGCAAACCTTGCGATTGCATTTGAGCCGTTCCTTCCATTCTCTTCTGCGAAACTTGTCAAGATGCTCAATCTTGAGAAGATTGGCTGGAATGAGTTCGGAAGTGGAGAGATTCTTAAGGCCGGCCACCAGCTCAACCCTGCAGAGCTTCTTTTTGCCAAGATTGAGGATGATGCCATCCAGGCCCAGATTGACAAATTGAATGCAACCAGGATTGCCAACCAGTCCACCCAGGAGAGCCAGAAGGAGCAAAACGCACCACTTCCACAGAAAGAGGAGTGCACCTTTGATGACTTTATGAAGATGGATATCAGAACAGCTACTGTTCTTGAGGCTGTCAAGGTACCTAAGACCGACAAACTGCTTCAGCTCACAATCGATACAGGTATCGACAAGAGGACAATTGTATCCGGCATCGCTGAGCACTACAGCCCTGAGGAGATGGTAGGCAAACAGATCTGTATCCTTGCCAACCTTGCCCCAAGAAAGATTCGTGGAATTGAATCCAAGGGTATGATACTTATGGCAAAAGATGAGAATGGCAGAATGCGTTTTGTCACTCCTGCCGATGTGGTAGATAATGGAGCAACTATCGGATAGTAACTCTATATAGTAAATCATTTAAAAGCAAAAGGGATAGAGATATCCCCATAACAAGATATGGAAAAGATTATTCTTACAGGCGACAGACCTACCGGCAAACTCCATTTGGGACACTATGTGGGCTCTCTCAAACGTAGAGTTGAGCTGCAGAATTCCGGGGAGTTTGACAAGATCTTCATTATGATTGCAGATGCCCAGGCATTGACCGACAATGCAGATAATCCGGAGAAGGTGCGCCAAAATATAATAGAGGTTGCTCTTGACTACCTCTCTTGCGGTCTTGACCCGCAGAAGTGTACAATCTTCATCCAGTCACAGGTTCCTGAATTGTGCGAGCTCGCATTCTACTATATGAACCTTGTTACTGTACAGAGGCTTCAGCGTAATCCTACCGTCAAACAGGAGATCCAGATGAGAGGATTCTCTGATGATGACGACAACCAGAACAAAAAGGGTACACCAGTGGGCTTCTTCACCTACCCTATCAGCCAGGCATCAGATATCACTGCATTCAAGGCTACAACTGTACCGGTTGGTGTTGACCAGGCCCCAATGATTGAGCAGACCCGTGAGATTGTACATAAATTCAACACAGTTTATGGCGAAACACTCGTATTGCCTGAAATGGTACTACCGGAGAACTCAACCTGCTGCCGTCTTCCAGGTACTGATGGAAAGGCCAAGATGAGCAAATCTCTTGGCAACTGCATCTACCTCTCAGATACCTCAAAAGAGATCAAGAAGAAGGTCAACAGTATGTTTACAGACCCTGAGCACCTTCAGATTTCCGATCCTGGGCACGTGGAGGGCAATGTGGTATTTACCTACCTTGACGCCTTTTCCACTCCGGAACACTTTGCAAAATACCTTCCTGAATATGCAAATCTCGACGAGATGAAAGAGCACTACCGCCGTGGCGGACTTGGTGACGGCACCTGCAAAAAATTCCTCTTCAACATTATGGAGGAGTTCCTGCAGCCAATTCGCGAGAGAAGAAAGGTATACGAACAGGATATTCCTCAGGTATTTGAGATTCTGCGCAAAGGCTCAGAGACTGCCCGGGCACAAGCTGCAAAGACCCTCGATGAGGTAAAAGCGGCAATGAAGATCAACTATTTTGATGACATTGCCCTGATTGAGGAGCAGGCAGCCAAATACAAGACCAAATAATTCAGGCCAGAGGCCTGAAAACAACATAAGGGGGCTTACATTGCAAATGTAGCCTCCTTTTTTTATATATAAACCACAAAAAAAAGGAGTGACCTTCCGGCCACTCCCAATTGATATCTATAGATTATAAAGACTATTTAGTCCAGTCCCACCATACAGGGATAGAGTAGATCTTATAATCAAGAGCATTCTCAACATACTGGCCATACAACTCGTTAACAAGAAGGTTAGTCTCAGTTGAGTTGTAGTTGGTCTCGAATGTAGGCTGGCTCCAACGTCTGATATGGTACATATCTGAAGTAGGATCTGGAGAGAATGTAGAAGCGTCGGATGTTCTGTAAGCAGGGTTGCCATACTCAGTATAAACTACACCATAGTTACCGATGTTACCGATGTTGTAGTTGTATCTACGCATATCATTCCAGTTAACAGTTGAGAAACCAACAGCGATAATCTTCTGCATCATGATGTCAGATAGAGTTAGCTCTGAAGATGACTGAGCAACTGCAGCACTTGCCATATAAGCATCGATCTCTGATTGAAGAATTGGAGAGTAAGCAAAGCTTACATCAAATCCAAGAGCGGTAGTTCCGCAACCGATACCGGTCCAGTACTCAAGTTTGTCGTTCATACGAGCAAAGTGTGATTTGATACCCTCAATGTAAGCATTGTAAGCACCAGAAGCATCACCTTTTCTGAACAATACCTCAGCTTTGATGAAACACATCTCAGAGTAAGTCAAGATATCAGAATCTGAATCAGGTCTTGTGTAGAAAGCACCAGTACCCTGAACAAGACCAAGAGCTCTTGTGTTTGCAGAAACTGCTGAATAGTAGCAGCACATATCTGATTTTGACAAACCTTGTGTCTCGAAGATAGCATCTGAACGCAACTGTACATATTTGACATCCTCTACATAAACTGGATTCACATCATTTACATACATTGCACCTGGATGGTAAGTAATTGATACAGACTCAGAACCAACTACGATTGTAGCGCTCTTATCGTTATAGTATTTCTTTGTATTGTTTACGAATGCATCTACAGACTCATATGAGTTAAGAATGTCAGCAACAGCATACTCTTTGGTAACATCCTCAGTAGCAAGAGTCAAGTATGAGTTAAGGTTAGCTCTCATGAAGCGGTTCTCAACCCATCCTTCATCAACACCTGAAACATCCATACCACAGTCTCTCAACCACTCGTAGTTAACGATTCTTGAACCATCTGCGCTCAACTCAACATTGATCATAGATGAAGGAAGAAGTTTGTCTGCACGTGGATCCTCAACACCTGAACCTTTGAAGTTGGTCAACAAGTTAGCATACCATCTAACCAATCTCTGGCCAGTACCCCAAGCTGCAGTATCCCAAATAACGTTAGGACCGTATGCATCACCTACAGTGATACAAGTACCAGCAGTCTCAACATTGTAGTGAGTCATTTTGGTATTGTCAGCGTTAGATTGAGGAGCGTTGTTCAAAGCAGCCAAGATAGCCTCAGGATTGTACTGAGAAGTCTTAGACAAGTTGTTCAACCAACGGGCTTTTAGACCGTAGCAAAGTTTGATCCATTTGTTTACATCACCGCCATTCCAGGTATCACCTGCTGAAAGTGCAACAGCACCTTGAGTCTGAGGTTGTGAGAACAACTCGATAGCTCTGTCAAGGTCTGCAAGACAGCCTGCGTAAACATCCTCACCTTTATCGTGTGCAGGAGAGAAGTCTGCAGTTACAGCAGCAGTATAAGGAATCTCACCGTAAAGGTCAACCATCATGATGTAACCCATAGATTTTACTACCAAAGCAGCAGCCTCATAGTGAGAAGCACCTGTCTCGTATGATTTCTCAATGATCTCAGGGATATTTACAGCTGCACCTACGAACCAGTTCTGATAAGGAGTAGTTGATACTGACTGGTTAGGGTTGTGAAGAGCTAATCTACCAATAGTACTTGTTCTAGAGGTAGTGGTAATCATTTGTGCTGAAGCGCTTGTACGGGCACTTGCACAACCCCATGCATACATATAGTAGTATTGTATCCATGGCAATCTTGTCTCTACCGGAACTGAGAAGTTACTTGGTGAATCAGGGTTAGTGTTAACATCCAACCAGTTCTCACAAGAAGTAGCTCCAAAAATCAAGATTAGTGATAATGTTATGTATAGTAATTTTTTCATTGTTATAATCTTTTAAATTTTTAGAATGTAAGGTTTACACCGAATGAGTAAGTTCTCTGAGTAGGAACACCGCAATAGTCGATACCTACTGAACCAGAACCACCTGCTGCGCCTACAGCTGCAACCTCTGGATCCATACCACCCTCGTAGTTAGTCCAAGTGAACAAGTTGTTAGCTGTGAATGAAGCTGATAGACCTTTCAAAACATTCTGACCTTTGATTAGGTTGGTGAAGTCGTATGAAAGGTTCAATGAACGAAGTTTCAACCAGTTTACATCCTCAATGAAGTTGTATGCATTGCTGCAGTAGTTGCTCCAGTACTGTTGGATCATATACTCACCTGAGCAAGTTCTGCCGTTAACGATGTATGATTGGCCTCTCTCGTAAGTTTGTGAGAATGGCTCACCGTTAGTTGAGTTCACACCTGATACAGTGATTGAGTTACGCTCAAGAGTTCTCTCAGCCTGTCCAAGAGATGTCAAATAGTATTGTGTACCGTTGTAGATATCTCCACCTACTCTGAAGTCCAATAGGAATGAGAATGATAGATCTTTCCAACGGAAGCTGTTGGTCAAACCACCGGTGAATTTAGGCTCACGGTTACCAACGATGTTGGTCTCTGAACCTTTAAGTTTGTAAAGACCGGTTGTAGGGTCAACCTGATATCTTCCACCTTTAACCTCTCTTGTCTCGGTAATGTCGTTACCGTTCTCATCTTTACCTGTTACAAC
>JAZNXX010000015.1:0-17935 GCA_045594125.1 Candidatus Egerieisoma sp.
GGTTGGGAACCGAAATCGCAGCTGTAGCGCGTCTGGGGGGCCCAACCCGGAAAAATTCGGAGGGGTTGGGAATTCGAATCGGCCCTGCAGAGCGTGTGGGGCACATTGGCGTGCCCAACCCTTTTGCAAATGTTACATAGAGGCATAATATATGGTCCAAAAACCTTATTACCCAACCACTTCGCAAATAGAATTCAAAATCCCAGTTCTCCCATCCAACCACCTATCTGCTGGTCCTGCATTTCTATATCCTCAGCAAAACCCCTCTGAAGGCTCAGCGGCGAGAGGTAATGAGAATATCTAAACATTGTTGTACACATTTTCCTCACTGATTTACCCTGTAGCGCATCTGTGACCGGGTGGGACATTGGATTGCCCGAAGTTTATTTGCCTCTGAATGGCGGTATTTGGATTGTATAAAGCCGTTTTATGATTGACAAGCGATATGAGAATTCCCCAAAATTGATTCGCGAGGTTGAGGTTTGTGAATTTTCCCAAAATTGATTTGCGATGTGGAGGTATGAGAATTTCCCAAAATTGATTTGCGAGATTGAGGTTTGTGAATTTCACAATATTGATTTTCGAGATTGAGGTTTGTGAATTTCACAATATTGATTTTCGAGATTGAGGTTTGTGAATTTCACAATATTGATTTTCGAGGTAATAGTATGCGGATTGCAGCAATGGTTCTGTTATCAAAAAGAATGTTGCAGTTGAGGTATATGAATGTTGGTTTGAACGATGTCGGTTTGCACTATGTTATTTTGCACGATACTGGTTTTGAGGATGTAGTTGGAAGTGTAGGAATTAATTCAATATCAGGTTTCTGTGTTAGTGATGCTCGAGGTTAGGTTGCGCTCTTTTCTGGTTGGCAGGTTCTCGGAATTTCATTTTTATTTGCATGGTTTGCGATTAGTGCTTCTTGCCAATAATTGATACGCCCGAATGTCTGTTTTTGACATTTCGGGCGCACCTTGCGTATATAGTATCTTAAGCAAAGGATCGTGTTTTAGGCATTCAGTGTTTGTTGCAGACTGCTCGCTGTTTTCTGCTCGCTGTTATCTGATCACCGTTTTCTGCTTCTCGTTTTCAGTCTAATGTTTGTTGTTTTCTGCTTGTCTTTATATGTCTGATATCTTTTGGTTGTCGTTTTCTTTATGTTGTTCGTGGTTGTCGTTTTCTTTCTGTTGTTCGCTGTTTGTCGTTAGCTCCACCACTGTGCAGGCTTTGGCATTAAATTGCGGTATGTCCGCTGCCGTCAGTCTGTTATCCTCAGTTGATTGAGCACATCAGTATATCCAAATTGACAACTGCTCCACAGCTCATCTTCCGCAGCCTCCTCCGTAGCCCGTCACCGCAGCGCTCCTTGGGGGCTAGTAGAGTCCCATCAGCTCCTCTTCCTCCTCCTTGTAGAGGATATCGTGGAGTTTGTAGCCCTTGATGAGCTCGGAGATTTCGGGGTCAAGGTTTCCACGGTGAATATATTGCGGATTCTGTCGGCAAGCATCCATATAAAAACTTACAGCCTCCTGAATATTGCCTTCACGCGCATTGATGATGGCAAGCAGGTAGTTGACCTGGTCGGTACGCTCCAACTTATCAAGAATCTGCAAAGCAGAGATATTCCTGTTCATTGAAGTGTAGCAGACAGCGGTGTTGTAGTCCTGATACGGAGCAAGCAAGACAAGAGCCTTCTCATAATCCATATCCCTAAGAGCTTGAACACCATTCATATAAGTAGAGTCAATGATAGTTGTATGGACAGTATCCTTAACCATTCCCTTACGGTGCATAAAGAACCTGAAGGTCACATCCCTCAACTGGGTGTAGAGATCGCTCTTGATATATTTGAACGACGGCAAACTCCTCATCTTGACCTCCCTCGCATCAAGATCCTTAACCTCGTACATCTCAAAAATCTTCTCCTTATCGGCCATCGGGATAACGGTATCCACAATAATCAGCTGTCGCAACCTCTCCCAATCCTCTGGAATTGAGCGCGGTGTAAAGACAATCTCAACAGGTTTGACCTTCTCCCCCTCAACATAAGTAGAGTCGAGATTAATCTCAAAGCCCCCCTCATCCTCCTTAGCTCTCTCAACCGAATCCTTATAGAACTTCACATACTTCTTAAAGTAGTTGACAATCGACTCACTACGCTTCTGCGACACACTCTTGTTCAACGACAACCTTCCGTCGGGAGAGGCAGAAGCTGAAACAATAATTGAGTCAAGATCATACTCCTGATTGTCGATAAGTGAGGCAAGATGCTTCTTAACCCTTCCAATCTCCTCAGTATTGTTGTTATAGCCCAAATCAAGATCTGTCCTACCGGCCTTAAAATCAATCTGATACTCCTTATTATCGGTAGCCCTACGCTCAATCACCTTAGTAAGATACCTCACGGTAAGATTATCCACAAAAGCGGAGATGGAGCTGATATAAAAATCTATCGGACCCATCTGCGGAGTTTTGTAGACCATATCCAATCCGTCATAAACCTCGGTAACCATAGATATCTGGGCCTTCTTGAGTTTTGGCCTTGTTGTGATAGTCTGACAATAGAGGTAAGTGAGATCGCCCGACTGCGTATTGATAACAGTATCAAGCCTCAAGCTGTCAACAACAATCGGAATCTTTACATACTTGGCAAACTTCTTCGACTTTTTGTTCTTGCGGTTCTCATTCCTCTTCTTCCACATCTTGTTTGTATAGTGGTCAACAGCCTCCTTCTCACTCACACCATAATTCGCATAAAACTCATCTGCACTCACAAAAGAGGTGTCCGACTTGTATGCATAAATCTGGGGCATATTCCTCTCCAAAAAGAGGTCAAGTTTATTTCTGTCGACAAAAGTTGTAGAATCATTTATAATCTTCCCGACAAATCTGTCATATAGCTGATATCCCCTCATCTGATCCTCTCTATACCTTACACCGGTAATATATACCTGCTCCATCTCTTCCCTATCTCCCATAATCTCAATCCAGGGATAGAAACGCAACTGCCATTTGCTGTCGGTGAGCTTTCTGGGCACAGTAATCTGGAACCACAAATCCACCTTACCATTACGCTCAGCCACATTCTTGAAGGTCGACTCAATGATAACCGCCTCAAGCTCATCCTCCGCAAAGACCTCTCCATCGGTAGAACGGTATGCCATAATCGGCTGGTCGGGCTTATTCTTGCTCTCAATTTTGATGGTATCGTTCTTCTGTACCCTCTTTGACATTCCGGTTGTATCATTCTCCTTAAACTCCGACGGAACCATCTTGGCAGTAACCTGCTCAGCATTAAGCACCTTTACCTTGCGGGAGGTGCCGCAGGCTGCTGCAAGAAAGAGCAAAAAGAGCAGCGGAATGAAGGGTAAATATGTAATTTTAAAATTTTTCATCGTCAAAATAAATTTAAAATTGAAGCATTTTGGGAGTATAACTCAAGTGTTGTAGCTATTTTGAACGTTACTCTTTAACACAACGGACCTGGTAGCCGTAGGAAGTTGAGGCTATATCTCTAATTTCGTATGCAGCTTCTGGATCTACAAATAAACCATCTAATATATTATCCAAGTTAGATCCATCATTACCGTTTATTACAGCTACCAATCTATTATAGTAGCTCTCATTTAAGGATTTGAGTTGTGCACCCGTTAATGTTTGAACAGCAGAGTTATATTGTGCATTGTATTTACGATTATACCAAGAGCCACTTTGACTCCATGTGCCTACCTGCAATTTGCAGCTAATGATGTTTGTACCTTTTTCTACATAACTATATCTAAACTCTTGATCTTGACCAACTGCCATCCCCAAGTTATTTATATCATATTTTGAGTATTTGACATTGGTAAATTTTAAAGGTGGGTTATAGTTAAGATATGTTATACTATTATATGTTGATGTAGTTTTAGGGATCTCACAGCTGAAATTCGAAGTTGTATCAGGTCTGCTATATCCTTGAGATTGAATTTTGCCGTTTGCATCTACATACCCTGAATAAGGGTAATAATGATCTCCCCAGAATTTAAATGCATCTCCAGTAGTCCAGTTAGAATAATGTTCTTTGGTAGGATCTGGATCAGTAGTATTAGCTTTTTTCCATACATCTGATACTGGCACCCTATATCCGGGAGGGCAAGGGTCTGTCTTGGCTTTTTCTTCTCCACTCCACGTATATGATGAACTTTCTCCTCCTCCACAATATGCACCATCAATATAAGGTTCTTTATGCCCGTATTTATAGTAAAATCCTGTAACAACACCTGCTGTATTTTTTTGTCCGGCGGTCGGTTTTGCTCCTAAATTTCTATCCATCATTTGATAGCTGTTCGGATAGGTCTGGGTAGTCATTTCAAAAGCATCAGTACCCCAAAAAGCTCCATTGACAACCCATATATGCCAAGACCATTCTATTTTTTTAACTCCATTCTCCATATAGGTCAAACCTAAGATGATATTTCCGTCATTACTGCCAATAAGTCCAGTACCACCATCCATCTCGGTAAGATCAAAAGAGAATTCTTTAGATTCAGGATTAAATGCCAGATTTGTTATTTTATTTGAGGTATTATCATTTTTGAGGATCTCTAATTTTAATGTTTTTCCTTCTGAATTTGAACACAACAGACTTTCAGGAATATTCTCTAAACCACCTTTGAATACTCCTTTACAAGCAGGATAGATATATGTACCGGTTTTTCCTATAATGTAGCAGTTAGCTGTCTGGCCATAAATCTCCGCCATATTATGGGTCGTAATTTCCACTCTGCAATCTAAAGTTTCACCAGTTCCATCAACACTATTTGTTATACCATTGATGGTTATATTATTTGTATAGTGCATATTTCGTCTTAGTGTAAAACTGGTTGATGCATTTTCGCCCAAATAAAGATCATATTTAACATCTGCTTCTATACTACTGCCGGAAATCGACGCATCCTTATATGAACCAAATAATTTAATATACGTAGGATATTTGGGATTATCTGATGAGTTATCATACATTAATGGTTTGTATTTTTCATTACCATAATTTGCCGTGCTGCTTGCACGAGGTTGTAGAAAATACTCCGGAGAATAGAAGTAGAATTCATAAGAACTATTTCCTGCACCTAATGCTCCAGTTGAGATATCGTCGTCGTCAATCGGTCCTTCAATCTGTGACACAACAAAAGCAGATGCATCCTTCACCCATTCGCTTTCATAAGAGGCAGGATTTGCAGGCTCTGTCAGTTTTACCTTTGTAGGCAGGTTGAATAAATGTGCTGCAAGCAGATCAAAAGATGACAAATTTTGAGTTACCCTGATATTCACACTAATCTTTGCAAACACTCTCTTAAGTGATATCTGAAAGAGATCTGTCGTCTTCAAATTACAAGTGTTCATTCCCAGCATTGGAATACACTGAATAGATTCTGTAGTACTATTATCATCAAGATCAAATTCAGGCACAACAAACGAACTGTTTTTATTATTTCCAATATCAAATACATCTACACTTGAATAAGTGATATCCAAAACAACAGAATTCAACTGGCTCAA
The DNA here is from genome assembly GCA_045594125.1 of Candidatus Egerieisoma sp. Classification (GTDB taxonomy): domain Bacteria; phylum Bacteroidota; class Bacteroidia; order Bacteroidales; family UBA932; genus Egerieousia. The sequence continues at coordinate 5,542 of JAZNXX010000015.1, forward strand.
TGTTGTAATTCCTTCCACAACACTTTTTGGTACATTGGCTATAAAGCAGGCTGTGCTGTTTGTGTAGGCATCGAGACTGCCGGCGAGTTGCTGTTTATTGAATCTTTGGGTTGCTAAGGTATTACCCAAATCGTTGGATATGAATGTGCGGTTTCCGGCATTGTTAAAGAGAAGAAAATAGCAGTTGTGAATTTTATCTTCAAAATCTGCAACAGATGTTGCTCTTGTCTTTACATCCTGTCCGTTGTACTTTGTTGGACGAACCACAAATTCAACAACGCCATAGAGATTCTCAGGTTCCTCTTTTTGCATACAGGCGTGGAGCAGGCACAATGAGATAAGTGCCATTACAAATCCGTACAATATATTTTTTCTCTTCATTTTTTCTATTATTATGCAGTTGTCTAATTAAATGTGTGGTCTACATCTTCATTTGTCCAATCTGTTGGGTTCAACCCCACAAAGAACTTGTCGTTTGTCTTTTTGATTGTCAAACAATATCTGTAACCAGCTTTCATACCGTTGACGGTTGAATATTCTGTTTTTACAGATGACGGATAGCCATATGTATATGAATAATTTCCCTCCTTATATCCAATTTCAACCCTATATGAAAACGATTCACAAGGAAGAAATAGCATTGTGCCAAAATTGGTTGTGGCATCTTGTGCTATTTGAGTTGCAGTGTTTGATACTGTATATGTAAAATCTTTACTGTCTGATGGAGTATTCCCGCTTGCAATAAAGAGTTGCGCAGTTTGAGGAATACCTTTGGCATAAAATTTAACACTTGTTATTTGTAATTCGGAACTACCCACAACATTAGACTCATCAATTTGAACCTGAGTCTGATTGTTGGTTATCTCAATATCCAAAGCGAACAATCTGTGCTCAAATGTCAATGGCACAAGAGGTACCTTCTTTGTAGCGGTATATGCTGTAAGAATATCATACATTCCATTCAAATCTGCCGGTTGGGTATAGTTGATATATGGATTCCCATTATTTGGAACAACCTGGGTTTTACTCGTTGCATAGTCAATTCCGTGGATATGGAAAGCATAAAATTTGTGCTCTTCGCTGCTTTTCCAGGGTACAAGTGTTGAACCGTACGAAAATGTTCCATCTCCTACAGGTGAAACCTCAGTTATGCCAAACAGGTCATCAGAGTTATGATATCCTAAGATTCCGAAAGGATTTTCTAAAGAGGTACCAGTCAGAATTGATGTTTTTGTAACAAAAGTCTCATTTACTGTGGCATCAAAGAAGATGTATGAACCCGGTTGATCCAACTCTTGATTAGGGTTGTCATCCAAGTTTTTGGCACATCCCGACAAGAGTACCAAAGCCAAAGTCAAAACTATATATATTCTTCTTTTCATATACTTGTCATTTCAGCTACATAACCGGTTGGGGAAATGTACTATTATCCGGAACCCAATCTTTTACTATAGGGGTATCGAGTTTGATACCTTCACCGGTTATTGTGAATTTATAAATGTAAATGCGTGACGGTTGCCAGGTAATGGCTGGAATATTGAGCGGAACCGTTTTTCGCACATTTTGCTCAGTTTCTGTTTCTTCACCATCAAAATGTTCGATATAGGTAATAGTGGCTACAGCTCCGGTTACTTCCTGCGGAAAAACCAATAATTCAAACAGTTCCTGAGAATCTGTAGATAGATTCCATCCGCTGCCGCTATTATTGTGTGTAGAGCCTGTGGAGGCATTGTCAAATGTCCAGGATTGGTCAATGGATTTGTCATCTTGTAGAGCAAACTCAACGCTTGTGGCTTTATTCTTATATGCAGTCAGTTCTATTGATTCTATATCAATCGTAGGGTCGGTCGCAGATGCCTGAAATTTAATCAACGATAAAACGTGTTTAAAATTAAGATTCACGCTTCCATTTGTTCCGGCCTGGGCATCTGTTTCTGCTTTCTCTTCACTGAAAGCCAACATCAAATCCTTCTGTTCAGTACTCAAGTTAAAGCCAGTGAATTGGAGCGATAATGTTTTGTCATCAATTGCTCCGGTCACTATCTTTCCACTTCCATCACCATTCATCGCATTTTGGGCGTTGCATATTGAGGCTGGGAGCAGTGCAGCAAAGGTGTAGCTTCCACGGTGCCAGTACTGTTTTGGAGAGTATTTCCACTGGTCGACATTGTTGTTGCCCTGATTGCCACCACCTTGGAATATAGGATTGAATACACCGTTATTGTCGCCGTCAATCGCATAAACTTTGGTGCCATTCAGCCCAAAGACTTTATTGTTTGTCCCGCTTTCGTAGTTGCCAGTAAAGTGTGAGTTATCAGCGGGATCTTTTGTCCAGTTAGCCCACACAACAAAACCGTCATCCATCAGATCACCTACTCCATTTATAAGGGCTTTTGTGCCGGGCTTATCCATATCGGGCCACTCAGCTGAAGCTGCGATCTCAATAGGGTTACCTTGCTGCTGGGGCTCATCAGACGGCCCCTCCTCGCGTTCACACGAGGCCATAACGCATCCGGCTCCAGCCAGGAGCAGACAAGCGAAATATCTCTTTAAATCTCTAATGTTCATCGCGGGGTTGTTTGTTTTCTATTTAGTACCCCGACAGGCGGTCAAACCTGCCGAGGTTGGGTATGGATATGAATTAGTTAAGTTTGATCTCTTCACCACCCTCAAGACCGGTATTTGTGCTATCATCCCAGTCCTCTACTGTTACAGAGAAACCAATACCGTCGGTAGATACTTTCAATTTGAAGTTGTATGATTTACCAGCCTCAAATTTAATAGGAGTTCCAGCATCATTCTCAGTCTTACCATTAACAAGGTCTACAGTAACCTCATCAAATGTACCAGCTCCTGGAAGGAAGTATTTTACTTTAAGTTGAGCATTTGTAAGTCCGTCTACATTGCCCCACTCTTCAACAGGAATAATCATCATATAACGATTCTTCTCGTTCTCATCATCTGCAGTTTCATCTACACCTTCGTTTGCAACATACTCATCATCTTCAACGCCTTCTTCACCTTCATCCTTAGTGTATAGAGCGCTGTTATCATATATAGCTACTCCCGATGCGTTGGCTGCACTTGTAAATGTTCCGTTCTCGCCCAATAACTTGTATGTAACAAGAGCTCTATCAGCTGCCTCTGCTGAAGGAGTAATATATGGTCTGTCCGCTGCAACAGCCGCTCCCTCTTCTCCAATATTAAGAGAAGTATTTTTTGTTTCAGTTAGATTTACGCTGCCTTTCTTGTAAAAATTACCTACGAGATTTATCTGCTCAATAGTAACTTTGATAGAGTTGTTATCCTTAGTTACAAGAGAGAATCCTATACGTGACAAAAGGTGAGAGAATGTCATATTTACAGATCCATCATTTGAGGTTGCATTAGTCATATTCTTTTTTGGAGCTGCAACAAGTAGATCGGTCTGTTCAGCAACGCTCTCTTTAACTACAAATGAGATATTTGTATTGTCGGTCTCAGTTGCATTCGCATTGAAGCCATAAGCTACAAAATCAAGGTAGTTAGTTGCAGGCCAATATGCTTGTCCGCTATATGCCCAAGTGTATGTACCATCTTCATTTTTTGTACCGGTTACATCTTTGTCCATATAAACACTGCCTTGATAGTTAGGTGTGCCAGCATGCATAAATGCATAAACCTGGAATCCATCTGCGGCAAGAGTTTCAATATTTGCAACACTCGCTTTAGTTACAGGTGCTTTTCCTGAATAAGGGTTGAATTGGATGAGAACATCATCTTTTGCCTGATCCAATACCTCGCTCTTGGTACAACTTGCAAAAACAACTGTAAGAGCTACCAAAGAAAATAAAATCTTTTTCATAATAGTTTGAATTAGTTGTGAATAGTTAGTTAATTATTTGATTTTAAAATATATATGTTATCGCTAAAACAATATTGTCTATAAAGAAGAAACCTTTCGATCCCGACTCAAGGAGTTTGGCTCCCTTTTCATTTTTTTTGTCATATTTTTCATAGTTTATCATACTGCCACCCCATACTCCCAATCCGCAATCAAGGTTGAAATGGGGCCCTATCATAAAGGAGTAACCGGCGGAAACTCCCGCTCCAAGCGCATCTCCTCTCACCAGTCCCGATGTGAGGATTCCTACCTGTTCAAAATTTTTATATTGGGCCTTTGCACCAATCCACCAGCCGGAATAAACATACCAGGGCCAATATTTTGCACCTATATATCCCCCATATTGTTGATTCTTCATCTCAACACTTGTTGATGTATTTGCCATCCAGGGATTTACTGCAGCACCCGCCTCGAGGGAGATATGCTGGCTCATACCTACAGCTCCCTGAAAGTTTATTGTTCCCAGACTTGCCCACGAGAGAGTATTGGTAGATACAGCCCATTTATATCTATCTGTTTGTGCTTGAGCACTTCCAGCAATGCCGATGAGCAGAAGAGCAATCATAACTCTATTTACTATATTCATCATCTTAAACTCCCTCATTTTACAACATTGGCAAAATTGTTACTATCTCTTCGCCCCAATCTCCAACACCAACATCAAAACCTCCGTCGGAACTTCCTACAGGTTTTACTACAGGCAACGGCTCCGGCCAATAGACGTGAATCTCCGGCCATATCGGGTTGCCGTTTTCATCAAGTTTTGAACCATCATAACTATTCAGGTCTGCCAACAAATCTCCGATTGGAAACTCTTGTGATACAATGGTTTCATTATCTACCAAAAGCAGTTTTATGTATAGATTATTCTCTTCAGGAGTTCCCGTATGACCTGCCGGTATTCCAAATGTAGAGATAGAACCTTTTATTGCCCCCTTCATCACATCATCCATTCCATTCTCCGTTTTATCGTATACTATTCTCCACGACTCCAGCGTGTGGGTAATGTGGTTCTCTGTTGTTGATTTTGATGATATGTAGCATCCCTCTGCCATATCTTCCAATGCTCCAAGAGCAGAGCGCAGATAGGGGAGGTTTTCCAGATGCACATATATATCAACCTTCTTGATAATTGATTTTGGCTCAAGATTGGCCACCTCATTTACAGTCTTTGTTGTCCTTGCCTGCTGCTCCTTTCCAATAGAGGCAAGGTACTCTGCTTCTGCCCTCTTCACCATCTCCTCAGTAACCTCTATATCCTGCACGCAATCGATAGCCAGCCACTCCGGCTCCTCACCAATCTTTGTATCAGGCTCTTTGGTTGTGTACCAGCTGGATTTTGTCTGTTTTACACGCGCCTCAGCCTTATTGTAGTTGTCCAAATTATGGAACTCAAGGGTGGCATACTCACTGTAACTCTGGTTAAATACGAACGAGTTATATTTGCCCTCCTCAAGGTCGAGGTTAACTGCGTTCAGGTTATGTGTAAGGAACTGGAAGTTCTCCTCCTCAGGGTTCTGTGGCCACACATACACCGTCATACCTGTCGGCTGCTCGATGTGGCGGAATTTACTCCAGTCCACATTAATCTTTACTGGGGCAGTGTGAGGGTGGTAGTAGCAGAGATCCTTGAACCCGAAATCGATCTCCTTCTCGCACGAAACCGCCGACATCACTACAATTAGGGCACACACGAGCGGTGCCACCATATTTCTGCACCATCTCATCATACCGTCTCTTCTCCTATATCTTCTTTTTGCTTATTGGCCTTGCGGTTGGCCTTACCGTCATTTTTCTTCTTTGAGGAGTCCTTTTTTGCTGCGCCTTTCTCTTTTGTGCTTATCTCTTCTGCACTCTTCTCATTGGATGGATTTGCCTTGGCCTCCTCTGCAGCTTTTGCAGCCTCTGCAGCCTTCTTCTCCTCTAATTTCTTCTGCTCCTCAGCGGCTCTTGCAGCCTCTGCAGCCTTCTTCTCCTCTAACTTCTGCTGCTCCTCTGCAGCTCTTTCAGCCTCAATGGCCTCCTTCTTCTCCTTCTTGATCTGTTTTTTTGCCTTATCAACAGCTTTTCTCTCTGTCTTATCTGCATCCTTCTTCTGCTCTCTTAAATCCTTGGCCTTCAGTCTTGCCTCCTGATTTACATCTCTGAAGAGCCATACAAGTGATACAGAGGCCTTTGTAGGTCCCACCCAGTTTCTCTGGACAGTACCTCTCCAGGTATTGTGATCATCCGTCACATCATACTCATCATACTTACCGCCCAGATAGCCGAAACCCAGCTCCAGGTCGATATTGAGGTTTTGGGCCACGGGGAATGAGTATCCATACTCCACACCCACACCTATATTGATAGATGGCGTCTGCTGACCGATATTTCCAGCCTGCAGGTCGTAAGCGAGCGCCTGACCGTAGATACCTACGTGATGACCGGCAAAGCGTCTCTGCTCAGATTTTTTTCCAAAATATTTTCTCACGCCTGCCTGGGCTCCGAATAGATCCCAATAGTAATGCTTGATAGGAATCTCCCATCCGGCATACATCAGATCTCCGTATACCGACCAGTCTCTGTAAATATTCAACTCAACGCCAATATTGGGAACGAGGATTGCGTCATATAGCAGATTGGTCTTTACTGCAAAAAACAAGTGATCCCCCCAACGCTTAGCCCTAGCAGATCTCGACACTGAGGTGCTCTCTGCCACAGCGTTTGCCACACGGGTACTGTCTGCCACAGAACCTGCCACTATAGTGCTGTCTGCCACGACACCCTCCTGGCTCTGCGCCCAGACTTTGCCACAGCAGCCTGCTACTATCAGGCACAACATACATACAATCCACCGTATCCTCATTACTTCTCCTATTTGGCAAACATAGGCCGGGACTTGCCACCCCGGCCTATCCAATTATTAATACTTGTAACTTTGTAGGTTTAGGTTACTTGCTATTTCTCGATCTTTACAGCAGGCTCAACAGCAACCTTGATCTCAGCAGGGTTGTGTCTGTACTGTGCAAGCTCGGTACCATATTCTGAAACGGTCTTAAGAGCATTGTAAGCCTCCTCAAGCTGAAGTTTCTCAAATGCAGCCTTTACAATTTCGTTATCAAGAAGAGCAGCCATCTGACCCCAAGTTCCATTCTGGAAGTTAGCCTCAATCTCAGCATTTGCAGCGTTGATGTTAGCCTCAAGATCTTTGATTGCAAGTGCAGAAGCACCAGCCTCAGCAGCCTTTGAAGCGGCAGCAGCAGTCATCTCAGAACCCTCGATCTTGTCGCTTACCTTGCCAACCAACTCATTAAGTTTGTTTGTAAGAGCATCGTAATCGATAACATCCAAGCCAAACTTGTCGGCAGCAGCCTCAGCAGATTCTATAAGGTTAAGAACTGTCTCGTTTTCAAGAAGATCAGAAACATTGTAGTTCTTAAGCTTGTTGATAAGTGCAGAAATGAAAGGATTGCTCTTTATGTTCTCAGGAACATAATCATAAAGGTTACCCAACTGCCCAGCAATATCCTCCTCGTTGAATTTAGCCTTAAGATCCTCAAGAACACCCTTAAGATCGGTAGCATCAGAGATCTCAGGAAGAGCGTCAACTCTTACCTCATACTCGCCAAAACCTGTGAAGGTGTTGAATTTCTTAACAAAACCCGGTACACCGCCAAGAAGCTCGTATGCAGTCATATAATCTTTCTCCTTAACTGCAGTTACAGCATTCTTGATAGTCTCGCAGGTGTTAGGCATATCTTTAAGAGCCTTAGCCCAGTTGTAGATATCTTTAACCTCAAATACAACGCGCTCAGCCTCAACAGAAGCGGTAGCTGTAGCATAGTAGTAGATACCAGGAACAGGAGCCTCAACCTTTGTAACATTCAACTTAACATAAGCGCGGCGTACAACCTCACCTTTACTGTTAACAAGGTCAGCTTTAACGATAGAAACGCCTGAAGCATTTGTCATATCAAGAGCACCATCCTGAGCAACGGCAACATTACCGTAAACAAGAGTGTAGACGAATGACAAACCGTAACGTGCAGCATCAATACCTTCAGCCTTGATATAACCGTTTAGAGTAACATTCTTGTCAGACTCGGTCTCGATATCAGCATTACCTGCCTCAGCATCAACCAAAGTAGTGTAAGCAGCCTCACCGTTGTTCTTAACGAGCTGGATGTCGCTTGCAACAACATTATTGTCGATAATTACAGTGTAGTCTGAGTAGATGGTAGCACCTGTTGATTTAAGTGTAGCAGCAAGGGCAAACATATTGTCGGTGCTGTTTGTACGGGTAAGAAGAACCTCCACTTTATCACCCTTCTTGGCAATAGAGTTGATCTCAACAGCAGGCTCAGAAGCAGCTTTGGTCTGAACTTTAGTAGAGACGATTGAGTAAGTAGCGTCGTCAATTCTGAAGTTAGATGGATTAAAGTGGTAGTAAGCATAAGCAGCAGAAGAGATCTTCTTGGTGCCGGCACCGCCTACAGCAGGAATCTCATCGCTGTCAGCACTCATAGGAACATATGCAAAAGATTTGAACTCGATAGCATTTTTACCGTCAACCATAGTCTGAGGAACCATAACAATGCCTCTTAGCTCGCTCTTAAGGATATCAAGCTGGTTCTTAAGATCCTCAAGCTCAGCTTTAAGACCTGCATAGTCACTATTCAAACTGCTGATAGCATCGTTAAGTTTGTTGATCTCATCCAAAAGTTTGCTGTCGTCATATTTAGAAGCGGCAATCTCATCTCTTAGTTTATTGATCTGCTCGTTGAACTCTTTCACAGCAGCATCCATAGCCTCTTTGTCAGCCTTGGTTGCAAGAGCGTCGTTGATGGCGTCAATTGCATCCTGAAGCTCAGGGATAGAAGCCTTAATCTCTTTGATATCGTTGATAGTCTTCTCGATAGCAGCCTTGATATCATCTTTGTACTGCTCAAGTTTGCTGATAAGGCCACTGATCTTGCCAATAATCTTCTCAAGCTCAACCTCAATCTCTATCTCAATATCAACATTGTTGTCCGGAAGATTGTCGATAGCCTTCTTAAGCTCCTCAATCTCAGCCTTGATAGCATCAATCACCTCTTTAGCGATAGAAACCTTGTCGGCATATTTCTCCTCAATCTCCTTAAGTACCTGCTCGAATTGGGCGATAGCAGCCTCAATAGCATCTTTAGATTTGTCAGCCAACTCATCCTTGAATTTGATCATAGCATCAATAAGAGCCTTGATCATATCCTGGCTTACATATTTGTCATCCATCTCAGCTTTGAGTTTAAGGATCTCAATCTGAAGTTTTGCAATAGCAGCGCTGTTTGCAAGAACAAGTTGCTCAAGAGCTCTCAACTCACCTTTAAGAAGAGTATACTGTCCTTTGATCTTATTGATCTCATTGTAGATAGCAGAATCATCATAAGCTGAATCCTTGATAGCAGCCTTGATCTCGTCTCTCAACTCTTTAACAAGAGCTACAAGAGCCTCGGTGTCAACTTTACCAGAAAGAGCGTTGTTGATTGCATCAATAGCCTCCTGGATAGATGGCAACTCAGATTTGATACTTGTAATCTCCTCAACAATCTTGGTAATTGCAGTTACGATATCATCCTTAGCCTGCTCAAGCTGCTGCATAATTGCAGCAATGGCAACCTTAACAGCATCAACGTCGATATTTGCACCAGGAAGGTTGTCGATAGAGTTCTTCAAAGCCTCCAACTCAGCTTTGATAGCCTCGATGATATCCTTGGCAGCAGCGATGTTCTCACCATATTTCTCTTTAAGAGCATTGAGAGCCTCCTCAAACTGAGCGATAGCATTCTTGATAACATCCTCAGATTTAGACTCAAGTGCCTCTTTAAATTTAGCCAAAAGATCAAGAAGCTCTTTAATCATCTCCTGTGTAGCATATTTGCTGTCCAACTCAACCTTCATTTTGAGGATCTCAGCCTGAAGAGCAGCGATAGCGGCAGAGTTAGCCAAAACTGCCTTCTCAAGAGCTTTCAACTCCAATGATAATGCAGAGTACTGTGCAGTAAGTTTAAGAAGTGATTTCTTGATCTCAGTATCATCATATTTTGCACCTGCGATAGCCGACTCAAGTTTAGCGATGGCAGCAGCAAAAGTCTGGTTGTCAACTTTGTTTGCAACAGCAGCATTAACAGCAGCAATGGCAGCCTGCAACTCAGGAATTGTTGACTCAATAGCAGCAAGACGGTTTGTAATGTCTGCAAGACTCTCGTCGATAGCAGCCATATACTCGTCAAGAGTAGTCTTAAGAGTCTCAAGATCAGAAGAAACAGATGCGATAGCCTCTTTAACAGCTGTATCATCATAGTTATTCAAACCCTGGATAGCCTCTTTTAGGGCAGCAAGCTCATCTTTAAGGATAGCAAGTTCTGCATTTATAGCAGCCATACCTTCATTCACGCCAGCCATATCCTGGTCGTGTTTCTCAGCAAGAGCAGCGATAAGAGCCTCAAGCTCCTCGATAGCAGCCTGAACAGCAGCAGCATCGGCTTTAGTATCCAAAGCTGTCTGAAGTTCAGCAATAGTGGCAGCCAACTCAGCTACCTCATCTTTAGTGGCATACTTGGCATCAAACTCAGCCTTTAGAGTAGAGATCTGGTTCTTTAGGGCAGTGATCTCAGCTGAATTTGCGTCAACTCTGTTGCTAACCTCCTCGAGGTCAGAAGAGAAGTCAGTACACCCGACTAGAGCAACCATTCCGCAAAGGAGGAGGATGCTAAGTTTAGTGAAAATTGATTTCATAAATTGGAAATGTTTTTAATAAGTAAATGTTTGGTAAATGATTAATCAGTGTCATTAACAGACCGACGGCCACTGCACCTTATTGCAAGGTACAGATAACCACACGGTTCTTGTTGTTCTCGGTAAATGGACTTACGGTATCACCCTTAGATGATGTCTGGATTCTCTCAGCAGGAACACCAAGGCTGATGAGTCTCTCGGTAACAGCCTTTGCACGTCTCTCCGAAATTCTCATATTCACAGGGGCAGTACCTGTGCCTTTATCTGCATAACCTACGATAACCACATCAAATCCAGGATTAGCCTTCATCCATTCGGCAAGAGTCTCTATCTTCTTACCCTCTACCTTATTTATATAAGAAGAGTTAAGATTGAAGAATACATCTATAGAGTTCTCGGCAGCAAGAGCAGCTCTTTCAGCGGCAGCCTTCTCGGCAGCAGCCTTCTTAGCGGCAGCCTTCTCAGCAGCCAACCTCTCAGCCTCAGCCTTCTCGGCAGCGGCCTTCTCAGCAGCGGCCTTCTCGGCAGCCAATCTCTCAGCCTCAGCCTTCTTTGCAAGAGCCAAAGCCTCTTTCTCAGCCATCATAGCTGCATAAGCCTCTGACGGACGGGTATTTCCACCAAAACGGTATGTTATGCCGGCAAGCAGTTTGTACTGCCAGTCGGTATGTGAACCTCTTGTGGTCTTTTTTGAATTGAACTTCTCGTGATAGCAGTTTCCGTTAGCCTCAATACCAAGAGCAAAATTCTTTGAAAGCCAGAAATCTGCACCAACGCCCACGCGTCCGGTAAAGAAGCCTGTATTATCCCAATGGTGTGAAAGGATCTCACCATAATCGGCAACATATTTGGCCGACTCATCATTGTCAAAGCCCAAACCTACGCCAATACCTGCAAGCACATAAGGGCTCACCACCCTGTCGTGTCTGAAACCTCCAAAAAGGTTTGCAAGCTCAAGAACATAGTCTGCATTCAACTGTGCAAAGCTGAACTTATACACATCCTCGGTAACTACAACGCAACCTTTGCCCTGCCAGCCGCTAAGGCCAAAACGGACACCCATTGCATTGTGGAAATTGTAAGTAGCAGAAAGCTGTGCTGCAGGAGAAATCAACTTACCAAAATCAGACTCGCCGATTGTGTAAGCCGCACCGCCCTGCACCTTCAGGCTCCAGTGAGGACGGAATTCAAGGGTCTCGTCACTTTTGCTCTGCTGCGCCAACGCAACACCGCTGAACATAAACAGTGCTGCAATAATTAAAGCCAGTTGTCTCATCGTTTATCTATAATGTTTTTGTATTAGTATTCTATAGTATTAAACGTTCGTTAAAACGGGATTATTTATAAGAGTTCGTTTAATCAGCCCTCTTTTTAAATGAGGGTTTAAACCTAATTAAACTAGAATGCAAAGATATATTGTATAATTTTAAAAACCAACTTTATCAACAACTTTATTAACGATATTATTTCACAAATCTCGTTGAAAGTAAATTTTTTTGGTTAAAAAATTTAAAATCACCCAATATTCATAAAAATTCATTTTAAAGGCCGGTTTTTTCAAAAATCGCATTCCAGCACTCTACAGCTCATATCCGTTTTGTATAGTTTTAAACCAACGATTAAACATCACCTGCAAATTATACATAGATGCGAAGGATACTTACAATAATATTACTGCTCTTCAGCGTGAATCTCTTCGGACAGCAGTTTGCCGACTCCATCCGGGTCTATTTTCCGGTTGGAAAGAGTGCCTGG
>JAZNXX010000016.1:0-17706 GCA_045594125.1 Candidatus Egerieisoma sp.
GAAGCCCAATATCCTTGCAACTTCTGCTGCATTGTTGATTCTTACATACAACTTCATTGCTGTAAGTTTGTCATCAAATGAATACTTTCTATGTTGATCCATAAATGTTTATTTATGTCCAACTTTTGGGGGGCACATCAAATTTTACCGGGTTGGGACTGCTAAATGCTGTGCAGCTGCGATTTCGGTTCCCAACCACTTTGGCGCTACTTGCCGCAGAAGGGATTTCCGTTCCAACCACATTGGCACTACTCGCTTGCCGCAGAAGGGACTCCCGTTCCAACCACATTGGCACTACTCGCTTGCCGCAGAAGGGATTTCCGTTTCCAACACTCTTGCACCAACTGTTTTGCCATTTGCTTCCGCTTACTCGAGCACGGTGTAGACTATCTTCAGTTCGGGATATCTTTCGGCTGCCGGACCGTTTATTCTGCCGTTGTAATATGAGTAGTTGTTGATGTAGTAGTATGTGGTACCGTAGTACTGGTCCTCCTCATACATCAAAGGGTAGAGCCAGATATTGTATGAGCTGTCGAGCTCCGATTTATCTTTGTTGATAATCTCCTGCACACCCATTGAGAAGTCGCTGCTGTAGCACATAAGCGAACGGTTCATTGCTCCCAGACCATTTCCTGTAGTATTGTAATCCTCAAACGGATAGTAGTAGATAAGGTCAGAGGTGTTGTTCAGGAATCTGCGCTGGGTAGGGAAGAGATAGTCGGGATATCTGTAATCTACAAGGTCAAGATTCTCCGGCAACTCAAAAGGAAGATTGATAGTAGCCTTTGCAATTACAATCTTAGAGGGGTCGTAACCCTCTTTTGCTGCCCAATTGTCAAGAGTATCCTTCAATGCCTGAACATCAATGTATGGATTTACTCCGCCGGCACCCTCCACATAGAGAAGATCTTTGTTGTCATATACCATCTCCTTTGACTCAAAAGATGAGGTGTTGACGCAGTAATCATATGCGAGTGCCACTGCTATAAGAGTATCCTTCCTGTCGAGGTTCTCCGCCCAGGTAGGCTGGAAATTGAATTTTACATAGATGAAAGCGGACCCACGGTTGAACAAATTGAGCCTTCCGGCATTGGATGTGCCAACAGGAGTGTCGCACTCAAGATACAATCCTCTGATGTTTCTTGCAAAGAGGTCAAGCGAATCGCGTTCAGCCTCTGTTGACGAGATGATCTCCTGTCCGATGCGGTTGTCGATATGAATTATCAGTGAGTCTCCTCCAAAATATTGGGTAGTGCCCACATTTACAGGAATCGGATCATAGAAGGTAGAGTTTATCGAGTTGTTGTAGACATCAGTGGTGTCAATGAACTTCTTGAGACGGTAAACGCTTATATTCTGTGGAATACCCTCTTGCGACGGATCCAGGATTATTGACGATTTGGTGAGCGATGTAGAGCTTAGATCTGCGAGAGGAATGTGGATATATGTTGTTACAACCCTCGGATCTTTTCCGCAGTCAAGCGAGGTGCTTGTAGGGGCGATGTTTCCTGCAGTTGCAAACTTTGCAACGCCAAACTCCTCTGTTCTGAATGCTCCAAGCATCATAAAGCTCTCAGAGACTCCCTGCAGGCTGTCCATAGCCTTCATACTTACAGGCAGCCTGAAAGAGGCGCTCTTGATTATCACCTTCTGCTCGCCCGGTATATACTCTGAGCCTAATGATTTGTCGATTGTTATACATGAAAAAACTATCAGACAACTGAATGCTGATAGTATAACAGTACGTATAAGTGTACGGAGTGAATCCTTATAGTGCATTATTACCTAAAATTGTATCATAAAAATTGTTATACTCCTTGGCAACAGAGGAGTCGGTCTGGTTGACCTCCACATATGACAGGAGCGGCAGCTTCATATCGGTTGCAAACTTTATAAGATCCTGGTTCACATCAGGACTTCCCAAGATGACACCGTCTGAATTCTGGATAGCCAACTTTGCAAGATTTATGCCATCCGGCTCCGACAGAAGTTCCAAATCCCTATTCTTGACACCCTGCAGAGCGGCCTTTGCTTTCATATCTTCTGCAAAAGACAATGAGTCAGACTCCTGATATAGCGACAGGATAAGTTTGCTGTCGGCAAAGATAGGGTCATCCTTATACACTTTCTTCAGGTAAAGCGGTAGAAGATGTGATATCCAGCCCTGACAATGTATTATATCTGGTTTCCATCTCAACTTCTTGACAGTCTCAAGTACGCCGCGGGCAAAAAATACAGCCCTTTCGTCATTATCCTCAAAGAAATTCCCCTCTTCATTGTTGAAGATGAATTTTCTCTGGAAATAATCCTCATTGTCAATGAAATAAACCTGCATCCTTGCAGACGGGATGGAGGCAACCTTGATTATGAGAGGCCTGTCGATGTCATTGACTATGATGTTCATACCCGATAGACGGATTACCTCGTGCAATTGGTTTCTCCTCTCGTTTATACATCCGTAGCGGGGCATAAAGGAGCGGATCTCCTTGCCACTCTCCTGAATCCATTGTGGCAAAAAGCGACCGACTGTAGCAGGAACAGTCTCAGGAACATACGGGAAAATCTCCGAATTAACGAACAATACTCTCTTAGGTTCTTTCATATAGATGATATTTAGCCGTACAAAGGTAATAAATTTTTTTTAAACATTCTAATCTCCATTTTTTTATATATCTTTGGAGGTCATTTGAACATGGGCAGAAAAGAGAAGAATATCATCGCCAAGAGACTGGTCCACTCCTATCTCTCATCCATCATCAGCATCAGTATGGTGCTCTTGCTGGTGGGCATCTTTGCGCTTATTGCCGTAAACGCAAAGTCTGTCTCCAACTATTTCAAGGAGAATATAAAGATCTCGGTAATCCTTGATAGCGATGTGGAGGAGCCGGAGGCTCTTGAGGTAAAGAGGAAGATTGATGCAAATAGTGCGGTGAAGGCTTCGGAGTATATCTCAAAGGAGCAGGGAACCAAGGAGATGAAACAGATGCTCGGAGATGATTTTCTGAAGGTTTTTGAGACAAATCCCATTCCTATATCAATTGAAGTGCAGCTTAATGCAGAACACTTCTCCCTCGACAGCGTACAGCTCTTCAAGGAGAATCTTCTAAAGATGGAGCAGGTGGATGAGGTTGAGTACCAGAACTCACTGATTGAGACGATAAATGAGAATCTTGAAAGGGTGGGATGGATTCTGATGGTATTTATTGTTTTGTTGCTGTTTATCTCATTTGTCCTTATCAACAATACAGTCAGATTGAATGTCTATTCAAAGCGTTTTTCAATATACACAATGAGGCTTGTTGGTGCAACCAGAGCATTCATAAGGGCTCCCTTCCTCATCAAGGCCATATTCCAGGGACTTATATCGGGATTGATTGCTGTGCTCTTCCTGGTAACGCTTCTCTATCTCGTAAGGGAGGAGTTTGTACAGCTTTTCAATATATTCCAGTTCCATCTCCTCATATATGTTCTGACAGGTGTTGTATTGTTGGGCGTGGTAATTTGCGTGGTTTGCACATTTTTTGTAGTAAACAGGCTGGTATCGCTCAATAATGACGAATTGTATTATTGATTGGGCTATACTGTTGATGATGTGGCTGTAGGGAAGTTTGGGAGAGAGTTGTAAAAGTTAATTGAGTTAAAAATCAGAAGATGAAAAAGAGAGAAAATACAAAACCGGAAGTGAAAATTGACGACAAGGATTTTGCAGTTCCATATAAGAATGTCCTCTATATGATTGCAGGATTTGGAATTATGGTGCTGGGTTATCTGCTGATGAGTGGCGGAGGCTCCGACGATCCTGCTGTATTCAATGAGAAGATGTTCAGTTTCAGGCGTATAGTTTTGGCGCCTGTAGTTATTCTTGCCGGTATAGTGTGGGAAATTGTGGCTATAATGAGAGTTGGAAAAAGAGGAGAGGAGGAGTAGCCTATGTCTTGTGTAGAGGCCGTTTTGTTGGGATTGATCCAGGGACTTACGGAGTTTCTTCCTGTAAGCAGCAGCGGACATCTTACCATCTGTAAGGAACTTTTTGGAATAGAAAGCTCAAACCTGAGTTTTGAAGTTGCTGTCCACGCAGCTACGGTCTTGAGTACCATAGTGGCATTCAGAGGGGAGATATGGGATCTTCTGAAGAATTTCTTCAACCTCAGGATGAATCCGCAGAAGGAGTATATCTTCAAGATAGCAATTTCGATGATTCCTATATTTATAGTTGGAGTCTTCTTCAAGGATTATGTTGAGGCGCTCTTTGGGAGCGGCCTTGCCGTAGTGGGCTCAATGTTGATTGTAACATCCATACTCCTCTCGGCAAGTGAAATCATTACTGCCAGACGGGCAAAATCTGGAGCCGGCAACAAAGAGGGGGGTGAACCTGGGAAAGAGGTAGGCTACAAGGAGGCCTTTATAATAGGTCTTGCACAGGCGGTGGCAGTATTGCCGGGCCTCTCCCGTTCAGGAACAACCATTGCTACAGGTCTGATGGTTGGTGTGAGAAGGTCGGATGTGGCAAAATTCTCATTTCTGATGGTGCTTGTGCCAATTCTTGGAGAGGCTATCCTTGAGTTGGCAGGGGGCGAGTTCTCGGCCGTTTCATCCGGCATAGGGGCAGTTCCTCTTCTTATTGGTTTTGTTACAGCATTTGTCTCGGGCTATTGTGCCTGCAGATGGATGATAAGTATCGTACGCAGGGCAAAACTGTGGGGATTTGCACTCTATTGTGCCATCGTAGGATTGATTTGTGTAATAATTTAGAGCAGCTGTAATGGGTAATCTCCACTATTTTGTATCAGATATACATCTGGGGCTTGACTATATGGATCCGGAAGCAAGGGAACGCAAATTTGTGAGGTTTCTCAATACACTTCCCCAAAATACAAAATCGCTCTATCTGCTGGGTGATATTTTTGATTTCTGGTATGAATACAAAAGTGTTATCCCAAATAAATATGTGAGGACTTTGGGTGCTTTGGCCGCACTCGCCGACAGAGGTGTGGAGATACACTTCTTTAATGGCAACCACGATATCTGGACATACAGCTTCTTTAAGGATAAACTCGGATTCAAGATGGAAGAGGGTCCGTCAATCTTTGAGATAGAGGGAAAGAGGTTCTGCCTGGGGCACGGCGACGGACTGGATCCCCGGGATAAGGGATATCTGAGGTTGAAGAGTATTTTTACCAACAGGTTCCTCCAGAGAGCGTTCAGTGCGCTCCATCCGAGGTGGGCTTTTGCCCTCGGCGACTCTTGGAGCCGTCACAACAGGCTGACAAAAAATGAGTCGTACCAATTCAGAGGCAACAAAGAGCCGTTGGTAATCTATTCAAATAATTTCCAGAAGAGCCGGAATCCGGAAGAGAGGGCAGATTATTTTGTCTTTGGCCACTATCACTGCAGGGCAGAATATGATCTTGAAAGCGGAGGAAAGCTATTTATGCTTGGAGAGTGGATCAACAGCTGTGACTATCTTGTTTTTGATGGTGAGAGTGTAAAGTCAGAGATCTTTGCTTAGTTCCTCCCGAAGTTCCCAACTCCGGGTCTATTTGTAGAACATTGAATAATAGAGGTAATCAAATGTGCCGTTCTGGTACATTACGACGAGCTCCTCAACAACCTTATCCTCCCCGAATTTGTCGTATGGTTTCTTAAGGTCAGAACCAAAGAGTTTTGCTATGCCCTGCCAGAATCCGGCGGCGGCTCCTCCGCGGTAATTCTTTATTACATAGAACGAAGTCTGCCCCAACTCCCTGTCGAGAAGTTTGAGCAGCAGCTTTCCCTGTGATATGGTGAGCCCCTTGAGCGGCTTTTCAAACTCCTTGAAGAGTCTCTTTTCGTAATCCCTGAGATATTTCTCCCTCTCCCTTTTTGAAAAATTGGAGTGGGCCAGCGTACTGTCTGCCTCTTTTGTAATCTTTTTGGCAATCAGGGCATAGGGGTAGGTCTTTTTGAAGTTGTATACGGTCTTATAATACTCTCTCCAGTTTTTGCTCTTCTTCCACCTCTCCGGACGGTTGAATATATATGACGGTGCAATCTTGTCTACAAAGAGGGTATCGCCGTTTTTATCTATGATATATCCCATAATAATACCTTCCCTCTCTTGTGCGCAGAGTAAGTTTCCCGTCATTAGGACTATAAGGAGCAATATCGGAAGATATTTTCTGTTCATCAGCGGCTGTACTCACTGTTTAATGGTTCATTTTGTGAATAACTCTGCAAAAATCGTGATTTTATTAAAAAAACCACAATTATTGCGCCAAAAATGTTAACTTTATCGGCTTAAAACGACTAAATAATAAATTTGGATTATGATAGATACGACTGTTTTCACTCCGTGGAGTCTTTTTGTAGACTTAGGATTGGTATTTGCGCTTTTATTGACTGGAAAGCTGATAAGGGTAAAGGTTAAATTTGTGCAGAAACTCTTTATACCGCCAAGTTTGATTGCGGGTATTCTGGGGCTGGTGCTCGGACCGAATGCGCTTGATATACTTCCTTTTTCCAACAATATGGGAACATATTCAGCTGTTCTCATTGCTTTGGTGTTTGGAGCATTGCCGCTCTCTTCACCTAAGGTGTCAATGAAGGAGGTTTCTGGGCGTGTAGGACCTATGTGGGTGTTTGCCCAAGTTGGAATGTTGCTGCAGTGGGCTTGTGCAGGTCTGTTCGGACTTTTTGTACTCAAACTTTTCTGGCCCGATCTGAATGATTCATTCGGGATAATGCTCTCTACTGGATTTTACGGAGGCCACGGAACTGCCGCAGCAATCGGAACGGCATACGAAGGCCTTGGATGGGACGAGGCTGGAAGTTTGGGAATGACGACAGCTACGATAGGAATTATATGTGCCATTTTGGGTGGATTGGTTATGATCAAGTGGGCTGCACGCAATAAGCAGACAGCCTTTATTGCCGATTTTAATGATCTTCCAAATGAGTTGAGAAGCGGTCTTCTGCCTCAGGAGAAAAGGGAACCGATAGGTACTGCTACAACATCTTCCATTTCTATAGAATCCATTACTTTGCAGATGGCATTCATCTTTGTTGTGGCTCTTGTCGGATATCTGATAAGTGTTGTGGTTAAGGGATATTATCCTAAGTTGGAACTTCCTGTATTCAGCTGTGCTTTTGTCGTGGGATTGTTATTCAAAAAATTTGCCGACAGAACAGGCGTATCGGATTATATATGTCCTAACACAACCCAGAGATTGAGCAGTTTCTTCACAGACCTGCTTGTTGCCTGCGGCGTGGCATCAATCAAATTGGGAGTGGTGGTGAAGTATGCCCTTCCGTTGGTTGTGCTTGTAATCTTTGGAGTTGTTCTTGTAATGGCAATTACCTTCTACTTTGGACGCCGTCTCTCAAAGACCTACTGGTTTGAGCGTTCGATATTTGCTTGGGGATGGTGGACCGGAACAATGGCTATGGGAATTGCACTTATAAGGATAGTTGATCCAAAATTGTTGAGCAAGGCTATGGATGATTATGCATTGGCTTATCTGCCAATTGCACCTGTAGAGATTCTGCTCGTCACATTTGTTCCTATTCTATTTGTCAATGGATTTGGCTTGTGGCTGATGTTGGGCTGTCTGGTAGTCTCGGTTCTGCTCATATTGCTGGCGCGCAAGATGGGATGGTGGATTCCTGCAAATGGTAAAACTGTCAAATAAACTGATAAATGTATTTTGGGATGAAAAACTGTATGATGTTGTTCTCTCTCACACTGTTGTGCTCGTTGAATCTTCTTCAGGCCCAGATTGTGGATCCAAAGGAGGCTTGGGCCAAGGCAGAGAGGGGTGAAGAGTTGACGGATGCGGAGTGTGTGGCTGTTGCCGACTCTGTGCATAAGAGATATATTACACTTGATTCACATAATGATACTGCTCTCTATCTGAATCACCCGCAGGGTAAGTATTCGGTCAAAAAGGGGCAGGTCTCATTTGAAAAGATGAAGGAGGGAGGACTTGATGCCGGGTTCTTTGCAATCTATCTGGGACAGAGGGGGCTGGATCAGCACTCTCTTGATTCGGCATACAACTACTGCTCTACCGAACTTGCACTCTTTACAGATTATGTGAAGAGCCACTCTGAAGAGGCGGAGATTGCATATTCTCCATCAGATTTTGCAAGAATCAAAGCCGAAGGAAAGAGTATTGTGGTTCTTGCTATAGAGAATGGTTATCCGATAGGCTACGATCTGGAGAGGCTTGATGAGTTCTTTGGCCGCGGTGTCAGATATCTCACTTTGAGCCATAATCTTGCCAATACCATTTGTGATGCATCAATGGATAAAAAACCGGAGGCTTATGGTGGCCTTTCTGATTTTGGCTATAAGGTGGTAGAGCGGATGAACAAGCTGGGAATGATAGTTGATGTATCCCACGCTTCTTCCTCTACACTGCAGGATGTCTTGTCGTGCAGCAAAGCTCCCGTTGTTGCTACCCACTCAGGAGCGTGGGAGGTGAAGAACCACAAGAGGAATCTGACAGATGACGAGATGCGCGCGATTGCAGCGAAAGGTGGCGTTATACAATGTGCTACCGGCCGTTTCTTCCTCTCTACATTACCTAAGACTGAGGTTACAATCAAACATCTCGTTGACCATATCGACCATATGAAGAGTGTTGTGGGGGCTGACCATATAGGTTTGGGTACCGATTTTGATGGTGGCGGCGGTGTTATCGGACTCGAGGATTGTTCCAAGATGAAGGCAATTACTGTGGAGATGTTGAAAAGGGGTTATACTCCCGAGTAGTTGGGTAAATTCTGGGGCGGAAATTTCTTGAGGGTCTGGGATAGGGTAATTGAGGTTTCCCGTCAGCTTTGATGCGTTGAAATATAAAAATTAAATTTTGTCGCAAATTGGGGTTTGGAATTTTTTTTGATTCCCGTAAGTGAATGAAAATGGCAGTTTTGGCTGTCATTTTTTTTTGTCCAAAAGTGTTAAAATTTTTCAAAAAATATTTGTTTCTTAAATATTTTGTGTATCTTTGCAACCCCAGAAATATGGCTCCGTTACAGCCAACTTTCTGAGAATCAGATGTTTAAAATTACAATAACTATTTATTGTTAAATTGTAGAAGTAATGTTACAACCAAAGAAAACCAAGTTTAGAAGACAGCAGAAAGGCCGTATGAAAGGTGTAGCTCAGAGAGGCGCACAGTTGGCGTTCGGCTCTTTTGGTATCAAAACATTAGAGTCTTGCTGGCTAACAGGTCAACAGATTGAGGCTGCACGTCAGGCCGTAGTTCGTTATATGAAACGTGAGGGTAAAATTTGGATCAGAATCTTCCCTGATAAACCTTATACTAAAAAACCAGCCGAGGTGCGTATGGGTAAAGGTAAGGGTGCTCCAGAGGGATTCGTAGCTCCTGTTACTCCAGGCAGAATGTTGATCGAGTTGGAAGGTGTTCCTATGGAGATTGCAAAAGAGGCACTTCGTTTGGGCGCTCAAAAATTGCCTGTGACTACAAAATTTGTAGTTCGTAGAGATTATGTTGAATAATTTAATGGAGATTTGAAAGATGAAAATGTCAGAAATACGCGAGTTGCCTGCAAAAGATTTGCGTGAGCGTCTAGAGTCAGAAATTGCAGCTCTTAACCAAATGAAGATTAATCATGCGATCTCTCCATTAGAGGATTCGTCTAAGATTAAAAAAGCAAGAAAGAATATTGCAAGAATGCTCACCGTGTTGAGCCAAATTGAGAACCAGAACAAATAATTGTAGTTCATGGAAAGAAAACTTCGTAAAGAAAGAATCGGTGTAGTGGTTAGCAACAAGATGGATAGAACTATTGTGGTTGCTGTAAAAGCTAAAGAGAAACACCCTATTTACGGAAAGTTCGTAAATAAAACCACTAAATTTGTTGCTCACGATGAGAAGAACGAGTGCAGTGAGGGAGATACTGTAAGAATTATGGAGACTCGTCCATTGAGCAAGACTAAATGTTGGAGATTAGTAGAAATCGTAGAAAAAGTTAAATAACAATGATACAACAGGAATCAAGATTATTGGTAGCAGATAACAGCGGTGCAAAGGAGGTTCTTTGTATTCGTGTGTTAGGTGGTACTCGCCGTCGCTATGCAAGTGTAGGTGACAAGATTGTTGTTGCCGTTAAAAGCGCTATCCCTGGCGGTGATGCAAAAAAAGGCTCTGTTTCTAAAGCAGTAGTAGTTCGTACTAAAAAAGAGATTCGTCGTGCAGACGGTTCTTATATCAGATTTGATGAAAACGCCTGTGTATTGTTGAATAACCAAGGCGAGGTTCGCGGAACACGTATTTTTGGCCCAGTTGCCAGAGAGTTGCGCGACAACTATATGAAGATTGTTTCCCTAGCACCGGAGGTACTATAATAATTAAGGTATTATGAATAAGAAATTACATATTAAGAAAGGTGATATGGTTTTTGTAAACGCCGGTGACGAGAAGGGTAAAACTGGAAAGGTACTAAGCGTTGATAAAGAGAAAAACCGTGCTATTGTTGAGGGACTCAACATGGTAAGCAAGCATACTAAACCTAATGCAAAACATCCGCAAGGTGGCATTATCAAACAAGAGGCAGGTATTCATATTTCTAACCTGCAGGTTGTAGATCCTGCTAAAGGTGGCCCTACTAAAATTGGCCGTCGCGCAGGTGAGAATGGCAAATTGGTTCGTTATGCAAAAAAATCTGGGGAGGAGATTAAATAATGGCAGCTAAAGAGACTAAAAAATCAACCGGAATGGTTGTTCCACAAGTAGAAGGATTTGTCCCTACTCTTCAAAAGAAATATAAAGAGGAGATTATTGCTAAATTGCAGAAAGAGTTCGGTTTCAAGACTGTTATGCAGGTTCCGAAACTTGAGAAGATCACTATCAACCAGGGAATGGGCCAGGCTGTAGCAGACAAGAAGCTTATCGAGATTGCACAACAGGAGCTAACTACCATTACTGGACAGAAAGCGGTTCTTACTTACTCAAAGAAAGATATCTCTAACTTCAAACTCCGTAAAGGTATGCCTATCGGTGTAAAAGTTACTTTGCGCGGTTCAAGAATGTATGAATTCTTGGAGAGATTGATCTGCATCGCTTTGCCTCGTATCAGGGATTTCAAAGGTATCAATGAGAAACTTGACGGTAGAGGTAACTACACTTTGGGTATCAAAGAGCAGATTATTTTCCCTGAAATTGATATAGATAAAATTACCAAAGTTCTTGGAATGGAGATTACATTCGTAACCAATACCGAGAGCGACGAGGCTGCTTATGCTTTGCTTCGTGAGTTTGGTTTGCCTTTTAAAAACATTAAGAAATAAAGAGTAAGATATGGCAAAAGAATCAATGAAGGCACGTGAGGTAAAACGTGCAAAACTATGTGCCAAATATGCTGAGAAACGCAGACAACTAAAAGAGGCAGGAGACTATGAGGGTCTTGCAAAATTGCCTAAGAATTCTAGCCCTGTACGTTTGCACAACCGTTGTTCAATCACAGGCAGACCAAAAGGTTATATGCGTATCTTCGGTATCAGCCGTATACAATTCCGTGAGATGGCCAGCAAAGGTCTGATCCCAGGAGTACACAAGGCTAGCTGGTAGTATATTGAAATAACAAACAACAGATAAAAAAAGTATTAACGTTGGATATCGGGCACTTGCAGCAGGTTCCCTCCTATGGATAACGGTTGCGGGTGTCGATTCTAAAAAAACTAATTAAAAATGACTGATCCAATAGCAGACTTTTTGACAAGAATCCGTAACGCATCTCTTGCAGGCCACAAAGTGGTAGAGATTCCGTCGTCAAGAATGAAAATGGAGATTACCCGCGTTCTACACGAGAAGGGGTATATCTTGAGTTACAAATTGGTTGAGGGTACTCCTTTCAACACAATCAAGATTGCGCTTAAATATCATCCTGAGAGCAAGAAAGCTGCAATCAAAAAAATTATTCGTGTAAGTAAACCCGGTCTAAGACAGTACAGAGGCGTTGCTACTATGCCAAGAGTACTTAATGGATTGGGTATAGCTATTTTATCTACATCAAAAGGTATTATTACCGATAAAGAGGCTAAGACTCTTAATGTTGGTGGTGAGGTATTGTGCTACGTTTATTAATAATTTATTAAAACTTAAATTAAATGTCAAGAATAGGAAAATTACCTGTAAGCCTTCCACAAGGAGTAACAGTTACTGTTGCTGAAGGTAATGTGGTTAAGGTTAAAGGACCTCTAGGTGAGTTGTGTCAAAAAGTTGATGCTGATATTAAAGTAACCGTAGAGGGCGGCGTAGTGAGAGTGGAGAGACCTACAAATCAACCGCGCCATCGTTCATTGCACGGATTGTACCGCGCACTTATCAATAATATGGTAGTTGGTGTTTCAACCGGTTATACCGTAAAACAGGAGTTGGTGGGTGTTGGTTACCGTGTAGAAGTTAAAGGCCAGATCCTTGAGTTTAGCTTGGGATTCTCACATGATATCCATTTCATGTTGCCTGATGAGGTTAAAGGTGAAGCTGAGCCTGTAAAGAAGGGTGCTAACCCAATTTTGGTGTTGAAGAGCTACGACAAACAGCTTTTGGGTGTTGTTGCTGCTAAGATCCGCTCATTGCGTAAACCTGAGCCTTATAAAGGAAAAGGTATTAAGTTTGTTGGTGAACAACTTCGTCGTAAGGCTGGTAAATCGGCTGGCGCTAAATAATTAAGGAGTTAATATGGCTATAAATAAAATAGAAAGAAGACAGAGAATACGTTACCGTATTCGTAAAGTTGTAAACGGTACTGCTCAAAAACCTAGAATGAGCGTATTCAGAAGCAACAGTCAGATATATGTTCAGCTTATAGATGACGTAAATGGTGTTACTTTGGCAGCTGCATCTTCATTGGAGAAAGCTATTGCAGAGCAGGCTAAAGGCAAGACAAATATGGAAATTGCAGCAATGGTTGGTAAAGCAGCAGCTGAGCGCGCTATTGCAAAAGGTATTACCGAGGTTGCATTTGACCGTGGAGGTTACCTTTATCACGGAAGAGTAAAAAGTTTAGCTGATGCCGCTCGTGAGGGTGGACTTAAATTCTAAGAAACTATGGCAAATATGAATGTAAAAAAGGTAAAAACTACCGATCTTGAATTGAAAGACAGACTTGTAGCTGTAAGAAGAGTTACTAAAGTTACAAAGGGTGGTCGCCATTTCAGTTTTGCAGCAATAGTTGTTGTAGGTGATGAGAATGGTGTTGTTGGTTTTGGCTTGGGCAAAGCTAACGAGGTAACTACTGCTATTTCTAAAGGAATAGAGGATGCAAAGAAGAACTTGGTAAGAGTTCCTCTTAACAAAGAGACAATTCCTCACGAGCAATCTGCAAAATTCGGTGGTGCTCGCGTATTCATGAAACCAGCTGCTCCCGGTACTGGAGTTAAAGCGGGTGGTGCGATGCGTGCAGTGTTCGAGTCAGTAGGTGTTCACGATGTATTGGCTAAATCTAAAGGATCTTCAAATCCACACAACTTGGTTAAAGCAACAGTTGCAGCTCTTGCTGAGATGCGTGATGCTTATACAATTGCTGGTTTGAGAGGTATTCATATGAATAAAGTATTTAATGGATAAGGAGGTAGAGACTATGGCAAAAGTAAAAGTTACTCAGGTTAAAAGTAAAAATGGAGCTACCAAAAGACAGATTGCTAACTTGCAGTCTCTAGGTCTTCACCGAATTAATCACACAGTAGAATTGGAATTGACCCCTGTTGCTAGCGGAATGATTCAAAAAGTTCTACACCTAGTTAAAGTAGAGGAAATCAACTAACGATAGGAGATTTTAATAATGAAATTACATACATTAAAACCAGCAAAAGGTGCTACAAAAAGAGAGAAAAGAATCGGTCGTGGTGAGGGTTCTGGACACGGTGGAACTTCTACACGTGGTATGAACGGTGCTAAATCACGCTCTGGTTATTCTCGCAAGATGGGTTTTGAGGGTGGACAGATGCCTATTCAGAGACGTCTTCCTAAATATGGCTTCAACAACCCTAATAGAGTAGAGTACAAAGCTATCAATTTGTCTGTTCTTCAAGACTTGAGCGCGAAAACAGGCATTACAGCAATTACTGTTGATACATTGGTAGAGCATGGATTGGTAACCAAAAAGGATCTTGTGAAAGTATTGGGCAACGGTGAGTTGACCGTTAAATTGGATGTTAAGGCTCACGCTTTCTCTAAATCTGCGATTGCTAAGATTGAGGCTCTTCAAGGTACTACTTCTATAATCTAATGACCAATGAAAAAATTTATTGAAACTTTAAAGAATATTTTCAAGATTGAAGAGTTGCGCAACAGAATAGTTTATACTATCTTGCTGCTCATCGTCTATAGACTCGGAAGCTTTGTTGTTGTTCCGGGTATAGACCCTACGCAACTTGCAAATCTGGAGGCTCAGGCATCTGAGGGTCTTTTGGGCTTGCTCAATATGTTCTCTGGTGGAGCTTTCGGTAATGCTTCAATTTTTGCATTGGGTGTAATGCCTTACATCTCTGCATCAATTGTTATTCAATTGTTGGGAATGATGATTCCATACTTCCAGAAGTTGCAGCGCGAAGGTGAGAGCGGCAGAAGGAAGTTGAATCAGTTGACCCGCTACCTCACAATTGTGATTCTTGCACTTCAAGGTCCTGCATATTTGACCAACTTGCATGCACAATTGCCAGCTGAGGCATTCTTGATTAAAGGATTCTCTTTTAATTTGTTTGCAACAGTAGTTCTTATTGGTGGTACTATGTTTATAATGTGGTTGGGTGAGCGCATTACCGATCGCGGCTTGGGTAATGGTATATCACTGATCATTATGGTTGGTATCATTGCAAGATTGCCTTATGCTTTGGCAGCAGAGGTTGGAACAAGATTGAGCCAGACAACAGGTAGTATCCTTATGTTGATCGTTGAGCTTCTTCTATTGTTCTTCGTATTTGTTGCTACTATCGCATTGGTGCAGGGTACACGCAGAATACCTGTACAGTATGCAAAAAGAATTGTTGGAAACAAACAATATGGCGGAGTTCGTCAATATATTCCGTTGAAGATAAACGCAGCAGGTGTGATGCCTATTATCTTTGCGCAAGCTTTGATGATGCTTCCTTTAATGTTTGCCAGTTTTGATGCTACACGTGGAATAGCCGCCACTTTGGGCGATTATACTGGCTTCTGGTACAATCTCGTATTCGGATTCCTTGTAGTTGCATTTACTTACTTCTACACAGCGGTAACTGTAAATCCTACTATGATGGCAGAGGATATGAAGAAGAACGGTGGTTTTATCCCTGGTGTTAAACCTGGCAAGAAGACTGCTGAGTACCTTGATTCAATTATGTCGCGTATTACACTACCGGGCTCATTCTTCCTCGCTTTGGTGGCAATTATGCCGGCATTTGCAATGAAACTTGGTATCAACAACCAGTTCGCACAATTCTATGGCGGTACAAGTTTGTTGATTCTTGTTGGAGTTGTATTGGATACATTGCAGCAGATAGAGAGCTATCTGTTGATGCGCCACTACGACGGTTTGATGAAGACAGGACGTCTAAAAGGCCGTTCGGGAATGTAATTTTTTGATAGTTGTTTGAAATGATAAAGTTAAAGACCGACGCTGAGATTGAGATCTTGAGAGAGAATGCCATACTGGTATCCAAGACTCTTGCTGAAGTGGGAAAGGCAATAGTTCCCGGTGTAACAACCAAAAGATTGGATGAGATTGCAGAGACCTTCATCAGGGATCACGGAGCAGTTCCAGGCTTCCTCAATTATGGCGGTTTCCCATATACCTTGTGTATCTCGGTAAACGATACGGTTGTTCACGGATTTCCATCTGACTACAGATTGAAGGAGGGTGATATTGTATCGGTGGATTGTGGAACTGTCTATAAAGGATTCAATGGCGACTC
This sequence comes from Candidatus Egerieisoma sp., assembly GCA_045594125.1. Classification (GTDB taxonomy): domain Bacteria; phylum Bacteroidota; class Bacteroidia; order Bacteroidales; family UBA932; genus Egerieousia. Next base: position 15,899 of record JAZNXX010000016.1, read on the forward strand.
GGCCTATACATTTGCTGTAGGTGAGATAGATCCCCAGACTGCACACCTGTTGGAGGTTACAAAACAGTCCCTCTATTTGGGAGCACAGCAGGCGGTTGCGGGAAACCGCATCGGTGATATCGGATCTGCAGTTCAGACATATTGCGAAAGTCACGGTTTTTCTGTAGTTAGGGAGTTGGTGGGACACGGAATCGGCAAACGCCTTCACGAGTCACCGGAGGTCCCTAATTATGGAAGGGCTGGACAAGGCAAAAAACTTTCTGAAGGAATGGTCATTTGTATAGAGCCGATGGTAAATGCCGGAAAGAAGGATATCTATCTTGAGGACAACGGATGGGGAGTAAGGACTTCCGATGGAAAGAATTCGGCCCACTTCGAGTTTATGGTTGCTGTAAGAAAGGGGCAACCTGAGGTCTTGACAACATTTGAATATATCGAAAATAAATAGTAATTTTTAAATTGTAAGGAGATTTTTATGTCAAAACAACCTGCTATAGAGAAAGACGGAACAATTATTGAAGCTTTGTCCAATGCTATGTTCAGAGTGGAATTGGATAATGGTCATATACTGACCGCCCACATTTCGGGTAAAATGAGAATGCACTACATCAGAATTTTGCCTGGAGATAAAGTAAGAGTTGAGATGTCGCCTTATGATTTGACTAAAGGAAGGATTTCTTTCAGATACAAATAAAACTAAATACCATGAAAGTAAAAGCATCCATTAAAAAGCGTAGCGAAGACTGCAAAATTGTAAAACGCAAAGGTCGTTTGTATATCATTTGCAAAAAAAACCCTAAGTTCAAAATGCGCCAAGGATAATTCCTAATTGTAAACAACAAAGAATTTTAAATAAATAGATTATTATGGCACGTATAGCCGGAGTAGATTTACCAAAAAACAAACGTGGAGAGATAGGTCTAACCTATATCTTTGGAATTGGTCGCAGTTCTGCCCAAAAAATCCTTAATAAAAACGGTATTGACGTAAACATTAAGGTGCAGGATTGGACAGATGACCAAATCGCTGCAATTCGTGCAACAATTGCAGAAGAGTATAAAATAGAGGGCGAGCTTCGTTCTACTATTCAATTGAACATTAAACGTCTTATGGACATCGGATGCTATAGAGGTATCCGTCACAGACTTGGTCTTCCTGTAAGGGGCCAGAGCACCAAGAACAATGCCCGTACCCGTAAAGGTAAGAAGAAGACAGTGGCTAACAAGAAGAAAGCAACTAAATAATAGAACCTAAGAATATGGCAAAGAAAACTGTATCAAACAAAAAGAGGGTTGTTAAAGTTGACGCATATGGCGAGGCTCATATTTCATCAACATTCAACAACGTAATTGTAACCTTGACAAACAGCATTGGTCAGGTTATCAGCTGGTCTTCTGCTGGTAAGATGGGATTCAGAGGTTCTAAGAAGAACACTCCTTATGCAGCTCAGGTTGCTGCAGCAGATTGTGCTAAAGTAGCTTTTGATTTAGGATTACGTAAAGTTAAGGCTTATGTAAAAGGCCCTGGTGCCGGTCGTGAGTCTGCTATTCGTACTATTCACGGTGCAGGTATTGAGGTAACAGAGATCATTGACGTTACTCCACTTCCTCACAACGGTTGTAGACCAAAAGGTCGCCGTAGAGTATAATTCCTGATAGTTTAAATTTAATTAGATTTAATATGGCAAGATATACTGGGCCTTCTACAAAAATCGCCCGCAAATTTGGAGAGCCAATCTTTGGTCCTGACAAGAGTTTTGAGCGTAAAAATTATCCTCCAGGACAGCATGGTTTGGCTAAGAAGAGAAA
>JAZNXX010000017.1:0-37771 GCA_045594125.1 Candidatus Egerieisoma sp.
GAACAACCGGTGCACCAGTGGTGCGTCAGACCCGGTCCTCTCGTACTAAGGTCTGAACCCCTCAATTCTCCAACGCCCACAGAGGATAGAGGACCGAACTGTCTCGCGACGTTCTGAACCCAGCTCGCGTGCCGCTTTAACCGGCGAACAGCCGGACCCTTGGGACCTTCTCCAGCCCCAGGATGTGACGAGCCGACATCGAGGTGCCAAACCCCTCCGTCGATATGAGCTCTTGGGAGGGATCAGCCTGTTATCCCCGGAGTACCTTTTATCCTTTGAGCGATGGCCCTTCCATACGGAACCACCGGATCACTATGCCCTGGTTTCCCACCTGGTCGGCTTGTGAGCCTCTCAGTCAAGCACCCTTGTGCCATTGCACTCTCCGGACGGTTACCAATCGTCCTGAGGGTACCTTTGGAAGCCTCCGTTACGCTTTTGGAGGCGACCACCCCAGTCAAACTACCCACCAAACGGTGTCCCCTCTATTAAGGGTTAGGGTCCAGACAACAGAAGGGCCGTATTTCAACAGCGGCTCCAGAAACGCTGGCGCGTCCCCTTCTCAGCCTCCGGCCTATCCTACACATCGGTTGCCCAAACACAACGTTAAGCTGCAGTAAAGGTTCACGGGGTCTTTTCGTCCCGTTGCGGGTAATCGGCATCTTCACCGATACTACAATTTCACCGGGCTCGCGGTTGAGACAGTGCTCAGATCGTTACACCATTCGTGCAGGTCGGAACTTACCCGACAAGGAATTTCGCTACCTTAGGACCGTTATAGTTACGGCCGCCGTTTACCGGGGCTTCGATTCAATGCTTCTCTTGCGATTACATCCCCTCTTAACCTTCCGGCACCGGGCAGGTGTCAGGCCTTATTCGTCATCTTTCGATTTTGCAAAGCCATGTGTTTTTGTTAAACAGTCGCCTGGGCCATTTCTCTGCGCCCTGATCACTCAGGGTCCCCTTATCCCGAAGTTACGGGGTAAACTTGCCGAATTCCTTAGCCATGATTCACTCGAGCACCTGAGGATACTCTCCTCGCCCACCTGTGTCGGTTTACGGTACGGGCTGTATGCAATTAACGGGTCGAAGATTTTCTTGGAAGTCTGTTTACCATAACTATCAGCGCATCCGAAGATTTGCTGTACTGTCAGACATCAGCATCCGTAGCTCTGAACCACCGGATTTACCTACGTCCTTTAACCAACTATTCCGTCAGTCGGCGTATGTGTCACTACTCCGTCTCTCCTATCTGTTGCATACAGGTAATGGAATATTAACCATTTGTCCATCGAATCCCCCTTTCGGGTTTTCCTTAGGCCCCGACTTACCCTGATCCGATTAACGTTGATCAGGAATCCTTGGGCTTGCGGTGTGCAGGTTTCTCGCCTGCATTATCGTTACTTATGCCTACATCTGCTTTTCTAATCGCTCCAGCAATACTCACGTATCACCTTCTGCGCAGGTTAGAATGCTCCCCTACCACTACTGCGTAGTCCATGTCTTCGGCAGTGTGTTTGATGCCCGTTTATTATCCACGCTCAGTCGCTCGACTAGTGAGCTGTTACGCACTCTTTAAATGAATAGCTGCTTCCAAGCTAACATCCTAGCTGTCTCTGCAACCGAACATCGTTCTGTCAACTTAACACACGTTTGGAGGCCTTAGACGTTGGTCTGGGCTGTTTCCCTCTCGCCACCGGACATTAGCACCCGATGACTCACTCCCGAAAAACACTTGCACGCATTCGGAGTTTGTCAGGATTTGATAGGCGGTGAAGCCCTCGCATCCTATCAGTAGCTCTACCTCATGCAAGCTATTTCGAGGCTGTCCCTAAAGACATTTCGGGGAGTACGAGCTATCTCCCAGTTTGATTAGCCTTTCACCCCTACCCTCAACTCATCCAAATCCTTTTCAACGGAAACTGGTTCGGTCCTCCATTACCTGTTACGGTAACTTCAACCTGGTCAAGGGTAGATCACAAGGTTTCGCGTCTGCTCCCACTAACTTAACGCCCTATTCAGACTCGCTTTCGCTTCGGCTCCGATCCTGAAGATCTTAGCCTTGCTAGTGAAACGCAACTCGTAGGCTCATTATCCAAAAGGCACGCCGTCATCCGTTTCCAGACTCCGACCGCTTGTAAGCGAATGGTTTCAGGTTCTTTTGCACTCCGTTGTTCACGGTTCTTTTCACCTTTCCTTCACAGTACTGGTTCACTATCGGTCTTCTATTCGTATTTAGCCTTACGGGATGGTCCCCGTGAATTCAGACAGGATTCCTCGTGTCCCGCCCTACTCAGGATACTGATAACTCTTTAAAAAATTACTTGTACGGGATTATCACCCTCTTTGATTTAACTTTCCAGTTAATTCCAATTCTTTTTTAAATCGTATAACTCAGTCCTATAACCCCGTATATGCCGTAACATATGCGGTTTGGGCTGTTTCCTTTTCGCTCGCCACTACTCGGGAAATCGATATTTTCTTTCTTTTCCTGCAGATACTTAGATGTTTCAGTTCTCTGCGTTGGCTCATCTTTCGATGTGTCATATCTTCAATATGACGGGTTCCCCCATTCGGATATCTCCGGATCATATCATGTTTGCTGATCCCCGGAGCTTTTCGCAGCTGTCCGCGTCCTTCCTCGCCGATAGAAGCCTAGGCATCCTCCATTCGCCCTTGGTAACTTAATCGCTTGAATCTTTCTCTTGAAATTGTAGTCCCTAATTATTCTATAATTACAGACTATCTTTTCTGTTTTTTACCTCTATGTTTCTTCTCTCAATAATGTCAATGAACTTGTCTCTTGCGTTTGGTTCGTTTCCCAAACGGGTTGCAAAGGTAAGGACATTTTTTAATTATACAAATTTTTCTGCGAAAAAAATTGCAACTTTTTTACAAATATTTTTTCTACATACACTTACTAAGCTAATTTTCAAGACAATATCCCTCAGATATTTTTTTATATTTTTTTAAAATATTTTTAGTGAAACAACACCCAGTCTGCTCTTATATGGTTATTCTGTCCTGAAGATTGGAAGATCTGAGCCTGGCGAAGGCAGACGGACAAACATATCGTACCACTACTTAATCCAATATATAATGGATATGCGGTACTCTATACAATGCGGTACAGATATACAAAATGCCATTGAAAACCCAAATTTGGCAAGATGAATGGAGCTGTTTCCCTTTTTATTTATATTTTTGTAATACTATATATATACTGCAGAGCAAATGTATAGCAGAGAAGAAATGACAAAATTTATTATATAATTATCTAAATCTACTATTTTATGGAAGAAATGAAGAGTAAAGGTCTTCCGGAGAATGCAGCGAGGGAGCTGAAGCCGGGAGAGAAGTATGAACCGATAATGTCGCCAAACAAAGTGTACCCTGAGGTAAACTTCTGGTCTGTATCACTTGGATTGGTAATGACAGTGATTTTTTCAGCTGCAGCAGCCTTCCTCGGTTTGAAGGTAGGACAGGTTTTTGAGGCTGCAATTCCTATTGCCATAATAGCCGTAGGAGTTTCAGGAGCGCTCAAACGCAAAAATGCGCTTGGAGAAAATGTAATGATACAATCCATTGGAGCCTGCTCCGGAGCTATCGTTGCCGGAGCCATCTTCACATTGCCTGCGTTATATATACTTCAGGCAAAATATCCTGAACTCACTGTAGACTTTACTAAAGTATTTATGAGCTCACTTCTTGGCGGTATACTTGGAATTCTCTTCCTTATTCCGTTCAGAAAATATTTTGTCTCTGATATGCACGGAAAATACCCTTTCCCTGAGGCTACAGCAACCACTCAAGTCCTTGTAAGCGGAGAATCGGGTGGAAATGGAGCCAAGCTTCTTCTTATCAGCGGCCTTATTGGAGGTATCTATGACTTTATCATATCTACATTCGGATGGTGGACAGAGACTTTCAGCTCTAAGGTGTTGCCTTTTGGTGAGACAATTGCCGAGAAGGCCAAAGTTCTTGTAAAGCTCAACTTGGGAGCAGCTGTCCTCGGATTGGGTTATATCGTGGGTCTCAAATATGCCTTTATCATCTGTTGCGGTTCATTCCTTGTATGGTTTGTCATCATACCGCTTATGAATATTTGTTTCGGCGGACAGGTTATTGACCTTATGGGAACAGGTATTGAACAGACAGTCGGAGAGATGAGTGCAGAGGCTATCTTTACAACATACGCAAGACATATAGGTATTGGAGGTATCGCAACTGCCGGCGTAATCGGCATAATCAAATCGGCAGGTATCATCAAATCGGCATTCGGTCTTGCAGCTAAAGAGTTAAGAGGTAACAAGAGCGAGTCTGACAAGGAGGTTTCAAGAACTCAGAAAGATATCTCAATGAAGATTATTGCCTTCGGCGTTCTTATTACTCTTGCTGTTACATTTGTCTTCTTCTATTTTGGTGTTGTAGACAATCTCAAACACGCCATCATTGCCCTTCTTGTTGTTGGAATAATTGCATTCCTCTTTACAACTGTAGCTGCCAATGCCATTGCCATTGTGGGAACCAACCCTGTAAGTGGAATGACCCTTATGACATTGATCCTCGGTTCGGTTATAATGGTGGCCAGCGGCTTGAAAGGTACTGCAGGTATGACAGCTGCCTTGATTATAGGTGGAGTTGTATGTACTGCACTGTCTGTTTCGGGAGCCTTTATCACAGATTTGAAGATCGGATACTGGATAGGATCAACTCCAAAGAAACAGGAGACCTGGAAATTTCTCGGCACATTGGTAGCAGCAGCTACTGTAGGTGGTGTTATGATCATCCTTAACAAAACTTACGGATTTACCGGTGAAGATGCGCTTGTTGCTCCTCAGGCAAATGCTATGGCTGCAGTTATTGAGCCTTTGATGAGTGGTGGAAATGCCCCTTGGCTGCTTTATGGAATAGGCGCTGTCCTTGCTCTTGTATTGAATGCATTCAACATTCCTGCACTTGCCTTTGCATTGGGTATGTTTATACCTCTTGACCTGAACCTTCCTCTATTGGTAGGTGGTGCCATTGCCTGGTATGTTGGAAGCAGAAGCAAAGATGAAGAGATCAACAAGGCCAGGACAGAGAAGGGAACCCTTCTTGCCAGCGGTTTTATTGCAGGTGGTGCCTTGATGGGTGTTGTAAGTGCCATTATCAGATATGCAAATATTGATTTGAGCGTAGGCGAGTGGAGTTCAACTGCAGGTGCCCAATATCTGGGTATGGCAATGTATCTGCTTCTTATTGCATTCCTCATTTACGCTTGCTTGAAAAAGGAAACAAAATAACATTTAATCTGTTTAAAAGAGGTTCATGAACGGAAACTTCATAAATGCATTTTTACTCACCCTCTTTGCCGGTCTTGCCACCGGCATAGGGGGTGTTGTAATTATGTTTGTCAGAAAGTTCAGTCCCAAAATACTCTCTGCCTCGCTGGGATTTTCTGCAGGAGTAATGATTTTCATCTCTCTGGTTGAGATTTTTCCAGAGGCAAGAGCCTCCCTCTCATTGTTGTATGGTGAGAGATTGGGAGCATTCTATACCCTGCTCGCCTTCTTTGGAGGAATGGGGGTAATTGCCCTCATCGACCATCTTGTTCCATCGTATGAAAATCCGCATGAGGTCAACGAACTTACCATTGAAGTCCATAACGCAGCTGTTTCTACTGAGGAGCATAGCCTTAGCCCAGCAATGCCGGAGCACGGTGCGGAGTCAGAACCAAGGCCGGCTTCAGGAGAGAGTGCCAAAAAGTTGCTTCGTCTCGGACTTCTCTCATCAATTGTAATTGCTGTGCATAACTTTCCCGAAGGACTTGCCACTTTCGTATCAGCAATGGATAATCCGGCTTTGGGTATAAGTATCGCCTTTGCAATTGCACTACACAATATACCTGAGGGAATCGCAGTAGCAATTCCTATCTATTATGCTACAAAGAGCAGGAGACGTGCCGTATTCAATGCAACGCTGTCGGGACTGGCAGAGCCGTTAGGGGGGCTTTTAGGCTACATTCTTCTTAGCCACCTCCTCTCCGACTCATTTATGGGGCTAATTCTGGCTGGTGTTGCCGGAATTATGGTGTACATCTCGCTTGACGAGCTGCTGCCTACGGCAGAGAATTATGGAGCACATCATATAGCAATAATTGGTCTTATTGCAGGAATGGCATTTATGGGATTCGGCATGCTGCTTTTTATCTGATGCGATGTTGTCTATTTCGGACAATTTGGCTATTTTTGTTATAGGAATATTTTTAATTTACAGATATGGAGAAAGTTATTGATAAATTCTTGAGATATGTGGCTGTTGAGACCACTTCAAACCCTGAGAGCGAGACCTTTCCGAGCGCAGAGTGTGAATTCACACTTTTAAAGCTTCTTGTTGAGGAGTTGACCCGGATGGGGATAAAGGCTGAAATGGACAAATATGGGTATGTTATGGCAACTATCCCGTCGAATATTGAGGGTAAGGAGGTGCCTGCAATCGGTTTTATTGCCCACGTTGATACTGCACCCGATGCCAGCGGAAAAGATATAAAACCACAAATCATTGAGAATTATGATGGTAATGATATTATCATCAACAAGGAGAAGGGAATTACCCTGAGTGTGGCAGATTTTCCTGAACTCGCAGGATATAAAGGTGATACCATAATTACAACTGACGGAACAACCCTTCTTGGAGCAGATGACAAGGCCGGTATAGCAGAAATTATGTGTATGGCTGAGTATATTGTCAACAATCCTGATTTCAAGCACGGGGAGATCAAGATAGGGTTTACACCTGATGAAGAGATTGGAAGAGGAGTAGATTTCTTTGATGTTGAGAAATTTGGTGCAAAATATGCCTATACATTTGATGGAGGGCAGATTGGCGAGCTTGAATATGAAAATTTCAATGCAGCAGGAGCAAAAGTACACATCCAGGGCTGCAACATCCATCCGGGATATGCCAAAGGCAAGATGCGCAATGCCATTTTGATTGGAATGGAATTCAACTCTCTTCTTCCTGTCAACGAGCGTCCTGAATTTACTCAGGATTATGAGGGCTTCTTCCTTATGACCCAGTTCAAAGGGGTAGTAGAGGAGGCTGACTTCCAATATATAATAAGAGACCATTGCTCAGAGAAATTTGAGGAGAAGAAGGCCCTTATGCAGAATTGCGCAGACTTTATAAACAAAAAGTATGGAGAGGGGACCTTGACACTTGAAATAAAGGACCAGTACTACAATATGCGTAAAGAGGTGGAACCTCACTATTTCATTGTTGAGAAGGCTATTGAGGCGATGAAGATGGCCGGTATCAAGCCTAAGGTACAGCCTATCAGAGGCGGCACAGATGGCGCACGACTCTCATTTATGGGATTGCCTTGTCCGAATATCTTTGCCGGTGGCCATAACTTCCACGGAAAACTTGAGTATGTGCCTGTAGGCAGTATGGAGAAGGCTGTTGAGGTTGCCCTGAATATTGTTAAACTGTTTGCCTAAAACTCCTGCATATGAAACCGGAGATACAGGAACTTTTAAGAATGGTAAAAGAACGGTACAACAAGCCGCTTGTCACCGCAGGTGAATATGAAGATTTTTCCATCTATATAAAGGAGCAGACCGGAGAATATATCTCAGTTTCAACATTAAAGAGGCTATGGGGATATGTGAATGAGACTCACATACCCCGTAGCTATACATTGAATATACTTGCCAGGCTCGCAGGCCACGAGGATTTCTACAAATTCTCAAAATGGCTCAAGGCCAATCCTGCATTTAATTCATCCTTTTTCAGCACAAAGCAGGTTTCAAGCAGCAAACTGAGTATCGGCCAGAAGATAGAGATCGGTTGGGCACCCGACAGACTGATCAGATTAAGCTATATGGGCAATTCCCTGTTTGTTGTGGAGGATGTCAAATCATCCAAACTGAAGGTGGGCGACACCTTTGAGAATGAACATTTTTTTCTTGGCCACCCCCTCTTTCTGCCTTACATATTAAGGGATAATACAAGAACTAAACCATTTATCGCCGGAAGAAACGGAGGCCTTACAATTTTGAATGTAATATAATCCGGTAAAGAGTATGGAGAGGGGCAAAAGTTCAGACAGTAACTTTGTATCTGATTTTTTAACATCAGTAAATGGAGATTTTTCCACCCAAAGCACTATTAACGCAGGTGGGATGGAGTTGCTGTATGAGTCCAATTCGGGATGGAACAGAATCCACAAGGTATCACTTTATGGCAAAAATCATATTCTAAAATCTCTGAAAAACGAATTCAGGGGAGTTCCTCTCTATGAGAGTGCCCTGAACAAGGAGTTCAACATAGGGTTCCAGATGGAACATCCGAATATCTGCCGCACTATCAATTGGATAAAGGCGGGAGAGCTTGGTAACGCCATCATAATGGAGTATATTGATGGAATTACTCTTGACCAATTTATCTGCGAGCAGAGGCTCACACCAAAGCTGGCTCTCAAATTTATTGACGAGATATGTGATGCCCTCTCCTATCTGCACAGCAAACAGGTTGTCCACAGAGATTTAAAGCCAGAAAATATACTCATCACCCATAACGGTTCCAATGTAAAGATTATTGACTTCAGCCTTTCTGACAGTGACAGCCACACTATTCTTAAGTTTCCTGCTGGCACAAGGCACTATCTTGCCCCGGAGGTGCTTGATGGGGAGAGCACTCTTGATCTGCGCAGTGACATCTACTCCTTCGGCATTGTTATGAAAGAGATGGCAGAACTTCTCGGGAAGAGCAGAGTCTCGACAAAGATAAAGGAGATAGCGCAGATTTGCGTGCAGCGTGACCCTCTCAAAAGGCCATCATCTGCTGAAATCAAGGCTATGCTGTCGGGTAAGAGGAGGACATTACCACTTTCAACCGCCATTGCAGCTATTGTTGCGGCAATAATGACAGGAGTATTTATCTACTCACACTTTTCTGATGTGAAATCCGAAGCCACAACCGTGGATGAAGTTCACTCCTCATCCATATCATATGGCGGCAATTTGAGTTTTGATACTTCATATAGGGAGATATTGGGAGAAATAACTTACCGTACAGATACAACAATCCTTTTCAACAGGCTCGAAGAGGCTTTGAAGAGAGAGTTTCCCCTCAAGGTCCAGCAGGAGGGCAAGCACTATAAAGCCACCCTCAAATATCTCAAACAGGAGGCTCTTACAATCTACTCAAACTCAAGTATCGAGTAGAATTTGCTCCAGAATGGACTGCTTTTATATAGGGAGCTACACCCTTTTTTAACATATAATGTACATTTGGCGATGTCGGTACCCTCAAATGCCGGAGAAGCAACATAAGGCAAGAATGTATCAGCCTTTATATAAAGCAACTCCAACGGGCAATTTCCAACAGAATAGCTGGAGAAATAGCCGAACTGACTTCCAAGCTTCATTGATTTCAAACTGAGGGAGTTCTGAAAAGTCCCCGTCTCAAGTACTGTAATCTTTTCAGGCAGTTCAATTGTAACAAGCAAACTCCCTGAAAACGCATAGGCCCCTATCTCCACCAGCGAAGAGGGCAGCATAATGGCTGGCTCCATAAAGCCGGAGCAGGCCCTCTCAGCCACTCTTCTAATCTGCTCCGGCCACTCATATCCGGTTGCTGATTTTGCCAGTGGCCACCAGACAAGTTCAGAAAGTCCCTTATTGTATAGTACGCCATTATGGCTTCTGTATAACGGATTTGTATCCACTACACATATACTCTCCAAATTATGGCATCCGGCCGACGGAGAGATTGATTCCAGCCCGTCGGTTATTACAAGCCGCTTTAATCCGCTACATCCCTTGAATGCATCAACTTTCATCACTACAGCAGTTGCAGGAAGTGATATCTCTTCCAAATTGACACACCCCTCAAAGAGACCAGTAGAGATCTCATTATTGAGTGTATAACGGTATCCGTCGTAAGTAGAGCCGCCCTCTACAATATTGGTCTCCGTCAAATCCAAAAACCTCAAAGAGCCTTTAAGGCTATCAACATAGAGCGAATTATGGTTGGGATTTCCCCCTAACACAGCCCTCAGGAAGGCAAAGTCAGAGCCATTCAGATTTCCTGCAATACTGAGGCTCTCTATTCCGGAAACTTCACTTTCATCTATTATATGCGACAGCGCACCAGGAGTCTCTACAACCACAGATGGTTCCCCTGTCACGAATGATAAAATTGCCCCTGAGCTCTCACCTTCTGAGTTTTTTGAATATGGTTTTACGCAGTAACCTGTATTTGGCTTGAGTTTGGTGATTTTGGTATAAAAGCCTCCATCTTTATTCTCAAGAGAGGAAATTTTCGCAGCTTTGTCTGCCCCTTCTGCAAGATTACCTTCTGAAAGCATCTCCCAAAGATATAGTCCAGACTCCTCTACAGGTGCACCTCCGTCATCACTAATGGGGGTGTAGAATATTGCACTTAACAGACCTGTATATATAGTTTCGGTAACTCCAAGTTCCGGAACCCTGTTTGGCTGTGTCGTAAAATTTGAAGTGGAAGACTCTACAAGTGTATAATTATTTCCCGCTTCAAACCTGTAATGGTATCTGGTTCCCGCCATCAGTCCTTCGAGTCTGACGACTGGTTTCAAATTTAACGGAGAGATAATTATCACACTATCCCGACAAGTTTCATCTTTACCATAACGGAACAAGACCCGCGATATTACGCCCTTTCCATTTGGAGTAATCTCTCCACTGACGACAGCCGAGTTTCTTGTGATTTCGTATGCCTCATTTACAATAATTGACGGCATCAAGTTTCCCGGGTTCTCCTTTTCACAGAAACAGATGGAGAACATCATTAAAAAAAGCAGACAAAGGTCTCTTAGACCCCATATATCAAAATATCTCCTGTTCATTCTTTTTTGTACTTAAAAAGTTAATGAAACTCCTGCAGACGGTTCCCAACATTTCCCGGAATATGTCATAACTCCAGCCGTGATATGGACTCTGCCCAATTGATACATAATACCAGCCTCTGCAGCAAAGCCCCTGTAAGAATCATCCTCATTGAGCCACCATCCGGCATCCACTTTTTCGTAGAGAATTTCTCTCGAACCATATCCGATACCCTCATAAAGGTATAAATTATTACATATTTTCTCCACACCTCCTGCCACTACAGCGTATCTTGAATCCCTTACTCTACCTGTATCATATGGAGTCTCCTTTCCATCAATTGAAAGGCCGTCGGAATTGCATTTCCCTGCAGTCGGGGTTGAATTCATATTCCAGTATCCCCCTATATACAGGCCGTGGCGACGCATAGCCATAACTCTAAGACCATATGCCGGAGAGTATTCTGAGACAGAAATTGCTACACCTGCACTCCATACTACTGGAGGACGCTCCTTCCTGATCTTTTTTACAGGTACCTCAACTATCTTCTGGCTGATAACCGTATCCCTCACCAGTACCGTATCCTTTTGAACTACAACCACAGGACCGGCATTGGCACTCTCTTCAACATATGGAGTGGAGAGCTGTAACTCATAGGTAACCCTTGACTCAAGAGGTTTTGGAAGACGATAATCACGTATGACGCCCCATTGGGGATGTTTAAGTGTAATGAGCACACTTCCCTTCGGAAGATAGAGCCACACCTCTCCCACCTCATTCTTTCTCTTTACTATTCCCAGTGGGGTTGAAAAAGCAAAATCGCTGTTGCATATAACTTTAATGAGGGCACAAGCCTCGTTGTTGAGATCAACAACGGGATTGATATACGAAGTTATATCATTGGGCAGCTCCCTAAAGAGTTTTACATTAAACTGCTGCGCATCTGCTCTACCTTGAAATATGAGCAGGAAGAACAAAATTATTGCCCGATACGGCAGCTTTACCTTCAATTTATCCACTATCATAAACATACTGTTCAATTTGGATACGGGATCGCTATTGGAGATTAAAATGCTCCATACCATATAGCGAATCCTCTGCCACCAGCTCTCCAGGCGGATTCTCTTGCCAGGTCCGCACATGAATCTTTGGCATAGCCTCATCCCTGAAATCCCATAAAAGGAAAAGATATCCGTCATCACTATACAATGTCGATCTGTATGCCTGACGCAACCGCACCCCATAAATGCCCGATTGCGTAGGATGTCTCATTATTCTGAATTCACTGAATGCCAGGTCTATTTCTGAGTTGGAATCAAATACTCTCTTCAAATTTTCAATATACCGTCTCTTTCCCAGAATATTATACTCAACCTTTGCACCATTGTTCATTTGCAGCTCCCTGCTCCCGGTGCTCCTGACCACCCTACCCACTATTATAAGGGATTGTTCACTGAAGAGCTGTCTTATAAAATCGATATCTTTGGTTTCATAAGCACTCCTGAGATGTTCTACATAGTTGAGTATCATCTTCCTGCTTCTGGCATCATCAACCTCAAGATTGCCCGACAGAATTTTCTTTGACTCAATATACAAAGGATGCTCCTTGCCTATGGCTGCAAGATCTTTCTCCTCAAGCATAGTCGATTTGAGGGCATACTCTCCCTCCCTCTTCTCCGGGCTCTTTACTGCAGCTGAATTTGGCATATTTACCAGTTCGCCCCTCACATTAATATAGCCGGAATCTCTGGCTGTTATAAATTTCGCCTTACCGTTTTCGAATCTGCAGGCCTGCCGTACACTCTCTGGCAAAAATATCCTGGTTGTTCCTGTAATATCCAGATAGCCCCATCTCCCGCTATTCATCTCTTTGTAGAGCAACATCCCGTCCGAGAATTGGGTGTCCAGCAGACAATCGTTCATCTTCACATTGCATAGTAGAGCTCCACTCCCAGAGATAATGCCATACTCCATATCTCCAGATTCCATACTCTCTGCCACTATAGCAACACCCTCATTGAAATCATACGCAATAGCATACTTTGGGGGTACAACAAGCTCCCCACCACTATTGAGATAGCCGAACTTTCCGGTTGAGTCCACGATCCTCTGAAATCCGTCCTTCTCAGGATATCTATATGCGATAGAGGTATACCCACCACTCTTCCCGTCCTCTCCAGCCTGTTCACCGCAAGCCACAGTCAGGAAGAGCAGGAAGAAGAGTCCTGCCAAATTTTTACAGACTGATGATACCCAAACCATAAACCAATCCTTTTTCCATCTGGATTACATATACAAAAATAGCTAATAATTTGCTCTTAATACAAAATATGCCATCATGAAACTGATACACGATGGCATATTGATTATATCCTTTCGTACTCTCCGGCTATCAACTCCAATCCTCTATTTCGCCACCTATCTCTATCTTTATCTGCTCTGGATTCTTGGAGATAACCAAAGTTACATTATGTTGCTTTCCTTGTCTGAAGAGGAATTTTGTCTCATAGAGATATGAAACACCCTTCATTACCACCTCTACCAACGGCACCCTGTTGTTGAGCCTTTGCGGAACAATAAGGGCTGAGTAGAGATTATTGCCCATATTCTGCGCCTCTATGCTCTGAACTCCGGCACCACGCACAGGGGTTACAATTCCTGCCGACAAATCAACAGTCGCCTCCACCACTGTATTATGGATGTAAACTTGTGCATCTTCCGGTATATCACCCTCGTAATCTTCACTCTTTACAAGTTTTATCATCATCCTGCTCATTCTGTGGGAGAACTGCATTGAGACCTCGCCATCAGACGCAGTAATACCTTTTCTGGAAGCCCACAAGAAATCGCTTCTGGTATAATTTTCCCCATCATTCTGTTTCGTCAACACATTGAAAGGCAAATCTGTAACACTTTGTATCTCCTCAATATACGGATAGTATGCATATACATCATAGGTACCGCTGTTCCAATAAAGAGGGTTTGACATACTCCACTCCTCCCCTGTATATACCAAGGGATGGTTGGTTGCATAATTTCCTGCCAGTTCCAGAAGTGATTTTGCCCCTGTAAGATAGATTCCCACCTTATCACCCTCCTCAAAAGAGGTGGAGGTTACCTTTGTCGCTCCAGGATGGGCAAACGCAAATTTTATAATGTCACTCTCGCCCTCCACACTGCCGGTATCATCCTTGCTGCAAGAGAAGAGAAGCACCGGTATAGTAAAAATCAGCATTATCTTATATAACTGTTTCATTTTTCTCACATTTTAGATTAACGGATAAAATTTACTCATTTTTTAGAGGACTGCCCTTCAGTATTTGCGGATGTTTGTGGATTCCATACATAAGTGAAGTAGAGAGTGACCAGAATGGAACAGACTTGGTCTCCACTCCCGCTTCCCTGCTGTCATTTGCAACAAACTCCTCAAACGAGAACTCCTCTCCAGCATAGCTCTTGATTCTCCGCACAATTTGTTCACGGCTTATTGTGCTGTAATAAGGTATATCATTGTTCATACAACTGTTCTGCTCACTGCGGAAGACGCCACGATTATGCATATAACCGCCCTCATAAATATCCACAATATCGGCATATCTCTCATCAAATATGAGATGGTTCCAAGGAACTTCGTGCATTTTTCCCGATAACGAGAGATTTTTGAACCATCCGAGAGATTGTGCACCAAGCAACTCATCAACGTGTCCGCAACAGTTGCAACCGCACATATCAATAAATGTATTATGATAGATATACTCATCACCCAACTTTCCGAATCCGTGGCCACCAGCCTCGTGCTGAATAACTCCTCTGGTATCAAATGGATAACCGTAGGTACTCATAGGGCACATTGCAATTGCAGAACCGTCATCCCACATCCAGCATATTCCGCCATAATCGGTACTGTTTGGGGTTATGATAACCAGACTCTGGTGAAGATTCTCCCTGGTAACTGTAGTATTCATATCAAGTACATACCTGAATACCTCATCGTTATTGCACTTGAGTCCGACACCACCCGTAAATGTTGTCTCAAATTTTACATATCTGATCGTATTTACAGTACCTACACCTGTCTCTGTTGAGACTGCAATTGCTGTGTAGACATTAAAATAATCCCTGTATGTTTTATATGGCTCTATACCAAAGAAGTGCTCTACCTGCTCCTCCATCGCTGCCATATATTTACCCTCACTGATATCCTTTGCATCATAACCGTCTCCAAGGAATACCAGATTTATACCTCCATTATTTCCTTTTGTTGCCTTCTGTAATGTTATCACTTCATCTTCTGGATAGATGTAGTCATATTGGCTTACAGTACATTTGTGGGTATAATCCTTCTCCTTCAACTTGAATACAATTTCTCCGGTCCTGTTTCCGGCACCGGCTGCCATCTCCTTTATTGTAAGGGTCAGTTCAGTTTTTGTTGTTCCCTCCATCTGTGAAAGTTCACACCATTCAGGAATACTCTCAACATACCACTCACCTTCAGCATTCAGTACAAGTCTCCTTGTAGATTCTGTATTTAGGGCATTGGCCAAGGCTGGACGGCATACAAGTTCCCTATGCGCTGATATTCGTTTGAAATCCATCCATCCTGATTCTGTTTGATAGAGAGTTATTGAAGACTCAGGCACCTCAAGTGTAAAATTATCCTTTGGAACACCATCAAATGCATTGCCCATTATATGAGGAGGTATTGCGCTCTTGCTCACAATGCTTCCTATTCCATAACATTGGAAAAAGGCATTATTACGGATACTCTCCAGACCTTCAGGAAATACAATTCCCTCCAATCCCGTACAGTTATAGAAGGCCCCCTCTCCAATACTTACAACACCCTCCGGTATCTCAAGAACACCTGACAACCTCCAGTTTGCCCCATGCCATTCTGAACCGAAGACATTTGCACCAATTCTTATCAGGCCTGATGGAAGTTCCAGCTTGCCGGAAAAGTCACATCCTGCAAATGCCACATCCGACAGTACCGCCAACCCCTCGGGTAGATCAAGTTCTCCTTTAAGTGGACATAATTCAAACGCACCGGTTCCGATAGCAGTGATACCGTCGTGCAGCTGGAGATTTCCATTAAAGCCACATCCGTGGAATGTATGACTCTGAATTATCGTAACTCCTTGAGGAATTGTAAGTGAACCTGTCAAATTAGAACATCTGCTGAAAGCATCTTGTCCCAATTTGCGCAATTTGTCCGGCAATCTCAACTCTCCATACAATCCACTGTTTCCTGAGAAACAGTAACCTCTGATGATCTCCAGTCCATCTGGCAATTTAAGTTCGCTGACAAATTGGCAATCCTGGAATACACCGCCATAATAGTCAATACCTTCACCCTCTGTCTCGTGGTTTGGACCATTGCCGTTATTTCCCAAATATTTGAGAGTTGACGGCAATGACAATGTTCCATCAAGAGATCTACAGTCGTGGAATGCACCCTGCTGTATATCAACTACACCTTCTGGAATTATCAGAGAACCTGAGAGATATTTACAACCGTCAAATGCCCTTGCTCCGATTGAGACAAGTTTATCCGGCAATATAACTCTTGTAAGGCTCTCCTTTCCAGTTGCTCTTTCTGAGAAATAGAAAGAACTTGCCGGTATCTGATAATCATTATTCTCTGTACCATCCTCCGAAACCATACCTCTAATTATGGTCTCCTTGAGATTCAGGCCTCTGAGCACATCCATCGAGTCACGCATAAAATAGAAATCTTTTGCATTTGCCTCGCCTGTGATTTTGAGATACTCCAATTTTCTGAAATCCTTGCCTGATTCAATTATTGACTCCTTCAACATTCCGGCCTGGCTCTCAATGACAATATACTCCCTCATCGTTGCATCGTGACTCACATCATCATTTTCCCACGCTGTAATTGCCTCTCCCGCAAGAGTGAAGCTATAATCACCGGTAATGTTCTTCTTATCCACCCTGATTGTAAACTTGTGGAGTTTGCCTGGGATATAAGTAAATGGCTCGCCTTTTGAAAAGCTGTACGGTACGGTACCTATTGTTATTGAAAAGAGCGGCATATTGGTTCCAACAGTTTGAGGAACTACAATTGCCCTGAATGAATCATCCCTTTTATAAGGAATGGTACCCTCTGCCTCTACATTTCCGGATGGAGTAACCTCTCCGGTAGCCAGATTGATTTTTGACTCCCTCACAACACTCCTCAACAGCAAATATTTCTCAAGCATATTCCATTCCCCCTCATCAAATCCCTCGCCTTCAATAAGTTCTATTCTCGCACCCGACATTCTGTGATAGAACGGCAACCGTATCTTGTTTTCGGTAGGCATAACCTTCACCACCTTTCCCCATAGAAAATCACTTGCCTCATAACCTCCCATTAATCCGTTTGCCTCTTCTGTACTCTGATCCTGCTGGACTGTAAAACTATATTCATTCACATCCTCAGGTGATGAGTAGGGATAATATCCGTAAATATCAACTGGAGTCTTCTCATCCTTAAAATAGACATCATACGCTGAATTCCATTTATATGCAGCCTCATCAAAAGTATGCATCCAATTATCTGCCCTATTGCCGTCGGCAAGCAGAGTTCCCGGATTCTCACCCTGATAATCCACCACATATATTCCCATAACATCTCCATCACAAAATCCATCATCATTCACACGGGTTACCGGAACCTGTTTGATTTCGGCTCCCAATGATATAACCTTTTTAGCTTCGATATCTTTGGAACTGAACTGTTCATCAGAGACACAAGAGACAAACAATATCGCCAAAGAAAAAATTGTTACAAGTATTCTTTTCATAATTTCTCCTTTTATTGTGCAACACCGCCATCATCACCCTCTTCTTTCCATCCGGTAATGGTTACATTTATACCGTTTGAAATTCTTTCGAGAGTTACATCTATTGAATGACGTGTTCCTGATTTGAATTCAATTATCTTATCCATACTATACTCGATATCATCCACCTTAACTGTAATCGAATTTCTGGATGATACCACCTGAGGCACAAGAATGCCACTGAACTTGATGTTGTTCCTGAGCAGGACAACAGATTGCGGTTCTCCGACAGCTGTAACATTGCCATTGGAGAGATCTATATCCGCCCCCATAACAGCCCCATTAATCTTAACTGTAATTTCACTGGATGCAAGTGACTGCTCTGTAAAGCCGGTACCCGGAATAAGAGTTAAGACTGCCGAGCTCATCAGATGTGAGACGGCAATATCCACAGGAGCCGAAGTGGGAGCCACATCACTCCTCTTGCCCCATAAAAAGTCGCAACTTTTGAAATTGGACTCGATGCTCTGGTCTGCAGAGAGATTTATCCTGTGCGCATTGACATCTGTTACAGATGAAAACGGATAATAGAGATAAAAGTCCGCGTGGGTAGACTCATCCTTCCAATAGAGTTCAGTTGATGGGGAAAATTTCCCGTTGTTATAGGTAAATTTGGTATTTGACACATAGTTGCCTGTTGATTGGAGAGTACCCGGCTGTGCACCATTATAATTGACCAGATACAATCCTACATTGTCGCCATTGTCAAATGAATTCTCCGTAACCTTGGTAAAGCCTACAGAGAGATTTATGGGCAACTTTTTCACAACTGGCGGTTTTGGTTCCGGATCTGCCGGTTTTGAATCACCAGATGAACCACCACAAGAGACAAGAGCAAACAAACCTGCTGCCATTGCCAAAAATAATCGAATTCTTTTCATTGTTCAGGTAAAATTTGTTGTCAGACAAATTTAGAATTACCGTCACTAAGAAAAAAATTCATTTTAATTCATTTCACAAGCTGCACAAGAGACGAAAGCCCCTTTGGAAGCCTAATTTTTACTTGCTGCAACCTGTTCAATAATCTCTGCAGCCAGTTCCGGTTTGTTAGTTGTAATGTAATCAACGCCCAATTGCGCCATAGTCTGGATTTTTGCAGGATCATCTACTGTCCAGACATTCACTACCATTCCCAACTCGTGTGCCTGCTCTATCCAGTCGGGATTGAGCAACATAAGTGAGTGGTGGTAATCTATACCTTTTATACCCAAACTTTTCAATTCGTATGGAGTTTTGTCTCCGGTAAGATATTGGACTGTAATTCCAGGAAGTTCCTCGGCAGCCTTTACACAGGTATAGAGACTGAAGGAGATAATGCTTACCTGCTGCTCCATCTTCATCTTTCTGATGAGTGATGCCGCTTTAGCCACAATTTCATCTGCCAGCTCATTTGATGCAGGAGTCTTGATCTCGAGAACCAAAGGAAGCTTTACAAGTTTGGCAGAGCCATCCTTCTGCTTAACTTTGTATCCCTTTTTGCCGGCTTTGAGGAATTGCTCCAATGTAGGCACCTTATCTCCATTTGGGAAGGTAACTCCCATCACATCTGCAAAAGTTGCGTTCTGTATATTCTCAATTCCCCCTACTTTTGGGCCGTGACAAACCACAAGGACGCCGTCGGTAGTCATATTCACATCAAATTCACACGCATCTGCTCCTACTTCATGGGCCATTCTCAGCGCAGTAATGGTATTCTCATAAGATCCTTCCACATCCCAGTGCCCTCTGTGGGCAACAACCTTTGTCTGGGCAAAAACCATTGTAGACGATATCATTATCAAACAAATTAATACAACACACCTGATTCTGTCAAATTTGATTCTATCCATAATTTTCTATATTGGTTTCCAAAATAAATTCACCCTGTAAAGATATAACAAATTATAGCTACTTTTGCATTAAAGATTAATTTTAAGGATGATGGAAAGCCCACAACCCAACACGCATAACAAGCAGGAGTACCCTCCTATGCATACAGCAGAACATATTCTCAATGCAACTATGGTAAATATGTTCGGCTGTCCCCGTTCAAAAAATGCACATATTGAACGCAAGAAGAGCAAATGCGACTACCTCCTCCCAAGCGAACCTGCTGCTGAACAGATCAAGGCCATTGAAGAGAAGGTAAATGAGGTGATCAACTCTCACCTGCCTATCACTATAGAGTTCGTCTCACGTGAAGAGGCTGCCGCAATCGTAGATTTGAGCAAACTGCCGGAGGATGCTTCAGAGACTCTCCGTATAGTCAAGATAGGCGACTACGATGCCTGTGCCTGCATTGGCGACCACGTTGACAATACAAAAGAGATTGCTCCGTTCAAGATTATCAGTGCAGATTTTACTGCTCCAGCCGAAGAGGGTACACCGGGACGCTGGAGAGTACGGTTCAAACTGCTCGAATCACCTGCCTAAAGCTCCGGCAAACCTGAAGTAGTAATCATTCGGCCCATTGTATACAAGTTCATAAAAGTTGTCATCAACTTTGTAATACTTTGTTCCGTTGAGTGTAACCTCTTCAAAACCGTATGGAAGGTCATAAACGATTGCTCCTATAGGGGGATCCACTACTACATAATTGCTTCCTGACTTCAGGTAGTAGACTCCGTCATCATCGGTATAGTAGCGGTGGCTCCTTCCATAGGCATCCCTTATTGCATAATTTGTCAATCTGAGCAGATTGTTCAGTACACTCTTTGCAATTATAGCTCCTACAGGCGGGCGGCATATTACATATACATTATTAATATATCTGTAGTATCTGCCTGAGACATAGTAGTAATCATACGGACCTCTATGGATTATCCTTGCTCCGTATGGCAATCTCTCTATATAATAGCCATAAAAATGGACGCTTGGACGTGGCGGCCTGTTGCCATAACCCGGCATCGGTTTTGGTTTGTGGTGACCAGCCGGAGGTGGAGCATAAACTCCATTATGAGGTCTGTTTCCGCCATTATTATATGCAGGAGGTCTCTGGTTGCTACCAGGTTTGACATTTCCTGCAGGAGGTCTCTGATTACCTCCGGGCCTCACATTTCCTGAGGACTCCTTGTGGTTGCCTCCCGGCCTCATACTGTTTGCCGGCGGTTTTACACTCTCCCTATTATTGTTGTTTCTGTTGCCTGGAGCTGCATTGGCCGGAGTTCCCTTTTTATTGTCATTGCCTGAAGGCCTGTACTCCGAATTGCTCCTGTTTGCACTATTGCCCCTGCGGTATTGCGATTGTGCATACAGATAGTCTGAGCCTGCTGTTATCAGAAGGAACATTGATAACAGAGATACTAATGTTCTTTGTAAACGGTTCATAACAACAAATATTTAAGTTAAAAATTAAGTTCCATTCCAAAATTTATGACCCAATTGATATTCTTATGGCCCATATAATCATATCTGTGGTTCAATCTCCAATAGCTGTCTACCCTAAAGATTCTGAAGATATTGGTTATACCCACTCCCGCCTCCATATAGGGTTTTGAGACACCTCCCAACCCTTGCGGGAAGAGGATTCCGGAACCGGAAGAGCCATTTCTCTCCACATACTCCTGACTTCCGTTGTTTGCATCTGACAATGTTCCATACACCCCCCTGAATGAGATCACTTCTCGCCACTTCAACTCCCTGAGCAATGGAATCTTTCCAAGAAAGAACCCTTTAAAATTGTGCTCATAAAACCAGCTCACCCAGGCATCAGATGCAAACTCATAATAATCCATACAGGAGAAACTTCCCGGATTATTGAAGTAGGTGGCATTTCCCTCGTGCAACTTGAGCAGCGGATATGGAACCTCACCCCAAATTTTACCTCCCTTTATGGAGAACTCAGATACCCCAAACGGCGGAAGCGACAGATTATACCTTATACCTCCCTCAAGGCGACAATAGTTGTAACTGCTTTTGAACAGATCCTTAAGGCCCACCTTAATGTCAAGATTTACCACAGGATAGTCGCCCATAAAACGGGTAATCTCAAAATTGCCCCTATTGATAACCTCATTCCATCCCAATCTCACTCCTGCTCCAACAGATGCCGTATTCAAACATTTCAAAATCTCCCCATCCCTATCTACCAGAGGCACATATTCATTCCCGTCTATTCTCAGATACTCACCATATGCCTTGGCCAACACCACATCACTTACTTCATGTTCATACAAAATGTGTGCCTTATCTACAACCGACAGTCTGTCACCGCTTTTGGAGAGGATTGAGCCCAGAATATTACCCTCCGTGAAGGCATTTTCGCCAGCTCCCAGCTGCATAATATCGTGCTTGTACTGGGCTGTAAGTTTCCGTTGGGGCTGACGGCTGAACATATACTCCACAATGCCCCCACCCTTAAGATGTTGGTCTTTCGTTCCATAAGCCAGATGGGTCGTCAGACGTAGCTTCCTGTTGAATTTTCTTGTTGTCCTTGCGCCAAGCTGGAACCTCACCCCTTCAAGATCATTGAAGCTGAAAATCTTGTAATATGGTCCAAACTCCACCTTGCCCACTTTGTAATACCCCATAAAGAGGGTATTTACGACATTATATATTGTATTGTAAAGCGGAACCTTCTTTATAGAATCCACCATATTGTATATATTCTGCTCCTTCTCACTCAGAGAATATGGGCGGGCCTTTTTCCAATACTCCTCTTCATTATTGAGTACATTCTCATTTATCACCACATTGTTGGAGTGGTCCAGCACCTCTTCAGGTATTCTGCTGTTGATCTCCACATCAGAGTAGTTGATTCTCCTGTTACCTATAAAGGAGTAGATTTTTGAGGAGTCACTCATTGTAACTGAAAAATCAACATAAAGTTTATCCTCCTTATAAAACCAGGTTGAATCATCTACCAACTGGTTTTCGACATCAATGACAAGATCTCTCACCCAATTGACATTCTGCCCCTTTACCAATTTTACGTGAGCCTCCTTCAATCCCATTGTCGAAGAGTCAATCATAAACTCTCCATCAAAAAGAGGTGCCGATTTTGCCTTGGGATGAAATCTCAGCCTGTAATTTTTACGGCCATCCGCACTGGTGCTGTCGATAAGATAATAATCATAATAGAGCATTCCGTGTTCGCACAGCGGAGAGGCAATCTTTATATTGAAGAGATCCACATAGTTGTCATACAGATCAATCTTGCCGTGCATCTGTCCGGTAAACTGGGCAAGCGAATAATCCTCCTGAACTCCCGATATACGGCTTGCATCAATTATTTCGCGCGACAACTTGGGATTTTTCCTATGATAGTACCTTGACGAACTTTCAGTTATCATAAAAGGAAGATAGGGTCTGCCGGAAATTACGGAGGTATCCATATAGGTAAATACAAAGCCGAAATTTTTCTGCAGAAGCTTATTCTTCATCTTCGGATTTATATTGGTCACACCCACCTCCATTATATTGTAGGCTCTACAGGCAAAACTCTCCTTCATCAAGGGATCATTATCCCCTCTTCTCTCATATATACGGCGCAAAAATGCCTTGATTCTCTTGTTGTCAGCCTTTACTACGACAGATTCCAGATATTCTGTCGATTGTTTCAGTTGAAAATTAAGTTCCGAAAAACTCCCCAAAGCAATGCTCCGTCGTACAGAATGGTATCCGAGAAGCTCAACAACTACTACAGGTGGCACCTCCTTTCTTGTCTCAAGATAGTAATACCCACCCATATCGGTTGTTGCCCCTACAGTCGTCCCCTCAAAATAGACCACAGCGAATGGAAGCGGCTCCCCTGTATTGGCATCCTTGACAACACCCTTGATTTTGGTAGGAAGCTGTCCCCAAGCTGCCATAGCTGAGAATATAAAAATTATGGTTACAAAAATATTCTTCATTGGAATGCAAATATGCATATTATATTGCAAAAATCGTCCCGTTTATCACTTATACAGATAAAACAAATATTTTACCGGACATTTGGCACAATTGATGTTTTTGATTATTTTTATTCCAAATAATATTGATATGGCCATAAACTCCTATTTGAAGAGACTCCTTAAATGGGGATCGATTGTCATTATTGCCCTCTTCCTGCTTATTGCAGTTGGGACAAACCTTCTTCTTACTCCCAAAAATCTCAAGGAAATAGTTGAAAATTTCAGCAGGGAGTACCTCAACGCTGAGATCACTGCTGATACCATTGAACTGAAACTCTTCAGCAATTTTCCACACATTACACTCTCCATAAAGGAGGGTAAAGTCACTTCTCACGCACTTGATCTTGCCAGGGAGCGCAAAAGTACAAAAATTCCGGCCTCCGCCGATTCACTGCTCTCCTTCCGCAGTTTTGATCTGGCCGTCTCACTGCCTCATCTGCTCCTCTCCAATATTAACATCAAAAGGGTATCCATTGTTTCACCCCATATTTATGCATTTGTAACGGAGAATGGGGAGGCAAACTACAATATCTTCAAAAACACATCAGAAGATAGTGACACCTCCAAAAACGGCTCTCTTCCAAATATCTCTGTATCCAGAATATCTGTCAGGGACGGAGCCCATATCACCTACCTGAGCAGAGCCGATTCCATCAGGGCCGAAATCAATCTCAACTCCTTGAGAATGGGAGGCAATCTCTCTACCGATATTGAGAAGCTGAATCTGCGCCGTGCAACAATTTCCCGTTTTTCTGTAGCCATTGACAGATGGGCCAGTTCTCACGACACTCTTCATAAAGCTCTGGCCAGATTTATGCTTGATTCTCTAAACTTCAGGCTCAAGGAGAACAACTTGTCAATTGAAGCCCTCTCCCGCACCGACCTGAGTATGAATGATATAATATTGGCAGACAACTTTCCTGTCAAGATTGGCGGAAATCTTCTTTTTGACACTTCAAAGGCCCTTTCGGGAGAATTGGAGGATTTTTATATTACAATTGCCAATATTCCTATAAAATTTGAAGGAGACTTCGATATTACTCCCGAGAGTATAAAGACAAGAAGTATAAAAGGGGAGATTGACGGACTGGATATTGCCAATCTTCTGAAATATATTCCCGATTACTATCTGAAGGATAAGGATAAAATCCGCACCAACGCCAAGCTCTTCTTCAATATGGAAGTTAAGGGAGAGTATAACTTCAAGAGCGGGGCAGTGCCATTGGTCAACGCAACACTCAAAATTCCAAAGAGCTACATTGAACTTGAAGGAAAGGAGAAATCCAGAATCAACAACCTTGAATCGGATATCAAACTGTGCTATAATAGTTTAAGGAGAGATTCCTCCATTATTGAGATAAATAAACTTATTGTTGACGGAAGGGGATTGGATCTCAACCTTAAAGGAAAAATTTCAGAGATATCTGCCGACAATCCATTTGTAAACCTGAACTTTGGAGGAGCAGTCAATCTCGACACCCTATCAACTCTCTTTCCTGCAACAAGCGGCTCTGTTTTTGCCGGTTATGCAGAGACATCGCTCAGCGTAAAGTCGAGAGTTGCCAACCTCAACCTCTATAATTTGGGGAATGCCGATATTAAAGGTGAATTTAAGAGTGACAGGATGAAGGTGATAATGCCTGAAAAGGAGCTCTACACCATCCTTTCAGGAATATCTGTAAAGGCCGGTTCTTCAGTCAACAAGCTCGACAGCAGCATCAAAAAGGGTATGAAGATGCTGGCTACAAACGCCACTGCAGATTCTATCTATTTCCGATATAAAGATGAACATATTGTGGCTGCGCGCGAGTTGAGAATTGCCGGACACCATAGTACCGAGAATATCAAACAGGACAGTTCCAAGAGAGAAGTTCTCCCGTTCAACGGCACAATCTCTGCAAAAAGCCTCTTTCTGAAGGGGGCCGACTCTGCATCACTCAGGATGAGTGCACCCAAGATACGGGTATCGGTATTGCCATATAATAATGACTATTCAATTCCTCATCTCAAGCTTGAGACAAATGTAAACAGGCTTGCTGCACGTGACATTATCAACAGGGTCTCATTGGGAAAAGGTGAGATTACCATCAATGCCATACTCGACAACAGGGAGGATGCTGCAAGAAGAGCACGAATGATGAGGATGCTTGACTCACTCCAGAATCTCTACCCTTCAATAGAGAGAGATTCCCTATTTTCTCACCACCGGAAGTTGAGGAGTGCCAGAACTGGCAATAGAGACAGACAACGGGGTGATGACTTCTACGCAGAAGATTTCAGTTTCAAGGTCGACAGATCTTTGGGAAATATAATCCGCAAATGGAATATCTCCGGAGAGATCAAGGCTCAAAGCAGCCGCATAACCTCTCCATATTTCCCGTTGCGGACCAGATTGAGCAATATCAATTTCAATTTTACAACCGACAGGATTGAGTTTGACAAGACAAAGGTAAGAGCCGGCAAGTCTCAATTCATTCTCACCGGAGGAGCTTCAGGTCTGCGTAACGCAATGCTCCGCAATACCCCTATAACCATCAACGGTCTCATCAATTCAGACACATTGAATTTCAGTGAACTGCTTTTGGCCTTTAACCGCGGTATGGAGTTTATGGATGCCGACAGCAAACTTAAAGATTCACTCTCAAGAATCAGCGATGAGGAGAAGCTGCAGCAAACCATCACCTCATCTACATCCGACACATCGGGCAGCCAGCTGATAATTGTTCCCGGGAACATCAACGGCAAGATAACTCTTGATGTAGGTTACGGCACCTACTCCAACCTTGAACTGGAGAGAATTGCAGGAGAGCTGCTGATAAAGGAGAGGTGCCTTCAGATAAATGGTTTTGAGGCATTGACCAGCGCCGGAAATATGCATCTGTCAGCCTTCTACGCAACAAAGAGCAAGAGAGAGCTCTCCACCGGTTTTGATCTGGAGCTTAAGGATATGGCAATCGAAAAACTCATTGAGCTGATGCCTTCAATTGATACGCTGTTGCCTATGCTCAAATCATTTGAGGGTATTGTAAACTGCCAGATAGCTGCAACATCAAAAATTGACACTGCAATGAATCTTCAGCTTCCTACCCTCAAAGGTGTTGCAAGGATAACCGGTGACAATCTTGTACTTATGGATGGGGAGACATTCTCCATTATAGCAAAAAAACTGAAATTCAAGAACAAGGAGAAGAATTACATCGACCGTATCTCTGTTGAGATGCTGCTTAATGAGAGCAAAATAGAGGTATTCCCATTTATAGCAGAGATGGACAGATATAAATTTGCCATCAGCGGTACCCAGAACCTTGATCTATCGTTCAACTACAACATCTCAATATTGAGTTCGCCTCTGCCATTCCGTCTTGGAGTAAAGGTATATGGCAATATTGATGATTTTGATTTCAAGATTGGAAAATCACAATACAAGAACGACAAGCTCCCGGTCTACTCGAAAGTGATTGACAGTACACGGGTCAATCTCAAGGAGCACATTGCAAATATCTACCGCATAGGTGTTGATGCGGCTATGGAGAATGACAGCGCAATTGAGATGCTGCAGGAGAAAAAGCTGGAACACGACAAGAAGTATACAGAGCAACTGGATTCGCTGAGCAGCAATGAGAGTTCACAATACCAATCAATTGTACCAAATAAATAATTAATCAATAACTATTTAAAAATTAATTAATGAAGCATTTAAAACTTATTCCACTTTTAGTGATGATGCTGTTTGCAAACAGTATCATCGCAGGAGAGTCTCCCCTATGGATTAGATACTCCAAAATTTCACCAGACGGTGAGAAGATTGCATTTGCCTATAAAGGAGATGTATATGTAGTGGCTGTTGCCGGTGGTCAGGCAAAACAGATAACCACCTGGGAATCTTTTGAATCACAACCGGTATGGTCAAATGACAGCAAAACGATAGCCTTTATCTCCGACAGATTTGGAGGAATGGACATCTTTACAGTTCCAGCGGAAGGAGGAGTACCTGTAAGGGTTACCACTCACTCTGCAGCAGAGACACTGCTTGCATTTTCGGAAGATAACAAATACCTCTACTTCTCAGCATCATATCAGGACCCTGCTTCAAGCGTACTTTGGCCAAACTGGATGCAAGAGCTCTATATGATAGATATCAATGGAGGACGTCCTATCCAGATAACAGCTACACCTGTATGCAGCATAAGCTTTGACAAAGATGGAAAATCATTTCTCTACTACGACCGCACAGGAAGCGAAAATATCTGGAGGAAACACCACACCTCATCAGTTGCCCGAAATATCTGGTTCTACAATAGCAGCAACAATACCCACAAACAGATTACAACAAACCCTGGAGAGGACCGCGACCCTATCTTCTGCGGCGACAACAAGATGGTCTTCTTGAGTGAGAGAAATGGAGGAAGTTTCAATGTTTATGAGGCCGACATCAATGATGCAAAAAATGCCAAGGCACTTACATCATTCAAAAAACACCCTGTAAGATTCTTGAGCCGCGCAAACAACGGAATGCTCTGTTTCGGGTTCCAGGGAGAGATTTACACTATGGTACCCGGAGCCAAAGCTCAGAAGGTTAAGATTGGAATCAATACATACAACGAGGAGATCATCAGCAATATCAAACTTGGAAGTGCAAGGGAGTTCGACATCTCTGACGACGGCAAAGAGATTGTCATAATCTCACGCGGCGAGGTATTTGCCACAACCGACAAATACTCTACTACAAAACAGATTACCAGAACACCTGAGGCTGAGCTTGGTGTAACAATCTCACCTGACGGAAAGACAATTGTCTATTCAAGTGAGAGAACAGGTACCTGGAATCTCTACAAAGCCACAAGGGCAAACAAGGAGGATCTCCATTTTGCAAATGCCACAATCATAAATGAGGAGCCGCTCTTCAAGGATAACACCATAGAGCGCACAATGCCAAAATTCTCACCTGACGGCAAAGAGATTGCCTTCATTGAGGATAGGGTATATCTTAAAGTACTTAACCTTGAGACAAAAAAGGTGAGAACCATCACAGACGGCTCACAGCACTACGGATATGACGAGACTGCTTTTGATTTCCAGTGGTCTCCAGACTGCAACTGGTTTGCACTTACACTTACAACAAACCGCCGCAGTCCATATGATGATATAGGAATTGTCTCTGCAAAAACCGGAGGTAAAATCTATAATGTAACCAACAGCGGATATATCGACAAATCCCCTAAATGGGTGATGAACGGTAATGCAATCCTCTTTATATCCAACAGACTTGGTATGAGGGCCCACGCCTCTTGGGGCAGCCAGAATGATGTCTTCATAGCCTTTATGAATAGGGAGACTATGGACAAATTCAATATGAGCGAGGAGGAGTATGCACTCTTCAAGGAGGCTGAAAAGGCTGAGAAAGAGGAGAAGAAGGCAGACGCAGCAAAGGTAGACGAGAAATCCAAGAAGGGAGCTGCAAAATCTGAGGGCGACAAGAAGGATGAAAAGAAGGATATTGAGATAGAGTTGGATGGTTTGGCCGACAGAGTTATCCGTCTTACCCCTATGTCATCAAATGTTGCTGACGCTGAACTATCAGAGGATGGTGAGAGCCTCTACTTCCTCAGCTCTTTTGAGAAGAGATTCGATATGTGGGAGTACAAGACCCGCACACGTGAAATTTCTTTAAAGAAGAAACTCAACACCACCTATGCCTCTCTAAAATGGGACAAACAGCACAAGAACCTCTACATACTTGGTATGAGACCTTCTCTCTTTACTGTTTCAAGCGGACAGTCAAAACCTATAAGCTTCAATGCATCAATGGATCTTGACAAGGCCGGAGAGCGCAGATATATGTTCCACAATGCTGTAAACCAGGAGAGACACAAATTCTACAATGTAAATTACCACGGTGTTGACCTTGACCAGCTTGAAAAGGAGTATACTCCGTTCCTTGACCATATCAACAACAATTATGACTTTGCGGAGATGCTCTCTGAATTCCTTGGTGAGTTGAATGTATCACATACCGGCTCTTCATACAGAGGACCGAGCGCCGACAAGGAGACTCCGGAACTTGGACTTCTATTTGATCTGAAATATCAGGGCAATGGACTCAAGATTGATGAAGTATTGGAGGAAGGTCCTTTTGGAAAGAGCAGTTCAAAGGTGACAGCAGGCACTATTCTTGAAAAGATTGACGGCTCTGAAATCAAGGCAGGAAAAGACTACTATCCATTGCTGAACGGCAAACAGGGCAATTCTGTACTCTTCTCCTTCTACAACCCGGCTACAGGAGAGAGATGGAACGAAACTGCCAAACCTATCGGCAGAGGCGCACAAAACAGAATGATCTACAAGAGATGGATTGAGAGCCGAGCAGCTGAGGTTGAGAGATTGTCAGGTGGAAGATTGGGATATGTACATATCGAGGCGATGAATGACAAGAGCTACCGCGATATCTACTCCGATATTCTCGGCAAATACAACCTTAAGGATGGTATTGTAATTGACACCCGCTATAATGGTGGCGGACGTCTGCACGAGGATATTGAGATTCTTTTCAGTGGAGAGAAATATCTTGAGCAGGTTATGAGAGGAGAGATCTCTTGCGAAATGCCGTCGAGAAGATATAACAAACACTCAATTATGATTGTTTGTGAGGCCAACTACTCCAATGCTCACGGTACACCTTGGGTTTACACACATATGGGTATAGGCAAAACAGTAGGTATGCCTGTTCCAGGTACTATGACATCTGTAAACTGGGAGACCTGTCAGGATGCCTCTCTATACTTCGGAATTCCTGTTGTAGGTTACAGGACCAAAGAGGGTACCTACCTTGAGAATTCACAGCTTGAGCCTGATTTCCTTGTAAAGAATAAGGCAGAAGAGGCTATCTCAGGACGCGATGAGCAGTTGGAGGTTGCTGTCAAGGAGCTGTTGAAACAGATTGATGCCGACAAAAACAGATGGTAACAACGATAAAATAGCACCGGCCTATTTCTGTACGGTCGGGTATTAAAAAAATGAGGACGGGCCATAAATTTTGGTCCGTCCTCTCTTTTTATCCGATTTGCAGTTATATAATCAGCTTACTCGTAAAGATGATACTTCTTTGACTTCTCTTTGAAAGACTCTACATCCTTGTTCCAGTAAGCCTCAATATCCTTGTACTCCTTAGTCTCAGTAAATTTTTCTCTTATAAAATTGCTGCCGGTAACAAGGTCAAACATTCTGAAACGGCCTTTATCGGCATTCTGCATAACCTCATTTTCAGGATAGAGCTTTGCAATTTCCTGCATTATATAAAATTGTACAGAGGTAAGGTGAGCTTTTTCATAATCTGTAAAGTAGATCTGCACTCCACCCATATTCTGACCTGCACCTACAGAGTAAAATGGTTTTACATTGATAGGACGGAATATTACTCCCGGCAAATCCAGACCATTCAAGGCGTCAGCCAATGCAGCAGCCTCTACCCAAGGGGCTGCCACCATCTGGAATGGCAATGTATAACCTACACCTATCGACATATAGCCAAGTTCTCCAAGAATACCTGTAGCCGGATAGTAATACGATGTCTCAGCCTGAGGCATATGAGGGGATGGAAGCACCCAAGGGAGTTTTGTATCTGTATAGACCATATCCCTCTTCCAGCCCTCCATAGGAACTACTGTCAGATTACACTTGAGAACAGTATCATTTGTACCCTTCTCACCTTTAAGCATACCCTCTTCGTTAAGCATATTTGCAAGCTCACCTACTGTAAGTCCATATAGGTATGGTATCTCAAACTGGCTTACAAACGAGAAGTTGCCAGGCTCTACAATATTACCCTCAACCTTCTCTCCTCCAAGAGGATTTGGTCTGTCAAGGACAATAACCTCTTTTCCGTTTTCAGCAGCAGCCTCCATCAAAAGGCCCAATGTGCTGATAAAGGTAAATGAACGGCAGCCATTATCCTGGATATCGTATACAATTGCATCAATATCTTTCAACATTTCAGGAGAGGGCTTACGAGTCTTTCCATATAGCGAATAGACTGGAATTCCTGTCTTTGGATCAATATCATCGCTCACCTTGTCACCAGCGTGAATATCACCTCTCACTCCGTGCTCAGGACCATACAAAGCAACAAGTTCCACACCTGGTGCATTTGCAAGTATATCAACGGTAGAGACAAGTTTGCTGTTTACACCACTCGGATTGGTAACGAGACCTATCCTCTTTCCCTGAAGCTGCTTGAAACCATTACTCTCAAGCACCTCTATACCGCTCTTTACAACTTCATCTCCCTTAACCTGCTGAGACTCTGCCGCACACGATGGAGAGAGAAGTGCAAAAGCAAAAAGCGCTATAACAATATTGAACATATTTTTCATAAAAAACCTATTTAGTACCATAAGTAGGATCCAGTTTCCTGTATGCAAAGATGGCAACAACAACAGGAGCTATACAGCAACCCATTACCAACCAGAAGAAGTTGACATATCCCAATGCCTCCTGAATATATCCGGCAAACATTCCAGGCACCATCATACTTGCAGCCATAAAGGCGGTACATATTGCATAGTGTGATGTTTTGAGTTCACCCTCAGAGAAATACATCATATAGAGCATATAGGCGGTAAATCCAAAACCATAACCAAACTGCTCAATAGCAATTGCTGCAGTAATTGCAATGAGGTTTTCCGGAACAAAGACAGCCAGATAGACAAATGTTATACAAGGGAGTGTCATAGCAATGGTCATCAGCCATAGAGCCTTTTTAAGACCCACTCTTGATGCGTAAATACCACCCAAAATACCACCGACAGTCAAGAAGATTGTTCCTATTGTTCCATAAGCAATACCCACAGCCTTTGTAGCCATTCCCAATCCGCCTACATCTTTGGAGGCCAAAAGGAACGGCATACACATTTTAAGCAAAAATGCCTCAGGCAAACGGTACAACAACATAAAAATAATTGCAAGTACCACACCTGGTTTTACAAAATAGGTGGCAAATGTCCTTCCAAACTCCACCATAATTGCACTTGCAGTAGGTTTGCTGTCGCCCAATGAAGATTTGTCCGAATCCGGTTTAGGCAAAATAAAGGTGTGATATAGGGTCAACAGTGTCATTATTACTGCAGAGACAAGCAATGTTATTGTCCACGACAATGGGATATTCTCATATGTTGACTCTACAAAACCTGCCATTGTAACCAATACACCTTGTCCGAATATTGAAGCCAATCTGTAGAAGGTACTTCTGATTCCTACAAATTCGGCCTGTTTCTTCTGAGTAAGGGCCAACATATAGAAACCGTCAGCTGCAATATCGTGGGTTGCAGATGCAAAAGCGGTAAGGGTAAACAGAATAAGTGTTACGGTAAACAAACTTATAGGTGTTGTTCCTTCCGCTATTGACCCGGCATCAGGATATGGAAGAGTAACGGTAATGAGAATGAAGGCAATTGCCATCAATATCTGCATAGTGACAGTCCACCATCTTTTTGTCTTGAAGATATCTACAAACGGGCTCCAGAATGGTTTGATCAGCCAAGGCAAGTATAAGAGACTAGTAAACATTGCCATTTGTCCATTAGGAACTCCCATCTTAGTAAACATCACCACAGAGATATTATTTACAAGAAAGTACGGAATACCTTGTAAAAAATATAGGGTCGAAACCCACAACCAAGGAGATTTCTCTTTTGAATTCATTTTATTTAAGTTTAAGTTAATCATTAATAACGGCTTTCAATTGCAGCACCTACAAAATAGTGAAGAAGAATCTCTTTATACTTGTATCCCTGCTCACCCATTACGGCTGCGCCAATCTGGCAAAGTCCTACACCGTGGCCCCAGCCAGCTCCGTGAAGGATAAATTTTGCAGGAAGACCATTCTCCTCACCCACTTTCTCAACTACAAAGGCTGAACTGTAAAGGTGCGAAGGTGAAAGTGTACGTCTGATCTCCAGCTCCTTGCCAATTGTCATTGTCTTCTTGGTACCTACAATCTTTAATTTGATCAAACGGGCACTTGTTCCTCTCTCTACCGGTACAAGATCCACAATATTGCCATAATCCACACCGCTGCGTCTGAGAATAAGTTCAGAGAGTTCCTGTTGTGTATACTCCTCTCTCCAACGGTAGAAGTTTATAGTCTCCTGATCATAGTTGTTTAGAACCTGACTGAGAATTTTCTGGTCGGTAGTGTTACAATAAGCCTCAGGAGAGGTGAGAATCCACTCACGGGCATTCTCCTCGATTGTAAGATCCGGAATATCCTGAGGATTCTTTCCATCTCTCACTTTTACAAGATATGAATATTTCACAGGTTCCCAGCAATTCTGGAACTCCTCAAAAACGCCACCGCAACATTTTGAAAATCTCGCATCGCATATCTTCTCTCCATCCATCAGCAACTCACCCCAAGTCTCATCAATAGCCCTTCTAACCTTCTCGGTAGAGGCCCTTGTGAGACCCTGATAGCGCTGACAGTGGTCATCTGCGCAGACATCAAAATTTATATGGTCCTCTCTGTCATACCATTTGATAAGCTCATCCTCAGTTTGTGTTGTAGCACAATAGTCAGCATTTGCAGCAACAATCTCCTTGTTCTTCTCTATCTGGGCAAGAAGCCAGCTCCTCGAGATTACGGCATGTGCCTTCAAAAGCTCTTCAGAAGCTGTTGCGCTCATCTCGCTTGAAATGACACTTGTAAGGTAATCCTCCACACCTATGATATTGACAGCAGTGAGTTTTCCATTTTCAACTATCACCTTCAATGACGAGCCGAATTTCTGATCCTCCTTACGCTCCCAATGGAAGTTTACACCGATGGTAACATCCTTCAACCAGAATGTTCCAACACCTTTTGGAGTGAAGAGCAACTCTGTATACTCTTTGCCATTCCAGCAAACTTTTCCATTCTGGAACTTTGCGCTCTGGATACCCTTTACTGCAAATGGCTCAGACTCTTCCGGTGCAGAAAACTCATAAATATCGTTCAACTCAAATCTGATCTCCTCATCACTCATAATGCCAACCTTTACTACAGGCTGCTTCCTTAGAGCATTCTTGATCATACCAAAACGCTCAGCACTGATCTGGAGCTCATCAACAATCTCACCAAGTTCCTTCCCGGTAATCTTTACAAAGTCCTTCTCCAAAGGAGTAATGAAGACTCCACCCATATCCACAGATGCCGGACTTAGAAGGATATTGTCGTCACCCTCTGCAAAATAGTGAGATGGGCGGTGTTTTTCCCTCAAATAGATCAATGAGATATATTTGGTCGCGCCGTTCTCTTTAACAGTCCAGGAGAGAAGGTTCAACATAGGCTCCCACTCTCCCTCTTTCTCCTCCAACAATGAATAGATCTTGCGGAACTGGGCTACGGCAGCACTCTTGTCAAGTGCCTCAATTGCCATAATTCCTCTCATATAATTCTCCACAGAGAATACCTTCACATTCTCTGAATCAACAAGAAGAGTCTTTTGCAGTGCCCCGTAATTATACTCTACAGGAAGGAATCCTTTATTTCCACCCTGGAAGTGCATATGATCCGGAGCAGATGCTCCACATTTTGGGCCATTATAGAAGAACAAGAAATCATCCAAAGTCTCTGCAAGCGACAACATATCCTCAAATCTCTCATACTCTCCTTCAATTGTCTGATTTACGTGAGAGGTATCAGGAACTGTAAGATGTTTCGGAAAGATAGGGAACGGATTGATCAAAACTGTATACTCTGATTTTTTGCCTTGAAATGGCAATCCCTCCTGAATGGCAGGTCTGTTCGCTCCGCACAAGAAACACTTTCTCTCTTTAATTGTCTTGGGGTCAACCTTGGCAGCAGAAGAGACAATTCGTGCAGGATTGAACTGAACCTTTACTGGAAATCCAGCCAGATTGATCTCCTTTACACCCACATTTGCCAACGCCTTGAAGTTATCAGAGGCCTGTTGCCAAACGGCAAGCTGCCTATCGATAAGATCGTAGACAGCTTTATTTGTTAATTGGTAATTATTGGTCATAACTATTTCTTTAGAGCAACGCGAGCCTGCAACTCCCAAGTTCTGATTCTATCTTTATACAAGTTATGATTGTTCATCTTTACAATATCCAATGATGCATCTGAGTTGTCCTCCCATCTGCGGCAGTTGTAAAGCACATCATAGATTCTTCCAATCTGATACTCACGAGAGAATCTCAAACCGAGTGCATAATCCTCACCATAGCTGGTATTAGGGACCTTGATGGCTTTAAGTACAGGTGTATAGAAAGCACGTGGAGCACCCAAACCATTGATTCTTAAAGCATTATTTCTACCATTCTCTGGAGTCCACTCCTTATGGTCAATAATGCCCGGAGCAATCATCTCCATATTGAAGTTGGTCATCATATATGTACCTACTACCATTGCACAATTCTGCTCATAGAAAGCATTCACAATCTTCTGTAGTGTGTCAGGACCAGAATATACATCATCTGAATCCAACTGAACAGCAAATTTACCGCATTTAGGGTGGTGAACACCTGCATTCCAGCAACCGCCAATACCCAAATCCTTACGCTCAGGAATCAAATGGATCAATCTCTCATCACCTGCAAACTCCTTGATTGCATCTGTTGTACCATCAGTAGAGTGGTTGTCAATTACGATAAGGTTATATTTGAAATTAGCCTCCTGACAAAGGACAGATTTGATGGCATCTCTAATTGTACGTACTCTGTTGAATACCGGGATAATTACAGAAGCCTCAAACTCAAAGTTATTCTCACTGAACTCAATATGTTTGAACTCAGGCTCAAGATAACCGCCAATCTCCTTCAAATGCTCAGTACAAGCCTGCTCCATCTCAATCTGTACGCCACGGTTCTTAGGATCAACATAGTCAAAAATCTTCTCACCAGATTTTCTTGTATCATTCTCAACCTCTGAATACAAATACTCATTAACGTGAAGAATTTCTCCTTTTTGAGCAACTTTCAAGCGCAAATCATATAGGCCGGCAAATTTGTAGTCCTGTTTCATTCTGCTAGCACCACACTTCAAAGCCTCTGCCTTATAGAACAAAACAGATCCGAAATTGAAATCATCCCTCAAACTTCCAAACTGATAGTCGATTACAGGAGCTGCACTCTTTTTGCCGTCAGCAATCTGATAATGGTCTGCATACAACATCAAAGCATTGCTGTCCTCTGCAATGTTGACAAATCTCTGCAAAGCAAAGTATCCAAGTTCCAATGTAGTATACTTGGTGTAAACCAAAGAGAATTTTGCATCTGATTTCTCAGCAATTTTCTTAATTGTAGCAGAGCTGTTGAGAGAGTCAATTGCCAAAACCTCGCAACCCTCAATCTCAGCCTCAGCTGGCTCAGTTGCCAAAAGGTAGATCTTTCCTACCAACTCATTCTCTTTCAAACCATTAACGGTTCCGAAAACCTGTACTTTATCTTTAAATGGGATAAAGCAATTAATTTTAGCTGTCATATGTATATTATTGTGTTTGATTTATTTATTTTCATTTACAATCGTGCAAATTTAAGAATAAAAATGCATAAAAAAAAGCTACCGTATATGGTAGCTTAAATTTTTGAAATAGTTTTTTGTTAGAATGTGGAGAACAAGGGAGTCGAACCCTTGACCCCTTGCTTGCAAAGCAAGTGCTCTAGCCAACTGAGCTAGTCCCCCAGATGCCATAAAGGCTGAATAAAAAAAGAGTGGAGAACAAGGGAGTCGAACCCTTGACCCCTTGCTTGCAAAGCAAGTGCTCTAGCCAACTGAGCTAGTCCCCCATAATCCTTTATTCCATTAAGTTAAGAACTTTTAAGTAGTCCCGCGCGGATTTGAACGGCGGACCCCCACATTATCACTGTGGTGCCCTAACCAACTGAGCTACGAGACCGTATAAAATCAATAGCATTTCCAACAGCAAGAAGAAGAGGCACAACCTTTATCTTCAATTAGTACAGCTCCAAAAAGGAGGTGTTCCAGCCACACCTTCCGGTACGGCTACCTTGTTACGACTTAGCCCCAGTTACCGGTTTTGCCCTTGGCCGTTCCTCGCGGTCGCGGACTTTAGGCACCCCCAGCTTCCATGGCTTGACGGGCGGTGTGTACAAGGCCCGGGAACGTATTCACCGCGCCATGGCTGATGCGCGATTACTAGCGAATCCAACTTCATGGAGTCGAGTTGCAGACTCCAATCCGAACTGAGACAGG
>JAZNXX010000018.1:0-2849 GCA_045594125.1 Candidatus Egerieisoma sp.
GCAGGAGCCCGGTACATTGGGTCTCTTTATAAAGAATGACAAAAAGAATCCCGACAAGATAAAGAACCTCAAGGTTTCAGGAAAGATCAATGAGAAGGATTTTGATTTTATGAGAGATTCAATGGATATTCTTGAGGCAATTAATCTTAAGGAGACAAAAATATTGCAGTGTGCAGTAGGACGCAATGTGCTCGGGTGGATGCCTAATGGAAATTGGGGGCAGATACCTGATGAAAAGAGAGATGATATAATACCTCCAAATGCCTTTAAATCAAAAAAGACACTCAGATACTTTGTCTTTCCGGAGA
The DNA here is from genome assembly GCA_045594125.1 of Candidatus Egerieisoma sp. Taxonomy (GTDB): domain Bacteria; phylum Bacteroidota; class Bacteroidia; order Bacteroidales; family UBA932; genus Egerieousia. The sequence goes on from JAZNXX010000018.1 coordinate 309, forward strand.
AGGTTGTTGAGATTATGTCGTATGCTTTTTCCGGATCTGGACTCTCAGGCAATTTGATAATCCCTAATGATGTGGAGATTATTAATGATTATGCCTTTCAAACAACTAATATCACATCTCTTCTAATGGCAGATAAAGTCCGAATACTTGGAAATAGCTCTTTTGCATTTTGTAGTTCTTTGTCTTGCGAATTAAAAATCCCCTTGTCAATGACTCATTTAGGTAATAATGCTTTTGAACTCTGCTCTCTTTTCGGCAATTTGATTTTACCAGATAAAATTGAGAGTATAGGTCTGGGCGCATTCAATAATGCTGGAAATTTTTCTGGGGGATTAAGAATACCGGATAAGCTAAGTTCTCTTGACCGTTCAACATTCTACAATTCTAAATTTACAGGAGTCTTGGATTTGAATAATGTAACTGAAATAGGTGAATCTTGTTTTTCAAATTGTAATTTTCAAGGTGAATTGGTAATACCTGAAGGGGTAATTAATATACCTACAATGTCATTTGAAAATAATAATTTTTCAACAGTAATTTTACCATCTACATTGAGAGAGATAGGCCGTGCTGCTTTTATGCATAATGAAAGATTGTCTGGTAAATTGGAGTTCCCGGAGGGATTTCTATATATAGCAGATAATGCATTTTTAGGTTGTGGTATGATTCAGGAAGTTTTATTCCCGTCAACAATGCAATCTATTGGTGGTAAATCATTTAGCGGTTGCTATGCTATTGGAAAAATAGTTTCATCATCTGTAGAGCCCCCCTCAATACAATCAGACTCTTTCAATGGTATTTCTAAGGATGCATTTTCTGTAGAGGTTCCTGAAAATGCTGTTACAAGGTATAAGGCTGATATAATGTGGAGTGAATTCAGGAGTATTTCGGCACACCACGATTTCTATCTGAACCGCTCTGTTGCACGAGCATTGAATGGAGTAAAAACAAGAACCTACATATTGAAGGCTCCCTCAAAATTTGGTTGGTCTATTGAGAGCAAACCGGATTGGATTACAGTATCACCTGCTTCTGGTGTGGGGCAGAGCGAAATAGAGATATCCTTTTCAGCAATGAATGGTCCAGATGTAGGAATAGTACATAGAGATTTATATGACCATACAGGTGCATATATAGGAGAAGAGACATTTGAGGGAAGGGCTGGTGAGATTGTATTTTTGTTGGATGGAAAGAACTACAGAACCTCAATGATTGTAGAGCAGTTTGATTATGGATATGGAGATGGGGATGTTGTAGAGCTAAACAGAGCAACCAAAGGTAATGGCGTCAATATTGTCTTTATGGGTGACTGTTATGATGCCAAGGATATATCAACTGGTACATATATTGAAGATTTGAAGGAGGGAATGGAGCATCTCTTTGCTGTTGAACCTTATAAAACCTATAGAGATTATTTCAATGTCTATGCGATATTCGGCATCTCAGATGATAGTGGTATAGGAACGGTAAATACTGTAAAGGATGCCAAGTTCGGAAGCCAATATTCACTTGAAGGAATTTCACCGGATTACAATATCTGTTATGAATATGCTGCCAAGGCTATAGATGGTATGGATCCAGCTGAAACTTTGGTTATACTGATAGAGAATACAACTGATTATGGTGGTATATGCTATATGTGGAGTGATGGTTCAGCTATTGCCTGCTGTCCAAAATCTGATGATGCCTATCCGTACGATTTCAGGGGAATTGTGCAGCACGAGGCTGGCGGACACGGATTTGGCAAACTTGCAGATGAGTATATATACCATAACAGCTTCATTTCATCTTGTGCGTGCCAATGTTGTGCCCATTCTGATGACTTTCTTAAGAGCAAGAACTTGGGGTGGTTCCGTAATTTGGAGATTGTTGGTGATGTTAATGAGGTTGGCTGGTCGCACCTGATATTCAATCCAAAATACTCAGATAGGGTTGATATTTTTGAGGGTGGCTACTTCCACAGCAGGGGTGTATACAGATCAGAAGCGACAAGCTGTATGAACAATAATATACCATATTTCTCAGCAATATCACGTCAGGCTATTGTCGAGCGCATTATGGAGTATGCAGGGGAGTCCTTCTCAATGGAGAGCTTCTATTCAAATGACAAGGATGATTATAATACTACAAAGGCTGAGCAATATGACTATAATAGTGGTAAATCAGGTAATTATAAACATACTCCTCCAGTATTTATTGAAGGTAGTCCGGAGCTGTAATTGATGAATTACCTATCTTGAATATTAAATCTGATTGAAAATATAAAGAGAATATAATATGAAAAAGATCAAATCTATCATTATTAGTTTGACTGTAATCTCTCTGCTTGCATCCTGTTTGCAGAGAGAGGAGTTTGACCCCAATATAAAAGGGGGGATTCCTATCAATCTGGAGGGCTCCATATCACAAGTTGCCACAAAAGTAAATGCTGACGGCTTTGAAGACCAGGATGCGTTGGGAGTGTATGCTGTAAATTTTCTGAATTCAAACCAGACTCCCGGTGAATTGATGGATAAGGGTAATCAGGCCGACCACGTGAAA
>JAZNXX010000019.1:0-11975 GCA_045594125.1 Candidatus Egerieisoma sp.
ACTGATAAAATCATAGTCGCAACTGTCATCAATACAAATCGTAAAGATCGACTTGAAATTTTTTGAATGAACATAAACTAAATTTTAGGTTAATAATAATGTTAATATAATTTTAGGTTTAGTTACATCTTAATCAACCTTATCAACCTGAATCCTCCGGGAGTTATGTTCAAAATAAACGGTCGTTTTTCTTGAGCAGTCAGGTTAACAGATTGATGGGGCAATCCTCAATCGCAAATTCTTATGTAGGTATACTCTACATACAAATTTACAAACGACAAATGTAAAACCAATTCTGCAACAATCCAAATTTTTTAAAAGCAAAATAAATCTCATAAGTTTGAACCTGAATGGAAAAAAAGGAACGGGACAATTGAATAAATCAATTTGCCCCGCCTGAATTTATATAAGTACATATATTGTATTGCGATAATGAATACCTCTCTGTTACCATCCCGGATTTTGAGGAAAATCAACCCCTTTGAGAGTATATAGCGTAATCTGGCCCGTAGGAATTGGGTCAAGATAATATTTGGGAAGAATCATCTCCCTCCCTTCTCCTGCACCGTAGGGCAATATATACCCTTCGGCATCCACTGCAAGGCCCTCCTGAGGTTCTATATCCTTCACCTTAGCCCCCATAAATATTGAAGGTTTGACAGACGGGTCAAGATATTTGAGTTTGCCCCATCTCCTGATATCCCACTGACGGAACCCATCCATCATCAGCTCAGAGCGCCTTTCCCTGCGTATCTCCCACAAAAGGGGAGAGAGGTCAGAATCCCTTAGCGGATCATCAGGTATTGCATCAAGTTGCATACCGGCAACTCCAGCCCTTATCCTGAGCAGATTTATTGTGTTGTCAATATCAGTCTGGGTTATTTCGTCCAATTCTGCAGAAGCCTCGATGTAGTTGAGATAGACCTCTGCCAGCCAGAAGAGAGGTGCATCCGTTGGGTTATTGGGGGCAAGCACCTCTGATGGTGTGAGGCTGTTGTTGTCGAATTTGGATATCTTGTACCCTGTACTGGATGTAAATCCCTTTTCGTTCGGATTACCTATATAGGCCAATTCATCCTCAATACTCTGCTGTAACCTCAAATCACGGTTTGCAAGTGTATTGGATATGTTATCATCACCTTTATAGAGAGGCGACAGGGATATTGGAAGCCCGTCGGAACAGAGGTATGAATCTACAGCATCTTTGGTGAGTCCGTTCATCATTGTACTGCTGTTGGTATAGCCTACAACCGAGTGGGTGAGGATTCCTGATATGTATGATTTGTAGAGAAGGACCTCGGGGTTGCCGGAGAGGTCGAGTGAGCCATAAAGATCGTGGTATACAGGTGTGAGTTTGTATGGCAGGGCTGCATTGGCCACAAGATTGGAGGCAGACTCCTTGGCAATCCGGAGCAACCGTTCAGCAGTTGCCTCATCTCCTGCAACATATTTGCTGTATGTACCCTCATAGAGGGCAACACGGCTCAGGTAGGCCCAGACGACCTCCTGAGAGAGCATATTGTAATCTCCCAGAGCATTGTTCCTCGCATTGGAGCGGATGTTGCGGGCTGCATACTCCAGATCGGAGATTATGCTGTCTACAATAATCTTGCGTGGAGTCCTGGGCGCATATATCTCTGCAGTCTGGCTCTGGTCGAGATACCTGTTTATATATGGTACATCTCCAAAATGGCGTATAAGTTCGGCATATTCAAACGCCCTGAAGAAACGGGCCACTCCTGTATAGTGGCCAACAGCCTCGCTGCTCATCGGCACCTGCGGAGCCCTGAGCAGAAGAAGGTTCGCCTTTCTGATATAGGTATAATCCCAATTGCTGTCGGAAGAGGGGGCAACAAGGGGGAAGTTGTCCATATTTCTTGCCGCCTGATCGTCGGAGAATGTGGTAAAATAGAAATCGCCATCAGTTCCTGTGCCATACCCCTTAAAGAGGTTGTAGAACTCCCAGCAGTATGATTTTACATTATTCTCACTTGTCCAGAAGTTGGTATCATCAAATACCACATTGGAACCTTTGTCGAGAAACTCCTTTGAACAGGCAGTCAAGAGGAGTATTGAGAGGGATATTATATATAGAGTTCTCTTTTTCATATTGTCTCGTTTTAACTGGTTTGAATGGGGCCTTACATACCCAACTGCACACCGAATGAGAGGGTTCTGAAGAAGGGGGCAGTGCGGCCATAAAAGTTACCGGTCGATGAGCCGGCTGTAATCTCTGCATCAACAGGTATTTTCCTCTGGGCAAATTCAACAAGATTTTCGCCACTGAAGTAGACCCTTACCTTGTTCAGTCCGGCCCTTTGGGTGAGAGATTGTGGCAAAGTATATCCTATTGTCAGATTTTTCAATCTCAAATAGGCAAGATTGAGGAGATATTTGGTTTGTGGATAAAAGTTGTTTCCCGAATTGGCTGCAGCATTTGCCATTCTTGAGATTCTGTTTATGGCTGATTGTGCATTGCCCACATAGGGACGGGGATACTTTGCGTTCTGATTCTCCTCTGTCCAGAAATCCATCTGGTGTTCATACATTACATCTGCGCCCCTGTAATATGGAATCGCCTCATTGCCGGTTGCCCAGAGATCCCGTTTGCCTATACCCTGAAAGTAAATGTCCAGATCAAACCCCTTGAAGTTACCTCCTATCCTGAAGCTGTATTGGTAACGGGGTGTAGTATTTCCTATCTTTACAAGGTCACCGTGGTTGTCGAGTGTCGAATTTCCGGCATCTATGATGTTGTCGCCATTTATATCTTTATATTTTATATCTCCGGGGCCAAAGGAAAAGTTGCCGGTCTGCAGCTCCTTCTGGCTTGGTGATGACTCAACATCGGCAGCCGAGGTAAAGTAGCGATCGGTCACAAATCCCCATATCTCTCCTATCGTCTTGCCCTTATAATTCTCTGTGAGCAGATTGGCATTATTGCTGTTCCATTCTGTAATCACACTCCTGTAATCACTTATATTTATAGTGGTGTAGAGGTAGAGTCCATTATTGAATGTATGGTTGCCGTCGATGGTTATCTCCCATCCCCTTGTGCGGAGACGGCCGTCGTTGACCATCGCAGCCGAAGTGCCGAAACTCTCAGGTAATGTCTCCCCTATAGAGAGCATATTCCTGTTTACCCTTTCAAACCATTCGAAAGTTACTCCCAGCTGATTTTTAAACAATCTGATGTCGGCACCAAGATTCAGAGTTGCAATATCCTCCCAGAAGAGGTCTTGGGAGACATTTGCAGGCAATCCGGTATACAACACCCTTGAACCTTCTGAAACCCATCTGGCAAGAGCGGTGGACATTGTAGGTATAAAGCGGTCGGCTCCCACATTCTGGTTTCCAATCAATCCATAGGAACCTCTGATCTTCATATCTGAGATTACACCTCTGAGAGGTGCAAAAAAGCTCTCTTCAGAGATTCTGTAGCCTACAGAGAAAGAGGGAAAGAATGCCCAGCGTGTGTGGGCCGGGAAGTTTGAAGAGCCGTCATACCTTCCGCTCAACTCAACAAGATATTTGTTCTTGTAACTGTAGTTGATTCTGGCAAAGAGGCCCGCTACTGCCCAATCATAACTGTTGCCGTCAACTCTGGCCTGGCCATAGGCAAGAGGGAGCTCCCCCATCTCCTTATCCATCAATCCAAGCTTTGAGGCATATTGCTCCATATAGCTGCCCTGCTCAACATTCCATCCCGCAGTTACTTTGAGATAGTGTTCATTGAAGAACTTTTCGTATGTTGCAAAGGTGTTTGAGGTGAGCTGTACCCTTTTTGAAGAGGTAAGGCTTGTCTGGTCGGAAGATGCTCCCGGCAATTTTGTATTGTAGTTCAGACCTCCACCCCAGAAATCCCATAGGGCTACATATCCTCCTGTTTCGTGGAGATCTCCGTTTGTGGCAGAATAGGCAAATTCACTCCTCAACTGGAGATTATCTCCAATCTTGATGGTACCGCCAATCTGTGCTGTGATATAGGTCTCGTCGGAAGTTGCATAGCCCGCATTATGGAGGAATCCTGGAATGTGACGGAAATATGCATCAACGCCATTCTCATCGGTATATCTTCCATAAGGGAAGTAGGTACCCCACCTCCACATATAGTAATAAGGATCCTGATATGGATAGGGATATTTGAAATCACTCTCCCTCAAACTTACACGGGAATCTGCCGAGAGCCACTTGTTGATATCGGCATTGAGGCTGAGGGAGAAGTTATATTTGTTCAACTTCTCAGGTTTGATCTTGAGCAACCCCTCCTGATATTGGTATGCGCCGCTCAATGCAAAACTTATCTTCTCACCTCCGCCTGTTATCTGGAGATTGTGATTCTGTTGCGGAGTCCACTCCTGGTACATAATTGCTACAGGATCCCAAAGACGGTAGAAGTAGGTAACCCCGTCGAGAATTTCAAAATCCTCGCCCATAATCATCTGATCACCCTTACGGTTGTGTGAGTAGTTTGCCTTCCAGCGCTCAATGCCGTTGATGAGGGGCTGGGCCTTCATTCCAAACATATCGAATGATTGCTTTGCACGCTCCATCGCCTTCTCCATCGCCACAATCTCAGCTACGGCATCTTTGGGGAATTTTGGTGTAACGGTGGGCTTGCCCCAAGAAAAGTTGTTGGAGTAGTTTACAGAAAATTTGCTGCCCGCTTTGCCTGTTTTTGTCTTTATAAGAATCACTCCAAAAGCGGCTCTTGCACCATAAATAGCTGTAGATGAAGCATCCTTGAGCACAGAGACCGACTCTATATCATCTGCATTTACCACAGAGATGTCATTTACAACCACATTATCCACGAGAATAAGCGGTGCACCTCCATTCTCTGCATTCAACGATCCCAAACCTCTGATGTTCAACTCTGGTGCTGTATTTATGGCACCATTTGAGAATGAGATGGTAAGTCCCGGAATGGCACCCTGCAGTCCCTTTGCCGGATCGGTAAACGGCTTGTTCTCCAGAGCCCTCTCCACATTTACAGTTGAGACAGCTCCTGTAAGATTCTCCTTCCGTTGTGTACCGTAACCCACAACCACAAGCTCATCGAGCAGCAGATTGTCCTCCTTCATCACAACATTCAGCACCTCCCTGCCATTCACCGGCAGAGTCTCGCTCATCATACCGATAGCGGAGAAGACCAATCTGGCATCCGGTGCAACATTTATCTGATAATTTCCGTCAAAATCGGTAGAGACACCTCTTTGACTACCCTCTATCAAGACATAGACGCCAATAAGAGGCTCGCCCGCAGCATCTGTCACTTTTCCCTTTACAACAATCTCATCGGATTGCGCCAACAGATTTGTTGCTGCAAACAACTGTGCCGACAGCAACAGGATATATGCCAGCACTGCGGCACCTATCCCTGATTTTTTTGCAACATACATGAAACTAACTTTTAATAATTCCAGTATGTAACAAATATTGGGGTTATTGGTTTATATTGCGGGAGCTATAGAAGTGACTCCAGAAATTGCGTCTGGGCAGATTCTGGCAGGATAGCAACCTCGATAGGGATGTAGAAGAGCCTTGACCTGACAGATTTGGAGAGTCCCTTACATTCCGACAATCTCTTGCTGTCCTTCTCAGTGGTAAAGATAGCGGCTGTAGGACTCTTCTCTGCCCATCTGTTGATCTCCTTTATATCTGATCTGGAGAAATTCTTGTGGTCGGCAAATTTAAGTGAGCCCATAATTCTATATCCTGCAGAGAGATTGTTTCTGAATTCACTGTCATTTGCGATACCTGTAAAGAAGATGGCATTCTCTGAGTAGATGTAACGCATCTCTGCCTCTTCTGTAAAGAGTGGCAGAGCCTTGCCATAGAGTATTGATGAGAAGTAGAGTTTCTGGTTCTCCGACAGCTTCAGGCTACTGCGCCAGCGTGGCTCCTCCATTTTGACCTCCTCTTCTGTCCTTATATGATCAATGACGCCGTCAACTCCTACTGCCACAGGTGATTTTGTAATGATTACCGAATCAGCCCTTCTGATCTGCTCAGGAAGGTCACGCAGTCTGCCTATCGGAAGAAGATTGTCACCCTTCAGAGGCCTGTTGTAGTTAACCAAAACTACAGAGTGGCTCGGTTTTACCTTGCGATGCTGGAATCCGTCATCAAGGATTATGATGTCGGGTTTCTTCTCCATCGCAAGCAGTCTCTCTATACCCTCACATCTGTCCTTGCATACGGCAACTGTCGCCTCAGGGAACTTCTGCTTTATCTGGAGAGGTTCGTCACCGCACATTTTATAGTTGTCATCCGCCCCTACAATTCTGAATCCCTTGCTCTTTCTCTTGTATCCCCGGGAGAGTAGCGCCACATTGTACCTTTCACCAAGCAACCTTATAAGCATCTCGGCGTGTGGAGTTTTTCCGGTACCGCCAACAGTAATGTTGCCTATGCAGATAACCGGTACAGGATAGCTTTTACTCTTCTTTATTCCCCTGTCGTAGAGAAAATGTCTAAATTTCAGGATTGCGAAATAGGGAAAGAGAAATATTTTTGAGGCGATTCCCAACATATTCATTTAAGGTTATAGAGTTTCTTCTCCGGCAAAATGGACCTTTATGAAATCCAGCAGTTCCAGAATCTTCTCAGGCTCATTTGTCGTTACCAGTTTAAGACGTGTCTCCTTGAAATTATTAATTCCTTTAAAGTAGTTTGAGAGGTGACGGCGCATCTCCAATACACCCACGCGCTCTCCTTTCAGTTCAACTGACCTCTTGAAATGTTTCTTGGCCAGCTCCACCTTTTCATCAAGAGTAAGGGGCTGCATCGGCTCATTATATTTGAGGTAGTGCTTTATCTCCTTGAAAATCCAAGGACGTCCGTATGTTGCCCTTCCAATCATAATGCCATCCACTCCATATCTGTCGAATGCCATCTTAGCCCCCTCCGCCGAGGTTATATCACCATTTCCTATAATCGGAATGGTCATTCTCGGATTCTCCTTCACCTTTCCGATGAGTGTCCAGTCGGCCTCTCCCTTATAGAGCTGGCATCTGGTTCTTCCGTGGACTGTCAATGCAGCAATACCCACATCCTGCAATCTTTCGGCAAGTTCAACTATAATCTTTGAGTTCTCATCCCAGCCCAGACGGGTCTTTACCGTAACCGGAAGCTTTACACTCTCCACTATCCTCCTTGTTATCTCCACAAGTTTGTCGGGCTCCCTCATCATTCCCGAACCTGCACCTCTTCCTGCAATTTTGTTTACAGGACAGCCAAAATTTATATCAATCACATCTGCTCCGGCACCTCCGGCAATACGGGAAGCCTCCTCAGCCATCTTGGCCGCCTCCACCATTGCATCAGGTATATGTCCGTATATCTGTATGCCGACAGGTTTCTCATAGTCGTATGTCACCAGCTTTGCCAGCGACTTTTTTGCATCCCTTATCAGACCGTCGGAAGAGACAAACTCCGTATACATCATATCTGCCCCGAACTCCTTGCAAATATATCTGAAAGATGCATCTGTCACATCCTCCATCGGTGCAAGAAAAAGAGGTTTTTCTCCCAAATCAATATTGCCTATCTTCATCTTCTAAATCAAATGGCTCTGTTTATATCTGCAAAAGTACAAGAAAAGTGTTCAAATTTTAATCATCCGGACAAAAAAATGGGAAATTGCATCCTCGGGGTGTAAAATTTGTTATATTTGAAGATACCATATATATATTATATGTAGGGTGGCTGTAATGACAATATATGTAATGCGTGAAAGTATATAGTGAAAGGTATGGAGAAGAAGATAAAAAGAGTGGCGGTCCTCACCTCAGGTGGCGACTCGCCGGGAATGAATGCTGCAATTAGGGCAGTTGTAAGGAGTGCAATCTACAGGGGACTGGAGGTTGTAGGTGTGATGAGGGGATATAGTGGACTTCTGGAGAGAAGATTTATGAGTATGCAGTCGCACTCTGTTTCAAAGATAATCTCTATGGGCGGGACAATCCTCAAGTCGAGCAGGTGTCCTGAATTCAAGGAGGCCGAAGTGAGAAAAATTGCTGTCTCAAATATGGAGGAGGCAGGCATTGATGCCCTTATTGTGATTGGAGGCGACGGCTCTTTCAGAGGTGCAAATGCTCTCTACAAGGAGTTTGGCATACCGGTAATGGCAATCCCGGGAACAATCGACAATGATATCTACGGAACCGACTTTACCATAGGCTTTGATACGGCTGTCAATACGGCGGTGGAGGCGATTGACAAGATCCGCGACACTGCAGACTCCCACAATCTTGTCTTTTTTGTAGAGGTGATGGGCCGCGATGCTGGGTTCATTGCCCTATACACAGCAATAAGCACCGGAGCGGAGGCGACCCTTATCCCGGAGGTAGTTACAGATATCGACTCCCTCTGCTCATACCTCAATGAGGAGAGGAGGAAAAACAAGACCTCCGGAATTGTGATAGTGGCAGAGGGGGAGAAGAACGGCAGTGCCGAGACTGTTGCAAAACTTGTGCGGGAGAGGTTGCCGAACTATGAGACAAGGGTAAGCACACTTGGGCATATGCAACGTGGCGGCTCTCCAACTTGCAACGACAGGGTACTTGCCAGCATTTTGGGCAACCGTGCCGTTGAGGCACTTTTGTCGGGGAAAAGTGGTGTTATGGTGGGACAAATCAATGGTGAAATTGTCTATACTCCACTTGATGAGGCCTGTGCCAAACACAATAAAATTAACAATTTATGGTATGAAATAGCTCATATTTTGTCACTTTAAAAAAAAATACTATCTTTGCACCCCCTTAAAAGGGGAAAATCGCAACTAAAATAAGTATTAACCTAAAAATCAACACAGTGGATTATCAAAGTTACAAGACAGTCTCTGCCAACGCACAATCTGTAAACAAAGAGTGGGTTGTGATTGACGCTACTGATCTAGTATTAGGACGCCTTGCTTCAAGAGTAGCACTTATTCTTAGAGGCAAGAACAAAGTCAACTACACCCCACACGTAGATTGCGGTGATAATGTAATTATCTTGAACGCAAGCAAAATACGTTTGACTGGTAAAAAGTTGACAGACAAAGTGTATGTTAGACATACAGGGTATCCCGGCGGGCAGCGTTTCGCAACTCCAAAAGAGTTGTTGGTTCGCAAACCTTTAGCCGTAGTTGAGGAGGCAGTAAGAGGTATGCTTCCTAAGAATAAACTAGGTGCACAATTGTTCCGTAATTTGTATGTATACGAGGGATCGGAGCATCCGCACGAAGCACAAAAACCAAGAACAATCAAATTAAACGAAATTTAAACAGAGCATGGAAGTAATCAACGCCCTTGGAAGACGTAAATCAGCAGTTGCTCGCGTTTATGTGAACACATCAGTTAAAGGTGGTAACATTACAATCAATGGTAAAGAGCTTGAGGTTTACTTTGCTGAGCCTTCTCTTCAATTTATTGTAAAACAACCGCTAGAGTTGACAGGTACATTGGCTGACTTCACCATCAAGGCTAACCTTAACGGTGGTGGTACTAAAGGTCAGGCAGAGGCTTTGCGTTTGGCTATTGCACGCGCTCTTTGCGAAATCAACAAAGAGGCTTACCGTTCAACATTGAAATCAGCAGGATTCCTTACTCGTGATGCCCGTGAGGTTGAGAGAAAGAAACCTGGACAGCCTGGTGCACGTAGACGCTTCCAATTCAGTAAACGTTAATATTTATACTGAAGCTGATATCATAGCACAGCAAGGATTTCAAATTAAAAGACTCCATCCAGATTTTCTTCAATCTGCCTGAGACTACTTTTAATTGTCCTTCTGCGGAAAATCTCTGGGACTGGCAAAGCCATTACTCAGGATTGATAAAAAGAGATTAATAAAGAGAATAAAAATTTTAACGATGCCTAGAACAAATTTCCAAGAATTACTTGATGCAGGTTCTCATTTTGGCCACTTGAAGAGAAAGTGGAATCCTAAAATGGCTCCATACATTTTCATGGAGAAAAATGGTATACATATCATTGACTTGCACAAGACAGTTGTCAAAATAGATGACGCAGCAAATATGATGAAACAACTTGCTAGAGCAGGTAGAAAGATCCTATTTGTAGCTACAAAGAAACAGGCAAAAGAGATTGTTGCCGAGAAGGCTAAAACTGTTAACATGCCATATGTTACAGAGAGATGGCCAGGTGGAATGCTTACTAACTTCCCTACTATCCGTAAGGCTGTTAAGAAGATGAACACCATCGATAAAATGATTGCTGACGGTACTTTTGAGACTCTTGCAAAACGTGAGAAACTTCAGATTACCCGTCAGAGAGCAAAACTTGAGAAGAACTTAGGTTCTATCGCAGATCTTAACCGTTTACCATCAGCTTTGTTCGTTGTTGACGTACAGAAAGAGATGAATGCAGTTAAAGAGGCTAACCGCCTTAACATTCCGGTAATCGCTATGGTTGATACTTGTTGCGATCCTACTCCTATTGATTATGTTATTCCTGCAAACGACGACGCCGCTAAATCAATCTCAGTAATTATGGACGCTCTTTGCCAAGCTATCTCAGAGGGTTTGGAGGAGAGAAGAGTAGAGAAAGAGAAGGAGAAAGAGAAGGAGAAAGAGGAGAAAGAGTCGGCAGAGAATAAAGAGAACGATGCACCGGTAGGCAGAAAATTGCGTGCTCGCAAATCGGCTCAAACTGCAGAAGAGAAAGAGAATATTAACGAATAATAAAGTTTTTGGTTATGGAAATTAAAGCAGCAGATGTTGCAAAGTTGCGCCAGATGACCGGTGCCGGAATGATGGATTGTAAAAATGCATTGAAAGAGGCAGAGGGTGATTTCGAGAGAGCAAAAGAGATCATTCGTGAGAAAGGTAAATTGGTTGCAGCAAAACGTTCAGACAGAGAGACCACAGAGGGTGCTGTAATTGCACTTGTCAATGCTGACAACACCAAAGCTGTGCTTACCAGCCTTGGTTGTGAGACCGACTTCGTGGCTAAAAATGCTGAGTTCAAAGAGTTGGCAAACAATATTGCAAAGAGTGCTCTTGAGAACTTCCCTGCAGATTTGGCAGGTTTGATGGCTTGCACATTCAACGGCCAGACTGTAGAGGACGCTATTACTCAACAGACAGGTAAGAGCGGTGAGAAACACGCAGTTCCATTCTACGCTAAAATTGAGGCTCCATACATCGCTTCATACATTCACGTAATTAATGGTAAACTTGCTGCTATCGTTGGTTTCAACAAAGTGGTTCCAGCTGAGGTTGGCAAAGGTATCGCAATGCAGGTTGCATCTATGAATCCTGTTGCCCTTGATGCTGAGTCTGTTCCACAAGAGGTTATCAACAACGAGCTTACAGTTGCTATTGAGAAGACCAAAGAGGAGCTTGTTCTTAAAGCTGTAGAGTCAGCACTTAAGAAAGCAGGCATCAACCCTTCTCACGTTGACAGCGAGGATCATATTGAATCAAATATGGCTAAAGGCTGGATCACTGAGGAGCAAGCTGCTCAGGCTCGTGAGATCAAAGCTACCGTTTCTGCTGAGAAGACTGCAGGTCTTGCACAGGAGGAGGCTAAGATCCAGAACATCGCTAAAGGTAGACTTGGCAAATTCTTCAAGGAGAATACACTTCTTGAGCAGGCTTACCAGATGGGTGATGGCAAACAGTCTGTTAAAGATTTCTTGGCTTCAATCGATAAAGATGTCAAGATTGTTGCATTCAGCAGATTCTCACTTAACGACTAATTATAATCACAGATTATATTCAAAGGAGCTGGCCGATGGTCAGCTCTTTTTGTATATATACCATTGCAGTTTGCATAAAAAAAACGACCGTTTATTTTACAGTTTTTTGATGACATTTCGGGTTGACAAGGTTGATTAAGATGTAACTAAACCTAAAATTATATTAACATTATTATTAACCTAAAATTTAGTTTATGTTCATTCAAAAAATTTCAAGTCGATCTTTACGATTTGTATTGATGACAGTTGCGACTATGATTTTATCAGT
>JAZNXX010000020.1:0-3166 GCA_045594125.1 Candidatus Egerieisoma sp.
TCTGGTAGCAACTCCTCCAGGAACTGCAGCTGAGAAGGTCACTGTGGCCATCTCGCCTTTTGGTTCAACAAGAGCTTCCTCTTTTGAACACGAAACTGCGATCATTGCAACTGCTGCAAGTGCGCATAGAAAATTGAAAAGATTTCTCATTTCTTAAGTGTTTTTTAATTATTAATGTTATTTTTTGTTTTCTTTTTGGTACCCTCGGGCCCGGTCAAGGACCCGGGGGCTATTCTACTATAAGTTTTTAACCCTATAACTATTATAGTAGTCTACCGATTACCTCATTTCTAATGTTGGCACCGGTACTTGTTCCATTTGCAGTTACAGTTACATCAGTAGCCGAGCAACCTGTTACATTAGCCTCTTTACCTGCACCGATAACCTGACCACCATCTCTACCTGCAGAAACGGTAGAATTTGAAGCAGAACAATCTTTCACTGGAGTAGCAACTGTGGCATTACCAATCAAAGCACCAGCTTTATCACCATTAGCTTCGCTATCATACATTGTACAACTGATTGCTGCACCTGAAACGTGGCAGTTCTCTACCAAAGCTGTCTCTTGAGTTATATAACCAACCAATGCTCCACAGTTATGGTGACCCTTAACAGTTGCACCAGAAATATTCACATTTTTGATATGTCCGTGATTTTCGCTTTGAGACTCAACCCAACCAAAAAGACCTGAAGAGTAGTGTGCACCTGTCTGGTCCTCAGAATCAATATTTAGATTTGAGATGGTATGGTTCTGGCCATCAAATATTCCATTGAAAGTAGTTGCACCAGTCTGTCCGATAGGCTCCCAGTCAATACCCGCAAGGTCGATATCTGCGCCAAGTTTTACGATCTTACCGCTGAATGAGTTTTTCTTTACGTTTACCTCATTTGCAAACCACAACATATCGGATGCAGTTTCAAGAATCAAGCTCTTTTCATATTCCTCAGCCTCCTGCTCTGTTACGAAATCTGCACCTGTTACAGAGATTGTAGTCATATCAATGTTTGGATCATTCTCATAAGTATATTGCAATCTTTTATATGCAACAGTTTCCATTGTATTGTTTGCTACCTCTACAGAAACATTGCTGATAGTATATGATTTTGAAATAGAGATACCGGCTACAAATGGTTTACCTGATGTAGCACAAGGATTCACAATCTTGTTGTTGGTAAATACAACCTGTTCATTTCCATCATTCTTGTTACCCCATACCTGAAGAGCATATCTATATTGATCATTGAAAGTACAATTGTTTACAGTAACATTAACTTTAGAGACAATTGGTCTGAAACCATTGCAATTAAATGTACAATTCTCAACAGTGCAATACTCAGGATTATTTATGGCATAGAAATTAATTCCACCATCTGTAGACAAATTGAAAATACAATCAGTAATATTTACTGAAGCACAATACAAACCGATGATATATTTTCCGGTCTTGTCAACATATTGGTGATTAGCTACTACGCTTCCTGTATACTCGTTTTCAAAGTTCAAACCTGAAATGTTGATAGTTTTACCAGATGCTGCAATAGCAAGTTTACCATCTATAGTAGCCATATTTTTATTAATGGAAACAAGATTGAGACTTTTACCCTCAACGAAGAACAATCCCTCATACTCACCATCTTTCAAAACGATTGTTGCATCATCCTTAACATTTTTAATTGCAGTTCTCAACTCGTCAGCTGTCGAAACAACAGTTATATCTGAAGCAGAAGTACCCTCAACAACTACATTTGCACCCTCTACGGTTACAAGATCTGCATATTGAGCAGAAGCCTCATCAACCCATACAGCGTTTAGCGGGTCTGCAGCAACTTCAGTTATATCATTACCTTCTCCCCATTTGATAGTTGCTCCCATAGTCGACTTCACTATCACAGCTGCTTTCTTTGCTGAAGAGAATTTCATTCCTGAAACAGAAAGCTCAGTCTTTACTTTCTCCTCTTCACCCACATACTGCTCATCAATCTTTATAGCTCTACCAAGAGAGTTGATTTCACCACCCTCGATAGATACTTCCTTAACAGCTGATGAAATCCAAAGTGCGTAATAATCGTTGGTTTCGCTGATAGTCACATTCTTAAGAAGAGCTGTTTTGCCAGCACCGTCAAGAGCAAGTGCTTTCAAGAGATTAACATTCTCCATCTCAACATTACACTGGAAAGTAACATCGTATGAATTCCAGGTACCTGATGTTTGAGAGCTTGTAAGGTTCAAGTTTCTCATAATAATCTTAGCATCAGGATTAACTGTGTTCAAACGTGACCAATATGTAGTTGAAAGGTTCAATGTATAGTAAGCATCACTTCCGGCCTTTGTCTGGATTTTAGCACCATCAATGATAATTTCTTTGGTATTTGCACCTCCTAATTTCAAATATGCATCAGAGGCATCCAAATCAACATTATTTGTTAGAGTTACATCAATAACCTCAACATTCTGTTTCAAAACCTCCTCAAGCTCATCCTGAGTAGCAACATCAGCCTGAATATACTCATAGTTGATTGGTGAATTATCATCAAACTTCTCATCCACAACAACCTCAAATTTGGTGGTATTGAAGATCAAGTCACCAATGATGTTGGTTCTGTAGTTCTCTTTTACTGAGATGTTCTTCAAATTGTGGTGGATAGTACCGTTTACGCTGTTGCAATAGGTAACATCAAAGTAAGCGTCAAGCTCAACTACATCACCATCGCCCTGAACCATCAAATAGTTCATTGAAAGCCAGTTGTAATTGGTATTGTTTACATTGATAGTTGCAGGATCGTTTGGAGTTGCAGTAGCTGCAAATGTTACCTCTGATGATCCCTCACCTTGACCCAATAGTGTATTGAATGATGTAGCTGCATTCTTTACAACAACCTTTGAGCTGTTTACTGTATCTTCTCCAAGTGCTGCAGACCCATAAGTTGTGGTGGCAAAGTTCAACTGTGCAAACGGACGTTTTAGGGTAATGGTCTTGTTGATTGCTCCGGTAATCTTCAAGTTTTGCTCAACTGCAAAGAAAGCAGCACGGCTCTCGTCGTTTGCCTGCTCATCTGCATAATTCAAAATTGATACATTTCTAAGGTCGCTTGTATTATAGTGACCGTTACCGTTAGCTGCATCAGGATCTACCTGAGCCCAGAAGATGAAGTTGTAGGTCTGGTC
>JAZNXX010000021.1:0-68322 GCA_045594125.1 Candidatus Egerieisoma sp.
ATTGAACAGAAATGTTGCCATCAAGGAGTTCTTTATGAAGGAGCTATGCAACAGGGATGCATCCACTTCTGAGGTTTCTGTCGGGTCAGAGGGCAGTAAAGATCTGGTAGAGCGTTTCCGTAAGAAATTCATCAAGGAGGCGCAGATTATAGCAGAGATGAATAATAACCACATCATCCGCATATATGATGTCTTTGAGGAGAAAGGAACAGCTTATTATGTGATGGAATATCTTGAAGGGGGTGATCTGAAAAATCGTATCCCTGCTGATGGTATTCCGGTAGAATTCATATCGGGTTATATTCAACAATTAGGAGATGCACTGTCATATATCCACAGCAAGAATATTCTTCACCTTGATATTAAACCTTCAAATGTGCTCTTTAGGGGTGAGTTGGAATTGGTTCTGATAGATTTTGGCATCTCCAAACATTATGATGAGGATGGAGGTGGCCAGACAAGTTCCACTCCCGTTGGAATGAGCAGAGGTTATGCACCATTGGAGCAGTACAGACAGGGAGGAATATTGCATTTCTCACCTTCAACTGATATCTATTCTTTTGGCGCGACAATATACAATATGTTGACAGGAGTCAGACCTCCTGATGCTGATGAGGTGCAGGAAGATGGATTGCCTCCTATGCCGGATAAGATTCCGTCATATTTAAAGGCAGCCGTAGAGAAAGCTATGTCGCCCCGTCGAAAAGATCGGCCACAGAGCGTTGAAGAGTTTATGGGTATGTTGAATAACTGTTCAGATGCTAGTAATCCAATAGCCGTAAAATTACAGGTTGAAGAGACGGATCTTGAAGAGAAAAAAAATGAAATTGAGTATTTTAATAATACTGAGGATACTAATAAAAATGGGAATTTGAGAGATGACAGTCAGTCAGAGAGTAGAAATCAGCCTGAAGAAGAAATCACTTCTGAACATACAGAAAATCTAAAACAAATTGATTCTTCAAACCGAGAAAACAGTCAGAAGAGTGAACCTGTCAATTTATCAAAAAAGGATACTGATAAGAAACCGGTTTTGTGGAAAAATATTTTAGGTGTGATTTTTGGTTTTTTGTTGGTAATAGTGGTGGCATTCTATCTGTGGTTAAATAGAAAAGAATGGGGCAATAATGAAGATAAAATTAGAGAAGAATATCTATCTGAGTCTCCTTCGCAACAGAAAGACAGCCTTGAACAAGTACAGTTTCTTGAGGTAAGTGCAAGGAATTCACAAGAAGAGATAGTAAGACAGAAAGCAAAGCAAGATATAGAATCCAAATTATTTGACGAGGAAAAAGTGCGCCAGCAAGCATTGGAAACTGAACACAAACAAGAGATAAGCATAAAGGAAAACAATCAGGCAAAACTTAATGTGGAGAATGAAAGCAAGCAAAAGGAGGAGTCTGAATACAAGTCTGAAGGGAATGACAGAGCAGAGATAGATAAAAAGGCAGAACTACAAGAGAAACTTAAGGCAGAGAGTGAAAGAAAGTCTGAGGAGGCTGCTGAGCGTAAGAGTGCAGAGTCCCGCAACGCAAAACAAGAACATCAGCGACAGTCAATAGCCAACACTATGAGCAAGCATCAAGGCCACGAATGGGTAGATTTGGGTTTGAGTGTAAAATGGGCTACTTGTAATGTGGGCGCCTTAACTCCTGGAGATTATGGTAACTATTATGCCTGGGGAGAAACTACAAATAAAACAGAGTACACAAAGGGGAATAGCAAGACATACGGTAAGGGCTTAGGAGATATATCAGGCAATTCATCTTATGATGCAGCAAGGGCAAATTGGGGCGGAAAGTGGCGTCTGCCATCACAATACGAATTGGAAGAGCTAAGAGTGAAATGCAAATGGCAATGGACAACATCTAATGGCCATAAAGGTTTTAAAATTATTGGACCAAATGGGAATTCTATCTTCATACCTGTCGGTGGATGGTGGCGTGGGACATCGTGTAACGATTTAGGAAAATATGGAGAGATTTGGAGCTCTACTCCAAATGGGAGTGATGCAAATGATGCTTGCTGTTTGGGCTTTGATAAAGGAGGTCAGAATGTAAGATGGAATGATCGACGATACGGCCGCAACATCCGTCCAGTTTTAGAATAAAGAACTTATATAGATATAATTATGATGAAGAGTCAGTCATATTTAGAACAGGGAAGTTGTCTTCACGGCAATACCTATAGAATTGTAAACTATATAGGTAGCGGAGGTTTTGGCTGCACATATGAGGCAGAGCATATCATTTTCAGGAATAGGGTTGCCATCAAGGAGTTCTTTATTAACGATTTCTGTAACAGAGATTCTATAACTGGAAATGTGGTTGTAGCGACAGAGAGTAAGAGGGAACTGGTTGAAAAGCTTAAGAAGAAGTTTATAGAGGAGGCAGTGGCTCTGCATAAAATGAGCCATCCCAATATAGTAAAGGTTACTGATGTATTTGAAGAGAATGGAACTTTCTATTATGTAATGGATTATATAGAAGGAATCTCTCTGAAAGAGATGGTAGATCAGAGTGGCCCATTGGAGGAGCAGAGGGCTCTTGGGTATATATTCCAAGTGTGCGATGCCCTGAAATATGTCCACGACCGCAAACGCCTCCATCTTGATATAAAACCGGGCAACATAATGGTTGATCCGCAGAGTAATGCAATTCTGATAGACTTTGGTGTCTCCAAGCAGTATGATGAGCTGAATGGAGAGAATACCTCCACCATTATGGGCAACACACCCGGCTATGCTCCTCCTGAACAGATGGGAAACGATATTGTGGAGTTTGCCCCTGCTGCAGATATCTATTCTCTCGGAGCGACCCTTTATACATTGTTGACAGGAGTCAAACCAGTTAGTGCCACATTGAGGATAAGCAAGAAGAATTTGCTTGTACCTCTTCCAGAATCCATCACTGAGTCAACAAAACGGACAATCAGTGCATCAATGGAACTGGATGAGTCAAACCGTCCGCAAAGTATTGAGGAGTTTATGGCTATGTTGGATACCGGTTCAGCCGCAGAAGAGCCGATAGTTGCGAAGTTGGTTGAAGATGATAGTGATGTGACAGAGCATCGTGTGAAGGAATCAGATTCGAATAAGGAAAAAGAGAGAGCTGATGATAGAAATTCATCTGCTGTGCATAATCATACAGGAACTCAAGGAGATAAAAAAGTTGTTCCATTAAGGAAGATTGTAGGTATTGTAGCAGCTGTGGTGGTTCTTTTGGGCTTAATCTTTATTGTAGGTGGTAAGATTAATGAAAAGATAATTATGGATAATTTGCAGTCAAGTGTAGGAGGAGAGGAGAATGGCCACGAATGGGTAGATTTGGGTCTGAGTGTGAAGTGGGCGACCTGTAATGTGGAAGCAAACAGTCCGAGTGATTACGGCAACTATTACGCCTGGGGCGAGACTACGACCAAATCGGAATATACAAAAGAGAACAGCAAGACCTATGGCAAAAGTATAGGTGATATCTCTGGAGATCCATCTTACGATGCTGCACGGGCCAATTGGGGTGGCAATTGGTGTCTGCCAACAAAGGTGATGATGGAAGAATTGATAGAGAAGTGTGTATGGAAATGGAGAAAAATTGATGGTGTATATGGATATTTAGTTACCGGTCCCAATGGTAATAGTATCTTTTTGCCCGCTGCGGGCAGGTATTTTTTGGGTAATTATTCCAGATTTGGAGAGGATGGATTCTACTATAACTCTACTCCGAACGAGAGTGATACATCACGAGCTTACTATCTTCGCTTCTATAATGGCGATAAATATGTGGAGAGTATCTTACGCAATGTGGGTTTAAGTATTCGTCCTATATTGTGTGATGAAGACGAAGTAGAAGAAGTTGTAGGACGAGAGCAGGTGCAGGATGCAAAATTCATTGTAAATGAGGTGGAGCATCAGATAGCATTGGATACTGAACGCAAATCGGAGTCTGCGCAAATAGTGATGCTTCTTCAGAAACAAAAAGATAGCCTTGAGCGTGAACAGTTTGTAAAGGACGGTATGCGGAAGGCGCAGGAGTCGGAGGCAGCGGAGAAAGCAGAGCGTGAGCGGCAAGCTAAACTGGTATCAGATGAGGAAAAGCGTCAGGCAGCATTAGAAGCTGAGCGTAAAGCCGAAGCAGATAGAAAAGCAAAAGAGGACGCTGCACATAAAGCCGAAGAGTCCAGAAAAGTCGAACAAGAGCACCAACGCCATCAAGCGGCCACCAGTAAAGGCGTTCATCAGGGCCACGAATGGGTAGATTTGGGTCTAAGTGTAAAATGGGCGACCTGCAATGTCGGGGCAAACAGCCCAAGCGACTACGGCAACCATTACGCCTGGGGCGAGACTACGACCAAATCGAAATATACATTTGGGAACAGCAAGACCTATGGCAAAAGTATAGGTGCTATCTCTGGAGATCCATCTTACGATGCTGCACGGGCCAATTGGGGTGGCAAATGGCGATTGCCAACAAAATCAGAATTTGAAGAATTAAAAAACAAATGCCAATGGCAATGGACATCGCTTAATGGTCATAATGGCTATAGGGTCACAGGTCCTAACGGGAACAGTATCTTTCTTCCAACTGCTGGTTTGCGAGCCGGGGATTCGCTTATCTTTGCGGGCGGGTGCGGGAACTATTGGAGTTCTTCGCCGGACGAGGGTAATGCCGATTACGCATACCACCTTTACTTCAGTAGTAACATCTATATTGAGAGTTGGGACGACCGTCGCGACGGGTTCAGTATCCGTCCTGTCCTAGAATAAAGGTGGATGGTATTCAAACTCGGTAGCAGGAATTTCGGGAAATTTCCCTAAGCGAGAGTGGATAGTGGGCTGCATTTAAACATAACTTGTGGCATTTAAGAGCCACAAGTATAAAGACCCGCGAAAGCGGGTCGAAATTTGAGGGTGATTTTGGATAGAGTGGGGTATATTTTTCTTAATTTTGTGGAGGTCAATTATTAATACTATGGAATATAAAATGCATTTGAAACCTGGGAGCCTTCTGCACGGAGGAAGTTACAGGATAGAGAAGTTCCTTGGACAGGGAGGCTTTGGAATAACCTATATGGCAACACAACTTTCGCTTAACCGCAAGGTTGCCATCAAGGAGTTCTTTATGAAGGAGCATTGCAACAGGGATGCCTCAACATCGCAAGTTTCGATAGGTTCTGAGGGAAGCAAGGAACTGGTCAAACGTTTCAGAATGAAATTTATCAAGGAGGCTCAGACTATTGCCGAACTTGATAATCACCATATCATAAAGATATTTGATGTCTTTGAGGAGAATGGTACGGCATACTATGTGATGGAGTATCTTCAGGAGGGAGATCTGAAGGGCAGGGTAGCAAATGGAGTGATTCCGGCCAGTGTGGCAGAGAATTATACAAGGCAACTTTGTGATGCTCTGTCGTATATCCATAGTAAAAATATTCTCCACCTTGATATCAAGCCGGCAAATGTTCTCTTCCGCAAGAGTGACGAACTTGTATTGATTGATTTTGGAATATCAAAGCACTATGATGAGGATGGTGGAGGACAGACAAGTTCAACACCTGTTGGAATAAGCCACGGATATGCCCCTTTGGAGCAGTATAAGAGAGGAGGTGTGGCTCAGTTTACCCCTTGTACAGATATCTACTCGTTGGGCGCAACTCTATTCAAGATGATTACAGGAGAGACACCCCCTGATGCGGACGAGATTAACGAAAACGGAGTACCTGTTGAATGTTTTCCTGAGGATACTCCACAGAATCTGCGCAATGCAATAGTTGCCGCTATGATGTCGAAACGTAAGTACAGGCCGGAGAGTGTAGAGAAGTTCCTGGAGATATTGGATGTAAATTCCAATGGTAATGGAGAAACTGCAGGTGGCAAAGGAAAGAGAAAGGAGCATTTTGCAGATATTGATGATGAGACCCATTTTGAGGATAATGAGGGGAAAAATGATAAAGGATACCGAGGCAATGGGGGCAGTGCGGGGAATAATGGAGGTAATAGTAACGGAGGCAACGGTAACGGAGGTAACAAAAATGGCGGCAGTGGCAATGGAGGCAGGACCGGAGGCGGTAACGGCCAAAAATCACCGGCAACTCCCGAGAAGAGATCAAGCAAGAGGTATTTGGTGTGGGGAGTTATCTCCCTATTGGCAATAGGACTGATTTATCTCTGTATAGGTGGAGGGGCTGACAGCTCTTCAGCCAATCGGACTGTCAGCAAATCGTCAGCTGACAGTCAGGTGGAGAAACAGGTAGAGAAAAAAGCATCCAGGCCACAACAGAGAATCAGTTCGGATTCTACCGGTCAAATTAGGAGTGTTTCACCCAATCGGAGCAACAATTCAGCATCTGCGAATAATAGAACTGCTACAAATAGCCAAAGTAAGGCGGATGCAAGTAACAGGATCTCTGCTCTCGACCAAAATAAAAGATCGGATAATCAGAGCAAATCTGAAGCAATTAGCCACAGCAATACTCTTGCCGGCCGTGAATATGTTGATCTCGGTTTGAGTGTAAAGTGGGCAACCTGCAATATTGGAGCTTCAACACCATACGAGAGCGGAAACTATTATGCGTGGGGTGAAACATCAGTAAAATCGGAATATTCATACGAAAACTCCAGAACAGTCGGCAAAACTGTCACCTCACTTCCTGCAGATTCATCAAATGATGTTGCCAGGGCAAGTTGGGGAGGCAAGTGGCGTATGCCAACCTATGCAGAGGCTAAGGAACTTGTTGAAAAGTGTACCTGGAAATGGACAACCGTAAATGGAAAGAACGGTTATAGAGTGACTGGACCAAATGGAAAGAGCATATTTTTGCCTACTACAGGCTGGATTAGCGACGGTTCAGTATCCAACCAGAATGCTGACGGTTATTATTGGATGTCAACTTCAACAGACGAAAGCAATACACAGTCCGACATTATCTATTTCTGCAGTGATAGGTATAATATGAATTTCGGATATAGGAAAAACGGCCGTGGCGTGAGGGCAGTTTTCAAATAGAGGGCGCAGTATTGTCGAAAGGAACTTAAATGACTATGGGTATGGAGAATGTTTTGGCTAAGGGGACTCTCTTGAGGGGTAATTCATATAATTATGTAATTGAGAAATTTCTTGGACAGGGGAGCTTTGGAATTACCTATCTGGCTACAACAAAGGTAAAGGTGGGTGGAGCTCTGGGCTCTTTGGAGACAACAATCAAGGTTGCTGTCAAGGAGTTTTTTATGAAGGATATCAATGATAGGGAAGGCAGTACTGTGACTTGTGGAAGCAAGGGAGGACTCTATGATAATTATAAGGCAAAGTTCAAAAAGGAGGCAACGAATCTGAGCAATCTCCACCATCCGGGAATTGTAAAGGTGCTGGAGTTGTTTGAAGCAAATAATACCTTCTATTATGCAATGGAGTATTGTGAGGGAGGCAGTCTTGATTCAAAGATAATGCAGGGTGGCAGAATGCCGGTGCAGCAGTGCGTGAGATATGCGGCGCAGATAGCCTCTGCACTCACCTATATGCATAGAAACAATATGCTGCATCTCGATCTTAAACCTTCAAACATAATGCTTAGAGCGAGCGGAGAGGCGGTGTTGATTGATTTCGGACTCTCAAAACAATATGATGAGAATGGCAATCCGGAAAACAGCACAACTATAGGCGGCGGCACACCCGGATATGCACCATTGGAGCAGTCGGGATATCACGAAGGTAAGGGTTTCCCTGTTACTATGGATGTATATGCTTTGGGTGGAACACTTTTCAAGATGCTTACCGGTGTAAAACCTCCGACAGCCTCGGATATATTTAACAAATTGCGCAATCTGGAGGAACTTGAGGAGTCTGCCGTATCAAGCGGCGTCGCAGCTGTTATACGGAAGGCAATGTCCCCCGCTATAGGAGAGCGCTACAAATCGGTAAAGGAGCTTATCTTGTCACTGAAGAATGCAGCGGATGAGGCTGTCGGAAAGGAAGATGATGTTGTAGTAGTAGTGGAAAAGCCTTACAACTCCACCTCAGATATGGACA
This sequence comes from Candidatus Egerieisoma sp., assembly GCA_045594125.1. Classification (GTDB taxonomy): domain Bacteria; phylum Bacteroidota; class Bacteroidia; order Bacteroidales; family UBA932; genus Egerieousia. Next base: position 8,025 of record JAZNXX010000021.1, read on the forward strand.
GTAATGCGACCCAAAGTGAAAATCCACCCTCTAAGGGCGCAGTTAATGGAACAAATGGATTTTTGCAGGGAAATGTGATGATGGGCATTTTGCTTGGAGCTGCTCAGGCTCTCTTTGCCCTGTCGTGGTCATATCTCTCTTATGGCGGAGTTGAGAGTTATGAGACTCTTGATTCTGATGGCAGAATGGCAACACTCTTCTTTATAGTATCACTCTTTGTTGCAAGATATCTTTTGAAGAGGTTCAACAAGAGAATAGATACCCAGTTGTGGAATCTTATTAAATGGGGTGTAACAGCTGCCGGAATCCTCAATACACTTATGTTGGGAATGTGGAACCATTCACTTACATTTGCCTATCTGGTACTCTCCCTGGCTCTTGCATATCTGTCGGCATATATGTTCTCTGTAAAGAGGTGATTATATAATTATTAAAGATAAATGTACAAGAAGATGAATATGAAGAGAGTGTTGAAACCGCTTTTAATTCTGCCTGTAATCTGTATTACATTGTTTGCCTGTAAATCAAGAAGTGTGGCTGAGGATAATGAGGAGTGCGTAAAGATAGAAGAGAATACAGATGATGTGGACAATGTGGATGATGTGAATAATGGCAACAAAAGTGAACAATTGGAAGAGTCAGACTGGAGTTTGTACAAAACTGATACACTTACTTTTGATGACGGCTCAATTTTGTATATATGCGAGCAGCAAGAGAGGAGCCCATTTCACAACAGGAAGGATCTTTATGACAAAAGCGGACGGCTTATGGCTCAGAGTGCGTTGCAGGATGCACGTGGAGGAGATCAGGTAATACTATATCAGTATGATGAAGATGGCAGACTGATATCTCTTCACGAATATGAAATCAGCCTTAGTGATGCTGTCAACAGGATTGAGGGAGGTCTGAAATATTTTGCGGATTCTGTTGCAAGCGCAGGCCATTATCCTGATACGGATGATTATACAGATTATAAAATTGAGTATGATGGATTGGGGAAGATTTGCAGGATTTATAGTGATGAATTGGGAAGATCGGTAGATTGCAACGAGTTTGCGCCTTTTGAAAAAGTCTCTGTTGAGGTGGTCGAGAATGTGGATTTCTGGAGTAGTGATCTGCGTGGTGGAACTTTGGTAGTTACTCTTTTCATTGGTCAAGATGGGGAATCACCTGTAAATTATACAGGAAATAGGGCTTTTATGGCCAATTTGAGGAGAATATGGGTTGATGAGTATGAAGATGGAGAATTTATTAAAGGCTCTATATTCAAGAGGGGAATGACTGGGGAGGATACAAATCTCTTATCAATTGTCAAAAGTAAGGAAACAGACAACCGGTCAATTTACAGATTGATGGAAAAGGAGAGTGAGGTTGCCAAACTTATCTATAAAGAGGGTAAATTGCTCTTTTCCGAGAGGTATGATGGAGAAAAAAGAGTGGAGTCTCCAAAGTATATCTATGGCTCTGTGCCAACAGCATCATTGGTGAAAGAGTTGGAAATGACACTCTCAAACTTTGTCTATTATGAGAGTGATTGGGACTCACTGCCCGTCAATTTTGACAAATAGAGCGGGTTGGTAGATCAATTCTGCAATTTGGGATATACCTATCTGGCTGTATTGCAGAAATGGAACCGACAGAACGTTTTGCTTTCCGAACACTTTGATAATTTCATAAAAAAGTGAAGATTAAGGGAATTAATTGCTAAATTTGAGGATGAATTGCAATCCACTCCCTAATAGGGGAATATTGATGAAACATTATGAAAAATATCTACCTGCATTTGAGTTCAAGAGATGAGCTTTTGAGAATGGATATCTCAAAGATTGTCTATTTTGAGGCTGACGGAAATTATACAAGCATTGTTATGGCCAATAATTTTAAGGGGGTTGTCTGTATGAACCTCTCGCAGATGCAGCAGCTGCTGACAGAAAGATTGAAGGAGGATGCAAGGATATTTATCAGAGTAGGCAAGAAATATATAATAAACCACACCTATATCTGTCAGATTAATGTGGCAAGGCAGAATTTGCTCTTGAGTGACGGTATGCATTTCAAATTTCTTCTCGAAATTTCCAAAGATGCACTCAAGAAGTTGAGGGATGTTTATGTAATCTCTCTGGTAAATATGTTGAACAATAAAGAGTCTGAATAGCTTAAGAGGTGATAATCTGAATATAACTTGAAGAACTTATGGAAAAATTGAAAGGACATAGCATATTGATTGGCAAGGAGCCGGGAAATGGAAGATTGCTCGTTGCAATGAGGTTGAACGGACAGCCGAAGATGGCTGCAGTAGGCAGTAGTGGAAGTGTTCCCGGTTGTGTGAGCCGATGCAAATTGGGCACCAATTCAAATGAGGATATAGCCCATTGCAGAATAGATGTGTCGAAAGAGGGAAAACTTACCATCTTCAATCTTAAGGAGGCAAATACAACCTCTGTAGACGGCAATGAGGTAATCTCGAAAGTAATCTCGGAGCAGAGTATTGTAACTTTGGGTTGCGACAATTATCCTATAAATGTGAAGGGTATATTGGATGTGGCAAAAAAACTCGTAGGAACCACTCCCGAACCCCAAAAGGAGCCTCTCTCAATAAAGTACCTCTCAACTGTGTGGGACCAGTATGAGAAGTCAATTGAAGAGATACAGCTAAAGCAGCTTAAGAATGGAAAACGGAGGATGTTGCCGATAATAATGGGTTCTATCATTACCCTGATAGGAGCAGTTTTGGGTTCAAAACATCCGGCTACATTGTATATTACCATTCCGTTGATGCTCATATCACTTCTTTTCTGGCTCAAAATATATTTCGAAAAGGATACAAGTGTTGAGGATAGGAAACATACAACAGACAAACTGATAGATGATTATGTATGTCCTCACTGCAAGCACTACCTTGGTGCACAGCCATATAAAGTTGTCAAGCAGAACAAGAACTGCCCTTGGTGCAAAGGCGGTTGGATCTGTGATTGAGACAGCAGGGTAACTTGGATGGAGGATATTCTGGTTGCTCTTTTGTTGTGCTTTAGTAATAATTGAAAATCAGACAGCGTTTACTATGAAACAGAAATCGAAAAGTTTGTGGAATTGGTTCAAGGAGAATTCTGCTGCTCAGCAGGAGCCGGTAGGGCGCTTTGATGCAACTATCGGACTTGAAAAACAGATAGGAGAACAGATATATAATGCACTACAAGGCAGTGTGGTTGAAGAGGTGCTTGCAAAAATCAGCAGGTCAAATTCTGATGCCTACTGGAGGAGTACAATGGAGGGACACAGCCTGAAGGTTGAAAAAGAGCTGTTGAGTGATATTTATGAGCTTTGTTATGATGTGAAACGCAAACTCAATTTCACGGATGATGTGGATTTTTATATCACAGGCAATTCTGATGTAAATGCATTCTCAATAGCTGCTGAAAATGATGATGAGCCGCATATAGTAAATATCAACTCTGCTCTGTTCGGTCTTATGAGCAAAGACGAACTGCGTTTTGTCGTGGGGCACGAGTTGGGCCATCTCATTAACAGGGATACGGCACTTGCCAGATTGATAAACTTTGTCTTTCCGCCAAATGCAGATATTCCGGTAACGTTGCAATATAAGATCCGTCTGCACGAACAGTTGGCAGAATTGGTGGCGGACAGGTATGGATATATGGCAACAGACAATCTGGATGAATGTGTGACTGCATTCTTCAAGTTGGCTTCAGGGTTGGATCTTGCCAAGATGAATGTGAGTATAGAGGCGCTGATTGCAGACAACAACCGCAGATTGGAGTATTTCTTGAAGGATAAGGGTGTAAGCAGGGCTTCACATCCTGTAAATCCTATCAGGGTGCAGGCACTCAATCTCTTTGCAACTTCAAAGAGCAAGGAGGAGCTGGATAAGGGGATGGATGAACTTATCTCTATCCTGCTCAAGGTGGGTACTTCTGAACTTGATGAGTATACAGCCAAATTTATTGCATCTGCAGGTCTGATAGTTGCCTATTCAGATGAAGGTGTAGGCAAGGAGGAGGTTGAACAGATTATACAGTCCCTTGCCGGATTGAAGATCTTCCCGCGCCAGTTCCTTGATGAGATAGCTCAAGGTGATGTTATTGCAACCTTTAATGAGGCTGTAGGCAAGATTCTTGAAATAAATCCTGGAATGAAGGATGGTATGTTAAAATATATGATTCACATAGTTTTGTCGGACAAGATTATAGAGAAAGAGGAGGTAGAGATGGTCTATAAATTTGGAGAGAGTATAGGACTTAGTGAGATTGAGGTGGCAACGGCTATAGCTGAATCTATACAGCAGTGTTATGTGCCAAGTCTTGATGCAATTTGTTAGGAGGTTTGTCTATGGATAGAAAGGTAGAAGAGAAGGATATAGGTAGTGCCTCTTCATTGAGAGGTGATATCTATGTCCTTAATTTTTTTGTAAGTACATCAGATAACAGATGGGAAAAAAGCGAAGTTGACAATGTTATCCTCCAGTTGAGGAGTGCTCTTGACTGGATAGAAAAAGAGGCCAGAAGATGGAACTCAATGCAGCAGAATCCTGTCAGGGAGAGATTGAACTTCGTAAATGAAGGGTATTGGTATGATGATGTGGTAATACCGCGGATACCTGTGCTGGAGGATGATCCCCACTCATTCAGGAAGGTGGCAGATGCGATAGTAAAAGCGAAGGGTTTTGCAGATCTCTACAGTATATCGGACTGGGTGAAGAGAAAGGGGAAACCGGAGCAGTTTATTCTGCTCTTCTTCTTCAAATCAGATGGGCGCTCGTTTGCAAACCCTACAACTACAGTTCTGAACAACTATGACAAATACATATACAATACCGAATTTGCCTTTCTCTATTGTGATCCTTCCCGTGAAATGATAAGACCGGGTACAATAGCCCACGAGATATTGCACCTCTTCGGGGCCTGGGATTTGTACGAGGGGGCTCCGTATATTACAGCAGAACAGTCAAGAGCAGCCAAGAGCAATTACCCCAATTCAATAATGATATCATCATACTATATGGAGAGCAAGTCTATAGATGAAGTGACAGCCTGGCTTGTAGGGATCAATCGGGAGTACAAGAGCTACTTTGAATTCTATAAACCAACTTACAAATATTATTAGGCGTTTTGCTATTTGATGAAATGCCGGTAGAGGCACTCTGCAGATTCGCATAGAATATTGGCGAATACTCCGTTGTCCGCAGTACCTGTACATCCATTGGTCATTACAATGAATCCATAATTATCCTCCGGATGCCAATACATCGCAGTATAGGCTCCAAGGGCAAGTCCGTCGTGACCCAAAAGTCTCACCCCTTTTAACAGGTCATTGGTTCTTAGAAGGGCCATACCGTAGGTTTCATCCTTATGGTCGGTATCAGTAATATCCATTCTCATCAGTGCTGCACTTGTGCTGTCGAGAATCTTTATCTCCCCGATTGTGCCGTAGTTCATATGCATCATCATCACCTTTGCCAGATCCTGTGCCGATATCTTGACACCGCCGGTAGGGGAGAATAGAGTTGTGGAGTAGCCCAGCTTATAATCGGCCAAAGCATCTGCAGCCAATTCGTATGCGGAAGAGGTGCAGCTGAATGAGCTGTCCCGATGGTTGTATCTGTATATCTTCACAAATTTGGTTGAATCAAGTGAGTGGACATTGTGATTGGCATAGAGCCCAAGAGGGGCTATAATATTATTATAGATGTACTTGTCGAATCTTTCACCGCTGATCTTCTCTATGATGGCACCAAGTGTATTGTAGCCAAGGTTGCAATATTGGTAGCCGGTGCCGGGACGGTAGTCGTTCCAGGCCTTTTCCCAAGATGGGGATTTGTCTGGATTCAGGTAATCAAAAGAGAAATATCCGTTTGCATCGCTCATACTTGAAGTGTGCGACAGCAGCATCTTTACTGTAACAGGCTCCTCGGGATAGTGCGGATTCCTTATACTGAACCCCATAATATCGGCAACATCTGCATCGAGGTCCAATTTGCCTTGTTCCACCAGCTGCATTATTGCAGTAGCTGTGAATGATTTGGAGATGGAGGCTATACGCAACACGTCATCCTTCCTCCACGGCTCTTTACTCTCCATATCACGATAACCGAATGTGTTGTTGTAGACAATCTCCCCATCCTTTACAGCTACTACTGCAAGTCCCACAGCTTTATTCCTCTCCATAATCTCCCCAAACTCCTTCTCAGCCTCACTCTGAATCGAACCGTTACAACAAACTGCAGCCAATGCAGCTACTCCCAAAAATATAGATCTGAAAAACCTTTTCATAATTTCGCCCTCCCGGTTTAAGTTATAATGTCATTTATACGGCAAAGATATTACTAATTTGGGATAGATTGTATATGGAAGATTTAATCGCCAAAAAATAAATCATACCACCTTATCAACCAAATCTCACCAAAAGTAACTACATTTGTCTATATGAAAGCAAAAGTTACAGTGATTGTCCCGGTATACAATGTGGAGCACCTGCTTGCAAGGTGTCTCGACTCCATTGTCAACCAGACTCTGAAGGAGATTGAGATAATTTGTGTGGACGACAAAAGCCCCGACAACTCATTGGCCATTCTGCGCCAATATGAGGCGCGGGAGCCCAGGTTGAAGGTTATTTGCCACTCTCAGAACAAACGGCAGGGTGGTGCAAGGAATACAGCGCTTGAGATGGCTACAGGTGAGTATGTTGGTTTTGTAGATTCGGATGATTATCTCGACCTCGACTATTATGAGAAGCTCTACAATGCAGCCAGTGCGGCAGATGCAGATATCTCCTGCTGCGGAATTATAAAGCATAAGCCCCACTCAAAAAAATATGTTGCCCGATATGAAGCTTGCAGCGAGTTCACAAGTATGGAGGAGAAGTTCAGGATATGCAACTGCCCTCCCGATTTTCACCCTGTAAACAAACTGTACAGAAGGGAGATGCTTTGCCGCAATAGCCTCAGGTTTGAAGAGAAGAGGATGTTTGAGGATATTGACTTTGTCTCCAAAGCAATATGTTATGCAAACAAGATTGTGACGGTTCCCGATACATACTACAGATATATACTTAATATGGCGTCGACAGTAAAGGGCAAGGAGACACCTCAGAAGCAATATGACCGCTATATAACCCGAAAACGGTTTGTGGAGTTTGCATCAACTGTAGGATTGGATATACCGCAAAATTATAGGCACATTCCAGTAAAGTCATACAACCTGTACGGTATAACTATTCTGAAAGTGAAGGAGTATAATGGGTACAGGAGCTGGAGACTCTTTGACTTTATTCCGGTATGGAGAGAGAAGCCAGAGCCGTAGTAAAGAGTTCCTGACAAATGGTTATAGAGAAGAGGGCTCTTATTGGACTTTGCCGAACTCAAATCCAAGCGAGAGTCCTTTATATTTCTCAGCCATAGAGGCAATGCTTTTTGCTGCTGATGATTTGCTGGAGATGTATCCGGTAAAGAGCTTGAGAGCCTCGAGAAGTTTGTCGGCCTTGAAAAGGAGAGTCATGTTGTTGCCTACAACAATTACCTCAGCATTGACAGAGATTCCCAACTTGTTTTTGAATGAGATTGTTCTGGTTGCCGGGTCGAAGGTGTAGGTGCCGTTGGATTTCAGCTTCCCGGCATTGCAGGTGAAGCTCTTGTCTCCATTTAGTGTAATCTGCAGTGATTCAAGTCCCAATTTATTGTATACTGTTGCCATTTTGTCCTCTACCTGTGATGATACAACCTCGCTTCCCGCACTTGCAAGGAGGTTGTCACCTTCAAATTTGCAGGCCGGAGAGGTGTAGTTCCAGTTGCCCGCCACACTGAACTCATTTGTTGTGACATCTCCCGCAACCTCCTGTATTATTCCCGACAGGATAGACTTCAAATCCTGTCCTTGAGCAGAAGTTGATAGAACAAGTATAAGCAGAGAGATAAAAAATAGATGTTTGGTAATTTGTCGTTTCATTTGCTGAAATTTTCTGTAAATATAGTCAAATTTGAAATATGAAGTTGTCTGAATCTTATTTCTAAGCCATTTAACAATATTTGGGGTTCAAAAAGGGATGGAATTATTTCAATTAATTTGGAACAGATTATCGATTCTGTTATATCTTTGCGGGCAGAAAGGAGGTTATGGTCTCTACAATGCAGAGCTTTTGTCCAATAACTCTCTCTTCGGACTACAGTTGTATAATCTTTAAAATTGCATATATGTCTGGATTTTTTGGTTGTGTTTCCCGCAATGAGTGTGTAAATGATGTATTCTATGGTACAGATTACCATTCGCATCTTGGTACAAAACGTGCCGGTATGGCATTTTATGAGAATGGCAAATTCATCAGGTCTATCCACTCTCTTGAGGATGGTTACTTCAGAAACAAGTTTGAGGATGAGCTTCCCCGTTTTGGAGAGGCAAAGATGGGAGTGGGAGTAATCTCCGATTGTGAGTCCCAACCTATCACAATCACATCCAGAATTGGAAGATATGCTGTTGTAACAGTAGCCCGTATCGATAATATGTCGGAACTTGTAGCTGAAATGCTTGAGAGAAGAATGCACTTTGCTGAGCTGTCCGGTTCAGATATCAATGCAACGGAACTTGTAGCGATGCTTATAGGAATGGGCAATTCCATAAGGGAGGGTATTGAACTTGCCCAGAATAAGATCAAAGGCTCGTGTTCTATGCTGGTGCTCACCGACCATGCGATATATGCAGCAAGAGACAGATTCGGACGCACCCCAATAATTATCGGCAAGAATGACAAGGGATATGTTTGTGCAAGCGAGAGCTCAAGTTTTGATAATTTGGGTTATGATTATGTGAGGGATCTGGGTCCTGGTGAGATTGTGCAGATGACTGCCGACGGTGTGAGGGAGGTAACACCTGCTGGATGCCGCAAACAGGTATGCTCGTTCCTATGGGTATATTATGGATATCCGTCAGCCTGGTATGAGGGGGTAAATGTTGAAGACTCCCGTTATAATAGTGGTGCTGCAATGGCCCGCAGGGATGAGGAACTGGAGATTGACTTTGCTGCAGGTATACCTGATTCGGGTGTGGGACACGCAGTGGGCTATTCCAATGAGAAGGGCGTTCCGTACAAGAGACCGTTTGTCAAGTATACTCCAACCTGGCCACGCAGCTTTATGCCTCAAAACCAGAAGATGAGGGATCTTGTAGCCAAGATGAAGCTGCTTCCGAATGAGAAATTTACCCGGGATCAAAGGGTGCTCTTTATGGATGATTCTATAGTGAGAGGTACACAATTGAAAGATAATGTTGTGAAATTGCTTGATTCAGGAGTTAAAGAGATCCATATGCGTATTGCATGTCCTCCTCTTATCTTCCCTTGTAAATTCTTGAACTTCTCCACATCCCGCAGCACCTATGACCTTTATGCACGCAGGGTTATAAGGGATTTGGAAGGACACGACAATATTTCTGATGAGGTATGTCTTGAGTATGCCAATCCCGACAGCGAAAAGCATAAGGAGATGGTTGAGATTATGAGGAAACATCTTCAATTGACAACATTGAAGTTCCAGAGACTTGATGATCTTGTTAAGGCTATCGGTCTTCCTAAATGTGATTTGTGCACACATTGCTGGGACAACAGCAGCTATATGGAGTAACCCTCTTTCAGGGAGGGTAATCTCCTGAGAATATGGGAGAAAATTGCCGAAAATTTTGCATTTTAAATAATTAGTGTTACCTTTGCAACCCCGCAAAGTATGCGAGGAGTTGTATCCAATTGAAAAACAGCGCTTTTGACGCAAATTGGCAATGCAGCTATGTTTAATTTAAAGCACTAATTAAAACCAATGCCTGGATTAATTGGAAAAAAAATCGGAATGACTTCCGTGTTCGATGCAAATGGAAAAAATATCCCTTGCACCGTTATTGAGGCTGGTCCGTGTGTTGTTACGCAGATTCGTACAGAAGAAGTAGATGGTTATGCCGCTGTACAGCTTGCCTATGACGAGAAAAAAGAAAAACACACCAGCGCCCCTATGTTGGGTCACTTCAAAAAGGCAAATACCACTCCAAAACGCAAACTTGTAGAGTTCGCTAATGACTTCGAGAAAGAGTTGCAATTGGGCGATCTAGTAACCGTTTCTGATATCTTTGCAGAAGATGAGGAGACTTGGGTAGACGTTACCGGAATTTCAAAAGGTAAAGGCTTCCAGGGTGTAGTTAAACGTCACGGCTTTGCCGGTGTAGGCGGACAGACTCACGGTCAGCACAACAGACTTCGTGCACCAGGATCTCTAGGTGCATCATCTTGGCCTTCAAGAGTATTCAAAGGTATGAGAATGGCAGGCCGTACTGGTGGCGACAGAGTTAAAATCTTAAACCTTAAAGTTCTTAAAGTTATCCCTGAGAACAACCTTATCTTGGTTAAGGGTTCTATTCCGGGAGCTAAAGGTTCTTATGTAATTGTGGAGGAATAAGCGTCTATGGAATTATCAGTATTGAAAATTGATGGAACAGAGTCAGGAAAGAAAGTGACTTTGAATGAGGCGATCTTCGGCTTGGAGCCAAATGATCATGCCATTTACCTAGACGTTAAGCAGTACCTTGCAAACCAACGTCAGGGAACTCATAAAACTAAAGATCGTTCTGAGGTGGCTTACAGTACCAAGAAGATCGTTAGACAGAAAGGTTCAGGCGGTGCTCGTCATGGTAGCATCAAATCTGGTATCTTTGTAGGTGGTGGTCGTGTATTCGGTCCTCAACCAAGAGATTACAGATTCAAATTGAATAAAAAACTAAAACAATTGGCTCGTTTCTCTGCACTTAGCTACAAAGCTAAAGATGAGGCCATCACTGTTGTAGAGCCTTTTGTAATGGAGACACCTAAAACTAAAGAGTTCATTCAGATTTTGAACAACATCAAATCTAATGAGAGAAGAGTTTTGTTTGTTCTTCCAGAAAATTCAAACAATATTTACTTATCATCACGCAACTTGGAGAATGTGAAAGTAACTACTGTTAACGAGTTGAACACTTATGAGATTGTAAAAGCTACTAAGTTGGTTCTAGTTGACGGAGTTCAGGATTCTATCAATGTACGTTAATAAAACCGAATAACGATGGGAATTTTAATTAAGCCTCTAGTAACTGAAAAGATGACGATTCTAGGCGAAAAATTGAATCGTTACGGTTTCGTAGTTGACCGCAGCGCAAACAAACTTGAGATTAAAGCTGCAGTTGAGCAAATGTATGGTGTTACTGTAAAGGATGTAAATACAGTAAACTACCACGGAAAGAAGAAAAGCCGCTATACTAAAGCGGGTTTATTGTCAGGCCGCGCAAATCACTATAAAAAGGCATTTGTAACTTTGGCCGGTGAAGATAAGATTGATTTCTACAGCAACATTTAAGAGATGGCAGTACGTAAATTTAAACCGGTTACTCCCGGTCAAAGAAATAAAATAATCAGCGCATTTGATGAGATAACTTGCACAACTCCAGAGAAATCGTTGTTGCAGCCACTTAGCAAGACCGGTGGACGTAACAACTCTGGTAAGATGACTATGCGCTATATTGGTGGCGGACACAAAAAGATGTATCGTGTTATCGACTTCTTGAGAAACAAAGACAAATATACCGCTACAGTTAAAACTATTGAGTATGATCCAAACCGTAGTGCAAGAATTGCATTGGTGGTTTATGAGGATGGTGAAAAACGCTACATTATTGCCCCTAAAGGCATTAAAGTAGGACAGGTAATCGCTTCAGGTTCAGGAGTTGCTCCAGAGGTAGGTAATACTCTTCCTCTTGCAGAGATTCCTCTTGGAACAGATGTTCACAACATTGAGTTGGTTCCTGGTCAGGGTGCAGCTATGGCACGTTCTGCAGGCTGTTATGCACAGCTTACAGCAAGAGAGGGTAACCACGCTATTCTAAGATTGCCTTCAGGTGAGACCAGAATGGTATTGGTTAGCTGCCGTGCTACAGTTGGTGTTGTGTCTAATCCAGACCATAACTTAGAGTCACATGGTAAAGCTGGTCGCAAACGTTGGTTGGGTCGCAGACCTCGCGTTCGTGGTGTTGTAATGAACCCGGTTGATCACCCTATGGGTGGTGGTGAAGGCCGTGCATCAGGAGGACATCCACGTTCAAGAAAAGGCTTGCCAGCTAAGGGTTACAAGACTAGAAACCCTAAAAAGACTACTAAGAAGTTTATTATCGAAAGAAGAAGTAAATAGGAATTAAACTGAAGTAGATTATTATGAGTCGTTCAATAAAAAAAGGCCCTTATATTGAGGCTAGCCTAGAGAAAAGAATTCTTGCTATGAATGAGACTGGCAAGAAAGATGTAGTGAAAACCTGGTCAAGAGCCAGTATGATTTCGCCTGACTTTGTTGGTCATACTATAGCTGTTCATAACGGAAACAAGTTTATTCCTGTTTATGTTACTGAGAATATGGTAGGTCACAAGCTCGGAGAATTTGCACCGACAAGAACCTTTAAAGGTCACTCGGGTAATCGTTAATAAATAATGAAATACAGATTACAGTAAAATGGGAGCTCGTAAAAAAATAATGGCCGAGAGGCTTAAAGAGATAAAGAAACATACAGCTATTGCTAAGCTGAATGATGTTCCTACCTCACCTCGTAAGATGCGCTTGGTTGCTGATATTATCAGAGGAGTAGAGGTTAACCGTGCTTTGGATATTCTTAAATATTCAAACAAAGAGGCTTCAGTTCGTTTGGAGAAACTTCTCCGTTCTGCTATTGCAAACTGGGAAGCTAAGAATGAGGCTGATAGAAAAGAGTTAGAGAATGGTAATGTATGCGTTCAGACTATTATGGTAGGTCAGGGCCGCTCTTTGAAGAGAATCAGAACTGCACCTCAGGGTCGCGCTGCAAGAATCCGCAAACGTTCTAACCACGTAACTATAATAGTTGGCACAAAAGCCGCAAAAAAAGAGGAGGAGGCTAAATAATGGGACAAAAGACTAATCCAATAAGCAACAGACTAGGTGTAATCCGTGGCTGGGACTCTAACTGGTATGGCGGAAAGAATTATGCCGCTAAAATTTTGGAGGATACCAAGATCCGTGAGTATTTGAATGCTCGTTTGGCAAAAGCAAGCCTTTCCAAGATAGTTATTGAGAGAACACTAAAACTAATCACTGTTACAATTCATACTGCACGCCCAGGTGTTATCATCGGTAAAGGTGGTCAGGAGGTTGACAAACTAAAAGAGGAGTTGAAGAAGATCTCCAACAAAGAGGTTCAGATCAACATCTTTGAGGTTAAACGTCCTGAGATTGATGCTAACATCATTGCAAACAACATTGCAAGACAGGTTGAGGGTCGTGTATCATACCGTAGAGCTATCAAGATGGCTATTGCTACCACAATGAGAATGGGTGCTGAGGGTATCAAGGTTCTTATCAGCGGTCGTTTGGGTGGTGCTGAGATGGCACGTTCTGAGCTGTACAAAGAGGGTAGAACACCTCTTCACACTTTCCGTGCAGATATCGACTATGCTTTGGCAGAGGCTAATACAAAAGTTGGTGTACTTGGTATCAAAGTATGGGTTTGCAACGGTGAGGTTTATGGTAAGAGAGATCTTACTCCAAACGCAGGCGTAAGTGCAAATGCATCTGCAGCTCAAGGCGGAAGAGGCGGCGAGCGTAGAGGTAGAGGTGACCGTAGAGGTGACCGCAGAGGCGGCAAACGGGTTAAATCAAACAAAGAGGAGTAATATCATACGATATGCCTATAAAGAGGGTGACCGCAAGGTTACCCTTTTTTTATGCGAATTTATTACTACATTTGTACTCCAGTTGCTTGACTTGACAATTAATATTAACTGCATAAATTTATGAAAAAACATTTCATCTCATTTGCGTTTGTATGCGCATTATCTTCATTGCTCTTTACTATGTGTTGTGCACCTTGTCAGACCAATGACACAAAGTTTGAGAGAGTTGCTCCTGAGTCTGTTGGAATGGATTCCAAGAAATTGGCAAAAGCAGACGAAATCATCAATGCTTCCATTGCAAATAAAGAGATTCCTGGTGCTGTATTAGCCGTTGTAAAAGATGGTAAACTTGCCTATTTGAAGGCATACGGCAACAAGAGTGTCTATCCGGATACAGTTGCCATGACTGAAAATACTGTATTTGACCTTGCATCCTGCAGTAAAGTTGTGGGAACAGCTATGTCTATGGCCCATCTTATGGAGAGAGGCGGTTTCAGATTGACTGATAAAGTTAGTATGTACATCCCCGGTTTTGAGCCCTGGACTGATCCTGAGACAGGTAAAAAGACTGATATCAGAGTGATTGACCTTTTGACCCACTCTTCAGGTTTGCCTCCTTATGTTTCACCTGAGGTTGTAATCAAGAAATGCGGAGTTGCTGATCCTGATTCCCTAATGAAACATATCTGCACTATGGAGAGAGATTTTGCCCCTACTACAAAATTCCAGTACAGCTGTCTCAACTTTATTACACTCCAGAACATTCTTCAGAACATTACAGGCAAGAAAATCAGTGAATATGCACAGGAGAATATCTTTGACGTACTTGGTATGACCCATACTACCTATATGCCAAAGGCGCAGAACAAAACCGAGATTATGGCATTGGTTGCTCCTACAGAGAAACAACCTGACGGTTCTGTATTGTTGGGTGAGGTACACGACCCGCTTGCAAGAGTTATGAACCACGGTAATTCAGGTAATGCAGGAGTCTTCTCAAATGCAGAGGATCTTGCCCGTTTGGCGGCAGCCCTTATGAATGGCGGCACTCTTGATGGAGCAAGTGTTTTGGGCAAACTTACTGTAGAGACAATGACCACAGTTCCAGAGGAGTTCAAACATATCGGTTGCTCTCTCGGATGGCATAACCATACACCTTATTCATCAAATAACGGTCATATGTTCCACCCTACAAAGACATTTGGCCATACCGGCTATACAGGCACATCATTTGTTGTTGATCCAGTTTCCAAGACTGCAGTTATCCTTTTGACCCACAGGGTTCATCCTGTAGATAAAGGTGGTGTAGTTAGACTAAGGGCCCAGATTGCAAATGTTGTAGGCGGTGCTGTCATTGAGTAAGCAGATTTGTAAGTGATACCGGAGGGGGTATCAAAACAGAAGTGATTCCCAAGGTTTTACAAATAAAATGAACCCCGAGAGTTTCAATAAAATGATATGAACCCCAAAAGTTAGACAAAAACTTTCGGGGTTTACTTTTATGGCCGGCCTCCTCTATTTAATATTCCTGCCATTTTTAGAAGCTCAATTTAATGCCAAAGTTGCAGTTCCTGCCCAATCCCCAATATCCCAAGAAACTCTCGGCTGTGTGGCTTGCCCCATCTTTACCTCTGACAATATAAGACTCATCAAGAAGGTTGTTGAGGTTGAAGAAGAGGTTGATGTCCGCCACTTTGGTGTGGAATGTATTTCCTATTGTAAGATCTACAAGGTTGTAGTCAGGAATACGGTATGGCTTCATCGAATCCTGGCTGTTGGTTCTGGTGTTGGGTTCAAAATCGGCCCAGTAGCGGCCATTATATTGCCAGTTGATTCCAATGGTAAAATCCCTTATCCAGTTGGCTGCGCCAGCCCCGATATTTATGAAAGGATGGGCTACAAGAGAGGCTCCAATCTGAGTCTGTGGAGCATCACCCACTGGAAGACCGTCGGAGTATACGTGTACCTCACTCGAAATCTGTCCGGTATACTGGTCATAGATTATGGCATCAACATTATTCTTCCACTCCCAGGTGCCCATTGCAAAGAAGGCTGTAGCCTTAAGCCATCTTGAGAAGTTGTGGAATGCGTCAATCTCAACTCCATAGTGGAATGCGTCGAGTCCTGTAATCATAAATTTGTAGGCATCTTCATCGGCATTCTTATATGGAGAGCTCATAATGCTCTTGTTTTTCCAGTAGGCAGAGTAGAAGGTTCCCTCAATGCCGCCATTCTGGTATACAAATCTGTAACCTATCTCTCCAAGCAGATTGCGCTCATTCTTGACATCTTCTGATATATGGTTGTTGCCGCTTGCAAAGAAGACATTACTGTATGGCACTCTGCTGTAGATGGCTCCATTAATGTAGAAACTGCTCTGCTTTGAAGCCTTGAAGAGGATTCCTGTCTTGAAACTTGCTCCAAGTCCTGTTGCCACATCACTGTAAACATCGTCACCGGAGTAGTTGTATCTGTCCCAACGCTGGTGTGTAGAGCCATTGAGTGAACCGCCAATATTGATTATCCATCTGTCGGAACTGTAATTTGCCATAGCAAAGATGGTTCCGTAATTCAGCACTTTGCCGTTGTAGGTCCTGATGTAGTCGCCCACCTGTTTGTAGGGGTCGCGTCCTGCTGCACCCATAAGTGAGTTGTGTGCATAATCCTCATACCAGTAGCTGCCGCCAAGGAGATCGGTAATTTGTTCCTTCTCCCAGGTTGTGTAGTGCTGGTAGTGAAGGCCTGCTTCAAGACTCCACTTGTCGGAGAGCACTATTGAAGCAGTGGAGGTTGCACCAATCTGAAGGTTACCCGCCATATAGTCGCTCATAATATTCTGGGCACTTCCCTCAGGAGTTTGTGACTGGGTGGCAGAATTGCGGTTATTTGCCACAACTGCATCCCAATCGATGTGTCCATCTTTCTGGAATGAGATTATCTTGCGACCCTTGCTCTCTGTCCAGATTCCGCCTCCATCACCAATTGAAAAGTAGATGGCACTATTGAGCTTGAACTTTCTGTTGTTTGTAAAGTAATGGTTCAACGTGAAGTAGGGTTTGAAGTAGACATTCTCGCTTATGGTCTTCTTCACCTGTTCTCCCTTCTCATTTGTATAGTATCCCCAGTTTTTATTATAATCTACGCCGTACTTTTCAATCTCGCTATATGAGAGTCTCTGGCTCCTCTGCTGATGACGTTCAGGACCGCCCAAAGCTGTAAAGAGCAGCGAATGTTTTTCGTTGAACTTCTTGCTCAAACTGAACATATATGAACCCTGTTTCACATCTGTACACTCGACAAATCCGTTGCCCCAGGTATATGATCCCATCAGGATAAAGGCCCATCCTCGTCCAAGATCGCCGCTATTGAAGCTCACATTTGCTTTTGAAAGGCCATATCCTGTGTAGCTGTATCCGAATTCTGTGGCACTCTTTACTGCGGGACTCTTTGTAACAATATTTATGGTTCCTCCTACAGAGTTGTCTGAAAGCATAGATCCTCCGATTCCCTTCTGTACCTGGATAGTGGAGGTAGCATCTGTAAGACCGAGCCAGTTGTTCCAGAACATATTTCCTGTTGTAAGTCCCGAGATTGGAATACCGTTGAGCAGAACGGAGATGTTCTCCTGCTTGAATCCGCGAATATTTATCTTTGCATCTCCATAGCTTCCGGTCTCCTCTGTTGCATATATACCCGGAATATTCTTGAGAAGTTCGGGATAGGTTTTTCCTACAGCCTTGTGTTGTATCTCTGGGGCGTTGATGCTGGTAAGACGCAATGGTGAGGTGCGGGTACTCTTAATACCTGCTGATACTGTGACCTCATTGAGCATCAATGCAGTTGTATCATCCGGAACTGAGATTCTCTCTTCTCCATTGTCGGCAGAAGCTGTTGAGGTGTAAAATATAAGTAAAAGGATTGAGGCAATCTTTTTGAAATTGCAGATGAACTGTTTTTTGAAATTTAAAAAAAATCTTGTTGACATAAACCGTTTGTTTAATTGTTAAAGTTTATCAACAAGGCATCGATTGGGATACGATATCGTAAAGGGGAGATGTTCAAGGCAGAATCATAGGGAGCAGGGAGCTCCCGTCTGTTGATTCCATCCTTTTGCCCCAAAGGCGACTCTTCTTCCATCCAGACTTTAACTGTCGGTGCCGTAGTTCCAACGGCTCAGAGAGTATCCATAAGTAGTGGAGCTCTCTCGCGGACTTTACCGCCGATCGGGAATTTCACCCTGCCCTGAAGATTTATGCAAATTTGGAGAATATATATTTATAATGCAAGAATTATTCAAGATTTCTCCTCACCCCGTCGAGAAAAGATTTCATTGCACCACTATCTTTTTTGTCTACAATCTCTGACAATTTGGTGAGCTCTGAGATTATTTTTGACAATTGCGACGGTGTGTTGGGGTTGAAGAGAATCTCTGTAAGAAGATAATCATCTTCAGACAAAAGCCCTCTTGCTATGGCCATATGCTTTTTGAAGGTTGTACCCGGAGCATCCTGGTGTTTCATTATGGAGCCGAATACCAGAGTGGAGGCAAATGGTATGGAGAGCGAGTATGCCACAACCTCATCGTGTCCTTCGAAGGTGTATTCACAAATATTGAGTTTGAGACTGCTGAAGAGATCCTTGAAAAAGATCTTGCCAAGATAATCAGACTCCTTTATAAGTATTGCATTTTCTGTCTGAAGGTTGCCAAAGTTGGCAAAGGTCGGTCCAAACATAGGGTGGGTGGAGACAAAGCGGAAACCGCACTCATTGTAGAACTCCTTGAGGCCTGTCTTTACGGAGGCTATATCAGCAAGAATGCAATCCTTGTTGAGATGCGGAATTATCTCCTTGAATGCTGTAATTGTGTGGTTGAGAGTGACACAATTGAGCACAAGCTCCGGAGAAAACTCCTCCACCTCTCCATAACTTGTAAATCTGAGCGCATTATAGATAAAGCGCATTCTCTTGGGATCCGATTCCAGAACGGCAACCTCGTGGTTGAAACTGAGCAGGTCTGTAAAGAATGATCCCATCTTACCTGCTCCCAAAATCAAAATTCTCATAACTGCTACGCTATTTCATTATCTCCATCTGAACCTTGACAGACTCCTCGTGGATTGCCTTCATTATCTCAACAACAAATTCGTGGCTCAAATTCATCGCCTCTCCCTGTTTGGCACGGTTCTCAAGAATATCATTGTATCGTCCGGACTGGAGGATAGGCATATTATGCTCTTTCTTGTAGATACCTATCTCCTTTGAGATTCTCATACGTTTGGCAAGGGTGGTGAGAAGTTGTTCGTCAATCTCGTCAATCTGTTTTCTCAAAATGGTAATGTTCTCGGTTGTCTGACCATTCTCTCTGATTACAAGCATATTCAATGTATAGTCCAAAATTTCTGGTGTTATCTGTTGTGATGCATCACTCAATGCCGCATCCGGGTTGCAGTGCGACTCTATGATAAGACCCTCAAAATTGAGGTCAAGGGCCTGTTGTGAGACAGGTGCAACCAGCTCTCTCTTCCCTCCTATATGGCTCGGATCGCAGAAGATGGTCAGTTTCGGATATCTTCTCTTCAGCTCAATAGGAATGTGCCACAATGGAAGGTTGCGGTAGAGTTTCTTTTCGTATGAGCTGAATCCGCGGTGAATAACTCCAAGATTGGTAATTCCTGCCCTGTATAATCTCTCAATGGCACCAATCCAGAGCTCAAGATCGGGGTTAACAGGATTCTTTACAAGTACAGGGATATCTGTTCCCTTGAGAGAGTCGGCAAGCTCCTGCATTGCAAATGGATTTGCCACTGTTCTGGCACCAATCCACAAAATGTCTATTCCAGCCTTTATTGCCTCAAAAACGTGGTATGGAGTGGCAACCTCTGTAGCAGTAAGCATACCTGTAACCTGTTTCACCTCTTTAAGCCAAGGGAGGCCTACTGCACCAACGCCTTCAAATCCACCCGGCTTTGTTCTAGGTTTCCATATGCCGGCTCTGAATATCTTTACTCCTTTAGCTGCAAGCGCAGTTGCAGTTTGAAGAACTTGTTCACGACTTTCGGCACTGCAGGGACCTGCTATTACAATCGGTCTCTTGTTGTCGATTCCATTGATTCTGATAGATTCAATATCCATTTTCATATCCGTCTCTCCTAAATGATTAATATCTGAATATCTGTTTTTACCTCTTGTTATGGTAATGAATATACTGTTTGTACTATTGGTCTGCCCTTCCAAAGGCTCTTCTGATCCTCTCAAGAGCCTCCTTAAGCTGCTCCTCTTTACAGCAGAGCGATATCCTTACATAATTGTTGCCTTCACTTCCAAAGATGAATCCTGGTGTGACAAAGACCTTTGCCTGATAAAGGACCTTGTCACATATCTCTTTGGCACCCTCTCCAACCTTTCCCCAAAGAAACATTCCAACCTGGTTCTCTCTTGCCTCTGCGCCAATCTCCCTCATAATCTCCATAGCGAGGCTGCGTCTTCCGGAGTAGGTTTTGTTCATCTTCAGGTACCACTCGGCCGGAGCTTTCAAAGCCTCAACAGCGGCCAGCTGCATCGGACGGAACATTCCCGAGTCCATATTGCTCTTTACCCTCAAAATCCACTGTAGAAATTGGCTGTTGGTGGCAAGCATACCTATACGCCAACCCGGCATATTTGAGGATTTGCTCAATGAATTCAGCTCAATGCATATCTCTTTTGCTCCCGGAACAGAGAGAATCGACAAAGGTTTCTCTGTGAGGATAAAACTGTATGGGTTGTCGTGGCAGATAATAATGTTGTGTCTCTTTCCAAAGTCAACGAGTTTTTCGAACAGCTCCATAGAGCCATTTGCCCCCGTCGGCATATTTGGATAGTTGCACCACATCAATTTGACGCTGTCGAGATCAATCTCACCTCTGGAATGCATCTCCTCCAGTTTGTCGAAGTCGGGATACCAGTTATTCGCCTCTTTAAGTGAGTAGCTGTATATGCGTGCTCCAACAAGATTTGATACAGAACTGTAAGTAGGGTAGCCGGGGTTGGGTACAAGAACTGCATCTCCCTCATTTATAAATGCCATAGATATATGCATTATGCCCTCTTTACTGCCAATCAGAGGGAGTATTTCGTTGGCCGGGTCAAGTTCAACTCCATACCACTTCCTGTACCACCCGGCAAAGGCCTCTCTCAACTCTGCAATACCAACATAGGGCTGGTATCCGTGGCTGTTGGCAAGTGCAGCATTTGAACATAGAGCCCCTATGGTCTGCTCAGAAGGGGGAAGATCTGGACTTCCTATGCCAAGATTGATGACATTCTCCCCATTTGCATTCATCTGTGCAATCTCCTTGAGTTTTACAGAGAAGTAGTACTCCTGGACATTGCTGATTCTATTTGCAGGTGCTATCTGTTTCATAAACGCTTAAAAATTTAGATTGATCCCTTATTTTCCAATTTCAATGCTCTGTCTCCCTTCAGGATACTCTCCCAGAATCTTGAACTCTTTACAAAGAGGCATTATTGCATCAATTGCCTGGATATATCTGCGGTACTCCTCAAAAAGAAGGTTTATATAGAACTGATATTCCCACTCTTTGCCTACAATCGGCAGAGATTGTATCATACTGAGGTTCATATCATAAAATGAGAGTACTGCCAATACCTTTGAGAGGCTTCCCGATGAGTGGGGCAGTGTAAAGACCATAGAACTTTTGTTTACCCACTGGTTTCCGTCTGTTGGAACAATATCTCCATTATCCCTCTCTTTATTGTAAAGTTGGATGAGCACCTCCTTTGCTACAGATTTGTTTGCAAGGATGAGGAATCTGGTGAAATTGCGTTTGTTGGTTTCTATTCCTTCAGCAAGGATATTCATTCCATATAGAGCCGCTGCTCCTGCGGGACAGATGGCTGCGTGGTCACGCAAATTGTTCTCCTTTATCCATTTGGCACTTCCTGCAGTATCATCCTTCTCAACCAGTTTGATTTTTGGAATCCTCTCAAGGAACTCCTGGCACTGCATAAGTGCCATAGGATGGGAGTTGACCTCTTTAATTTCATCCAGTTCCACTCCAGGCAATGCCACCAGCGAGTGCTCTATCCTGAGTTTGTATTCACCCACAATAACAAGGTCATTCTCCCTGATAAGCTGATAGTTTGGAAGGATGCTTCCGGCTATTGTATTCTCAATGGCCATAATGCCCAATATTTGCGGGTCTGATGCAACCAGAAGTGCAAGTTCTTTAAATGTATCGCAATCGATTGTCTCAATCGTATCACCGTCAAAGAAATCTTGTGCGGCAATATAGTGGTTACAACCGCCAATTCCCTGTATTGCAACTTTGCGTCTCATAAAAGTTCAAATTAGTATAAAAGCAAACTCCCGTCGGATAGACGGGAGTTTACAGAAATCTCAAAATATAATGTCCGAATATACATATCAAACTCCCGTCCTCTACTTGCTGCTAAAGTAAAAGTAATAGAAATATGAGTATGTAAATCGTTGCCCCTTCATCATCTTATGATTTGTAAGTACAAATGTAGAAAAAATCTTTTACACTATATCCCAAAGTGACAAAAAATTTGATAAAGAGGTAATAATTTGCTCCAAACAGTTGTTCCAAATCAGTCATAAAATGATAATAATTTATAAATTTGTAGAAACATTAAAAATAGTAAGAAGTGGTTAATATACACATCTGTAATGAATTAGATGGTGTTTTGGCTCTCTTGGACGGGCCTGTTTATCTGGTAATGGATAACAATTTGAAACATCTTAAGTCCAAATTGGGCAATTATCCTCTTATTGGAATAGATACCTCAGAGGATAGGAAGAGTATGGAGAGTGTGGCGGAAATTATTGGAGAGCTGCTGGAGGCGGGTGCCGACAGAGGAGCCTTTATTGTTGGAATAGGTGGCGGAATAACAACCGATATGGCCGGCTTTGCAGCTTCCATATATAAAAGGGGGGTTAAGTTTGCCTTTATACCTACAACACTTCTTGCCCAGGTAGATGCTTCGATTGGCGGAAAGAATGGAGTCAATATTGATTCATACAAAAATATTGCCGGAGTTATAAGGCAGCCCCAATGGGTATATATATGTGCAGAGGTGTTGAGAAGCCTTGCTCCAAAGGAGTTCAGGGCGGGAGTGGCAGAAGTTCTCAAGACATTTATGTTGTTTGATCCGTCATATTACAGTAAGGCTGTAGGATATTTTGGGGAGCTTGAGGAGTATTATAAAAATGAGGGAACATATCTGTCGGGAGATATAATCTATAAAGAGGAGATTCTTACAGATATTATTGGAAAATGTGCCCAATACAAAAGTGGTGTGGTTGAGCGGGATGAGTTTGAGCGGGGCGAGAGGAGAATGTTGAATCTTGGACATACATTTGCCCACGCTATAGAGAAGGTGTGCGCAGACAGTAAAAAATATGAGCCGATAATGCACGGGGAGGCTGTGGCAATAGGAATGGTATTGGCAGCAAAAGTGGCTGAGAAGATCTTCTGTCAGGAGAATGGCCTGGCTGAGAGACTGGCTGATGATTTGAGAAGGGTAGGATTGCCTCATTCAGTACCTCTGGACAGGGATGGTGAACCAATTCCTATGAGGGTACTGGTTGAAGCTTTGGGCCGTGACAAGAAGGTGGAAGGAAGCTCCATCCACTTTATACTTCCAAGGGAGATTGGAGATGTGGAGGACAGGTTGATATCATTAAAAGAGTTGGAGGAGATATGCAATGATTTGTGTTAGTGTACAGGAGAAGAGTCTCCAGGGATGTCTCAGGATATTGAGGCAGTCCCCTATGGCGGAGCTGAGGGCCGATTTGTGCAAACTGACTGTTGCAGAGCTGGAAGAGGCTGTCGCATCACATCCTAATCTGCTGGTTACCTGCAGAATTGCAAATTCATCTGTGGAATATGCCAGAGAGCAGTTGGTTACAGCAATCCGTAAAGGGGCAAAATATGTGGATGTGGAGATTGAGGCTCCGGTGGATTTTTTGGAATATATTAAAGTATATGCCCAGGTAAATGGTACAAAACTGATAGTGTCATATCATAATTTTGAGGGTACACCATCTTATCGGGAACTTGTGCAGATTGCCGATGTCTGCAGAAGAAAGGGAGCTGATATTGTAAAGATAGTTACTACAGCAAATACAATAACTGATGCTGTAACGACACTCTCACTATATAAATTGGACTGGTGGGCTGCTGAGGTGAGGACCAATAACTACTCAGAAAAAAAGGATGTGCAGCTGTTGGCATTCTCTATGGGTGAAACCGGTAAGTTTACCCGATATCTGTCGCTGAAACTTGGAGCACCATATACCTATTGCGCATTTGGCGAATATGATGGTGAAGGGGATAATCACGGTAATGGCCTGCAACCGATAAATGGCGGGGCAACAGCTCCGGGACAATATACAATGGCGCAGATGGAGAAGTTGCTTGAGAGGGGAGAGGTGGAGCTTGATTACAGGCTTAAAGAGAGGTCAACATCAATCCCCTGTTCAAAAAGTGTGGCGCAGAGAGCCATTCTTGCAGCGGCGTTTGCAAAGGGGGAGAGTTTCCTCTCAAATTTTGAACCCTGCAATGATATTGAAGGTGCTGTCAGGGTAGTGGAGCAGCTTGGATGCAAAGTAGAATATCTTGAAGGGGAGAGGTTATATATCAAAAGTGGAGGCATTGAGGCAATCAGCTCACATCTTGCAGGTTGTGATGGAGATATAACCATATCCACAGGAGAATCGGGGCTGCTGACCAGACTGTTGATACCTTTGGCTGCAGCAATGTCAGGCGATGGAAAAGTGGTTGAAATTACTGGCCATGGCTCAATCCTGGGACGCAATCTTGCAGGAGCTGCTGATGCTGTAGTGGCAGCAGGTGCAAATTGTGAAACAACAGATGGAGGCTATCTGCCGTTTAAGGTGGGTGGAGGCATAAAAAAGAGTGAGATAGAGATTGATGGAAGCGGAAGTTCCCAGATAGTTTCAGGATTCCTTATGACAATGCCTCTTCTTAAACAGAATAGTATCCTGAGGGTGAAAAATCCCGCAAGCGTTCCATATATTGAACTGACGCTTGATCTATTGGGAAAATTTGGAATAGTTGTCAATACTGTGGTGAAGAGCAGGAAGATGCTTATATATGAGATAGAGGGAGGTCAGGAGTATAGATGTGGTGAGTATTATATGGAGCCCGACTGGAGTTCTGCCGCATTTTTTGCCGTGGCCTATGCAATATCATCAATGAAAGAGGCCCTTATGGGTAATAGTGGGACTGGTTATACCCTAAAAAGGATGGCCCTCAAGACCAGGCAGGCAGACGAAGCTGTTTTGCAGGTACTTAATTCTGCCGGTGTTACAATAGAGAAGAGTGAGGCTGGAGATGGTCTATATGATATCACCTTTATCGCAGGAAAAGATTTGTTGCCATTTGAATTTGATGCAACTGATGCCCCCGATCTCTTCCCGATACTTGCCTTGTTTGCCCTCTTCTGTAACGGGAGATCATCAATCCGTGGTGTGAACAGGTTGCTGCAAAAGGAGAGCAATAGGGCTGAGAGCATATTTACAGAACTATCGTCACTGGGCGGAGATATCTCCATATCTGATGATGTTATGTATATAGAAGGGGCCGGTTGCAGCAGTGAGGGGGCTTTTGCAGAGAGTTTGACGGGCGGCAACTTGCATAGCCATAATGACCACCGCATTGCAATGACCATTATAGTGGCATCGCTCTTTATAAAGCAGAAAATGACTCTTGATGAGGTAAGATGTATAGACAAGTCATTCCCTTCATTCCTCTCAAGATTCGAGAGTACAGTATTAAGTAAATCAGAATAGATATTGATATGAACAGTTATGGAAACAAATTCCGCATCTCTATATTCGGAGAGTCGCACGGAGAGATGATAGGGGTTCTGATGGATGGCGTTCCAGCAGGAATAGAGTTGTGTGAAGAGGATTTTATGGAGGATCTGTTGAGGCGGAAGAGCGGAGCTAAGGGGACAACTCCACGCAAAGAGAGCGACAGGCCAAAGATTGTGAGCGGTGTATGCGAAGGTTGTACAACAGGAGCTCCTCTGGCCATAATATTTTTTAATGAAAATACCAGGTCGGGAGACTATTCTGCATTCAGGGAACTTCCACGTCCGGGCCACGCAGATTTTGTAGCTTCGGTGAAACATAACTTTTTCAACGATATAAGGGGCGGAGGACATTTTTCGGGCCGTCTCACCCTGACGCTTGTTGCAGCAGGCGTCGTGGCTAAAAAGATGATATCACCGATGCAGGTTGGAGCCCATATTGCAGAACTTGGCGGAGTACCGCTAAAAGATTCCGGGAAATGGGAGAGCCTGATTGACTCGGCTGTTGCCGAAGGTGACTCTATTGGAGGAGTGGTTGAGTGCTGTTGCAGCAATGTGCCTGTTGGACTTGGTGAGCCGTTCTTTGACTCTATTGAATCCCAGATAGCCCATCTTGCATTCTCTATTCCAGGGGTGCGTGGCGTGGAGTTTGGGGACGGATTTGCCGCATCACGGATGAAGGGCTCGGAACATAATGATTGCTATATCAATGCAGAGGGTACCACAGAGAAGAATGGAGCAGGAGGTGTTAATGGAGGAATTTCGAACGGTAATCCAATCCTCTTCAGAATTGCTGTAAAACCCACTTCAAGCATCAGTAAGAGGCAGAGATCATTCAACTTTATAAAGGGGGAGATGGAGGAGTTTTCAGTAAAAGGCCGCCACGATGCCTGCATTGCCCTCAGAACTCCTGTAATTGTTGAGGCAATAGCTGCAATAGTGCTGGCAAACAATTGAAGGTGATATTGTAAATGTGATGTATATACAAAGAAAGGGCAACCCCAGGGTTGCCCTTTCTGTTATATCAGCCTTAAATCCTAGAACAATGCCTGGATATCCTCAAGCATATACCACATATCGTCATCAATGCTCATATTGTAGCTGCGTGAGTTGCAAAGTACAACACCATTGATGTTGTCTGTTCCCCTTGCCCAGATTGTACAGGTACCACCGAGTGTTCCACCGTGGTATGATGCCCAGGTCTTGATGTATGGATAGTTGACACGCCAGCCTTTGGCATATCTGCCATATACAGGAGATTGTGTGTACATAAGGTCCAAAGTCTCCTTCTTGAAGATATCAGGAACTTTTGTGCCATAGTCAATGGCAGCCATAAGTTTCATCAGCTCAGAAACATTGGCAGCCATACCGCCGGCAGCTTTTGAAACAATCATATCGTTGCCATAAGGATTTTTGCCATCCTGACCGTAGTATGTACACTCGTTAGGAAGTTTTGTTGCAAGTGTATTGCCGCTCACAACAATGTTGCTCACGCCGGCCTTTTTGTGAACATGCTCTGCAAGATAATCCTCATAGGCCATACCCGAAAGCTGCTCTATGATAAGTCCCAAAACTGCAAAGTTGAGGTTGTTGTAGTCGTGGGTAGTACCCGGAGAGTAGTCCTGACTTACATTCTTGATGAGATAATCTACGCGCTCTTTAAGAGTTTTGTTGTAGTAGACAGAGTTTGAAGGGTATACAGGGTCGGTAGACCAACCGCTGGTGTGCTCAAGAAGGTGTTGTACGGTAACATTCTTTGCTCCTGGAAGGATCTCATCGTTTCCGAACATAGGCTCAAGAATTGCACCTTTACCGAATACTTTGCTCTCCATAGTAAGCAGGCCTGCCTCGTAAAGGGACATAATTCCCATTGCAGTCTGCTGCTTCGACATACTTGCCAATCTGAAGAGGGTAGTAGGGGTAACCCTTGTCTTTGTTTCAACTGTAGCAAAACCATATCCAGCCTCATATACAGTCTTTTCATCCTTGCTTACGGCAACAGCTACACCTGGAAGCGAGTGTTTTACCATAAACTCATAAACCATATTGTCGATGCGGGCCTCTCCATTTTTTGCAAGAATGGTATACTCCCTTGTCATTCCGCTCTCAGAGGTGACTTTCAAAACAGAGGTGTTTGAGAGGTCAACGGCTGTAACACCGCTCTCCACGCTATTCCCGTTAATCTTTACTGTTGCACCTTTGCCTACGGTAAATGATGGAACAACTGTCTTAAGATCAACACCATCTGCAGCCGTAATATAGATAAGGTCTCCATTGCTTACAGAGAGTGCATTTGAACTCAATCCTGAGTTTTTATCCTTCTGGAAAGAGAAATTCCTCAATGTGGTGTTGTTTACATCCGGATTGTCAGCAGGGGAATCATCACTTGATGAAGAGCAGCTGAACGCAAATAGGCTCAAGGCCAATAGTGTCAAATAGTGAAACTTGAATTTCATAATTGTATAAAGGATCTTTTGTTAAAAAAATTCGTTTATAAACTACAAAGTTAATAAAAAATTCATTTTTCCTATCCGGATGCAAAATATAAAGATATTCAAATCGGGTTCCCTGTTTTTTAAATAAAAACAGTTTATTATATTTGTATAATATCTTGTCGGTAACAAAAAATAAAAAATAATATGAATTTTTATATAGATCAGAAGCAACATTCAATAAAAGATGTTGAAATGTTATTGGAGAGGGATTCCCGCATTGTATTGGGAGAGGAGTCAAAATCCAGGATAGTAAAATGCAGAGAGTATCTGAACAAGAGAATGGAGTCGCAGAAGGAGCCAATTTATGGAATAACAACAGGTTTTGGTTCGTTGTGCAATGTCTCTATCGGCAGCGATGATCTTAGTGCGTTGCAGAAAAATCTGGTTATGTCGCACGCTTGCTCACTAGGAGAGGAGGTCCCTCAGGAGATTGTAAAGCTGATGTTGGCTTTCAAGATCAAATCGCTCTCATACGGCTATTCGGGAGTGCAGCTCCAGACAGTGGAGAGATTGGTTGATTTCTACAATAACGGAGTCTATCCTGTGGTATATCAGTTGGGCTCGCTTGGTGCTTCGGGTGATTTGGCTCCATTGGCAAATATGTGTCTGCCGCTGCTTGGCCTTGGTGAGGTGAATTATGAGGGAAGACGATATCCTGCTGCGGAGATTAATGCAAAGTTTGGATGGGAGCCCCTTACATTGGCCTCAAAAGAGGGATTGGCACTTTTGAACGGAACCCAATTTATGCTTGCCTATGCAATGCATAACCTATATAAGACAAAGAACCTTCTTCTGCTTGCAGATAAAGTTGCAGCACTCTCACTTGATGCGTATGACGGAAGGGTTGAACCATTTACCTATGGTGTGCACGCAGTAAGACCTCACAGCGGACAGCAGGAGACAGCGGCCAATATCCTCAAATTCCTGGAGGGAAGTGAGATTGTAAAGCAACAGAAGCAGCACGTGCAGGATCCATACTCTTTCCGATGTGTACCTCAGGTTCACGGAGCTGTCAAGGATGCAGTAAGAAATATAGAGATGGTATTCACTACAGAGCTAAACAGTGCGACAGACAACCCTACAGTTCTTCCTGATGAGGATCTGATTGTATCTGCAGGCAATTTCCACGGCGAGCCGCTGGCTCTGAATCTTGATTTCCTTGCAATCGCAATGGCTGAGTTGGGTTCGATATCTGAGCGCAGGACATACCAGCTTATTGGAGGTAAACGAGGCCTGCCGTCGTTCCTCGTTGCAAAACCCGGATTGAATTCAGGATTTATGATTCCTCAATATGCGTCGGCTGGAATTGTGAGCCAGAACAAGCAGCTGGCAACCCCGGCCTCAGTTGATACCATTGATTCATCCCAGGGACAGGAGGATCATGTAAGTATGGGTGCAAATGCTGCAACAAAATGTTATAGGGTTATAGCAAATGTTGAGAGGATCTTGGCTATAGAGCTTATGAATGCAGCCCAGGCCCTTGAGTTCAGAAGACCATTGAAGAGTTCACCTCTATTGGAGGAGTTTGTGAAGGAGTACCGCAAGGTGGTTAACTTTATAGAAGAGGATGAGGTGATGTATACACATATAAATAATTCAGTGGCATTCCTTCAGAGCAATTATAAATTACAGTAAGATGGAGAGATTACTTATAATAAATATAAAGAGGCTGCTTGTAACAGGTGAGGAGCTCTCCATAAAGAGGGCGGAGGAGTTGAGGAACCTTAATCCCATAGAGAACAGCTATCTCTATGCAGAAGATGGGATCATAAAGGATTATGGAGAGATGAAGGAGATGCCTGCTGGCTTGAAGAGTCTTGCTGAGGGGGCAAAAGATCCCCATAATGATGGCCGGGTAGAGGTGGTGGATGCAACAGGAAAGATTGTGATGCCGGCATTTTGCGATTCACATACCCATCTTATATATGCAGGAAGCCGTGAAAGGGAGTTTGTTGACAAGATCAACGGGTTGAGTTATCAGCAGATAGCAGCTAACGGAGGAGGAATCCTCAACTCTGCAAAGTTGCTCAGGGAGCAGTCGGAAGAGGAACTTTATCAGAGTGCACTTGAGCGGGCTCACGAGATAATGGCTTCAGGTACAGGAGCCGTTGAGATAAAGAGCGGTTACGGTCTGTCGCCCGAGAGTGAACTTAAGATGTTGAGGGTGGCAAAAAGGTTGGGCCGTGAGCTCCCGATGATAGTCAGGACAACATTTCTGGGTGCACACGCATTCCCTGCGGAATATGCCGCGAACAAGAAGGGATATGTTGATGAGATCATAAATACAATGATTCCTGTGGTTGCTGCAGAGGAGCTTGCAGAGTATATCGATGTATTTTGTGAAGATGGCTTCTTCTCAGTTGAGGATACAGAGAGGATTCTGAATGCAGGTATGAAGTATGGCCTCAGGGCAAAAGTCCACGCAAACCAGATGGGTCTGTCCGGAGGAGTTCAGGTTGGTGTGAAATATAATGCCATAAGTGTTGACCACCTTGAAAGTATAGGTGAGGAGGAGATAGAGGCTCTCAGGAATTCAGAGACAATAGCCACAATGCTTCCTGGGGCAACATTCTTCCTCAATATGGATTATGCTCCGGCAAGGATGATTGTGGAGAATGGCATTCCGCTCGCGTTGGCCTCAAATTACAATCCGGGTTCCTGCCCAAGTGGAAATATGCAGTTTGAGATGGCCCTTGCCTGCATAAAGATGAAACTGACACCACAGGAGGCCTTGAATGCCTGCACAATTAACGGTGCCTATGCAATGGGTATTGAGGATGAGGCAGGTTCAATTACAAGGGGCAAGAGAGCAAATCTGATAGTCACAAAGAGAATTACATCAGAGGAGTTTATCCCTTATGCCTTTACAACACCTTTCATTGATAAGGTGATACTTAATGGAAAGATAATTTAATGACAAATATTATGGGAAACAAGGTTTACAATACGTTTTACACCCCCCAGGGATTGGTTAATGTAGAACATCTTGCACACGGTTCGCTTCATTTTGATTGGGAGGGGATGCACATCTATGTAGATCCATACAGTGATTGCTACGACTTTACCAATATGAAGAAGGCTGATCTGATTCTTTTGACCCACGCTCATACAGACCATTACGACTGCAGGGCTATCAAAGAGATAGCAACTCCAAATACAGAATTTGTGGTGAGCAAGGGTGTGGAGACCTGCTTCAAAAATGATTTGGCCAAGATGAACCTGAATATTGATGAGAATGAGCTCAATGTTGATCCGTCAACAAATCTGGAGAATCTCTTCAATGCTGTCCATACTTTGAAAAATTGTCCTGTCCATACGCTATATAATGGTGATTCAATCAGAATAAAGGGTATAGAGATTACTGCAACTCCTGCCTATAATGTTGAGAATAAGAGGGATAATGGCAAGCCGTTCCATATTAAGGGTGAAGGCAATGGCTATATCTTGAATTTCAGCGGATTCAAAATGTATATTGCCGGTGATACGGAGTTTATTCCCGAGATGGAGTCAGGCAAGGGTGCAGATGTGGCATTTTTGCCTAAAAATCTGCCATATACATTGTCGGATGAGAAATTTATTGAGGCTGCAAACCTTATCAAACCAAAAAATATCTACCCGATACACTATTTTGAGATAGATCCTCAAAAACTTGTAGAGAAACTTGCAACAGGAATCTGTCTCTATGTTGACGGTAAAGAGATATGTAAAATGTAAATAACAAACAGATAGAAGATGAAAAAAATTATAGAGTGCGTGCCCAATTTCAGTGAGGGACGCGATTTGGCGGTAATAAAAGAGATTACAGATGTAATTGAAGCTGTAGAGGGTGTGAAACTGCTTAATGTAGATCCGGGAGAGGCAACCAACAGAACTGTTGTGACTTTTGTAGGTTCTCCTGAGAATGTTATTGAGGCTGCTTTCAGAGCCATTAAAAAGGCCGGAGAGGTGATTGATATGAGGGGTCACCACGGAGAGCATCCAAGAATTGGAGCAACAGATGTATGTCCTCTTATTCCTATAGCAGGTGTAACGATGGAGGAGTGTGCAGGATATGCAAGGGAATTGGCAGAGAGAGTAGGCAAAGAGGCCGGTATTCCTGTTTATTGTTATGAGGCAGCTGCATTTACAGAGAAACGTCGTAACCTTGCGGTATGTAGGGCAGGTGAATATGAGGGCATACAGAAGAAACTCACCGATCCTGAGTGGAAACCCGATTTCGGGCCGGCAGAATATAGCGAATCGGTAGCCCGTACAGGTATCTCTGTTATAGGAGCCCGCGATTTTTTGGTTGCAATAAACTACAATCTCAATACAACCTCAACCCGTAGAGCCAATGCAATTGCATTTGATGTGAGGGAGAAGGGCCGCAAGATGAGAGAGGGTGGCAAACTTACTGGAAAAGTTCTTCTTGATGAGAATGGAAATGAGATGTGGCAGCCGGGTACATTGAAGGGATGCAAGGCTATCGGTTGGTTCATCAAGGAGTATGGCATAGCACAGGTGTCAATGAATGTTACAGATATCAATACAACTCCTGTGCATATTGCTTTTGACGAGGTTTGTGCCAAAGCGGCTGCAAGAGGGTTGCGTGTAACAGGATCTGAGCTCGTGGGATTGGTGCCAAAGAGAGTT
This sequence comes from Candidatus Egerieisoma sp., assembly GCA_045594125.1. Classification (GTDB taxonomy): domain Bacteria; phylum Bacteroidota; class Bacteroidia; order Bacteroidales; family UBA932; genus Egerieousia. The sequence goes on from JAZNXX010000021.1 coordinate 40,724, forward strand.
CTTATTGAGGCAGGCAACTACTATCTCGCAAAACAGCAGCGCTCTTTGGGTATTCCTGAGGAGGAGGTAATCAAGATTGCCGTGAAATCATTGGGCCTCGATGATCTCAAACCATTTGATCCTAAGGAGAAGGTTATAGAGTATCTTATGGAGGCCGACAATAAAGGGGAAGAGAAACTTGTTGATATGACTTGCAGGGGCTTTGCAAATGAGACTGCAAGTGAATCACCTGCTCCAGGAGGCGGTTCTATATCGGCCTATTGTGGAGCTTTGGGAGCATCATTGGCAACTATGGTTGCAAATCTCTCTTCACATAAACCAGGTTGGGATGACAAATGGGAGTATTTCTCTGATTGGGCTGTAAAGGGCCAGAAGATCAAGGAGAGCCTGCTCCATCTTGTAGATGAGGATACAGTCTCTTTCAATAAGATAATGGAGGCGTTCGGCTTGCCTAAGAATACAGAGGCAGAAAAAGAGGCACGCAAAAAGGCGATTCAGGATGCTACCATCTATGCTGCACAGGTTCCGTATAAAACAATGGAGACAGCATATTCTGCATATGAGGTTGTTGAGGCTATGGTAAATGACGGTAATCCTAACTCCATAACAGATGCAGCTGTGGGCGCTTTGTGTATAAGGACCGCCGTTTATGGAGCCTACCTCAATGTGATGATCAATGCGGCATCCATTACCGATCAGGATATTGCCATTGAACTCAAGTCAAAGGCAAAGAATCTGCTTGACAGCTCAGAAGAGATGGAGCGCCGGTTGTTGGCAAAGGTCGAGACCATTATGGGCAAATAGCATTTGCCGGTAAAGTAGAGATAGCAGAGGTGGCTCAAGGGGTGTTCATATAACCCGTCGGAATCCTGAATTATGTTGTAAGTGACGGATTTGAGGGGTATATAGAGAAAAAGTCTCCTTTGGGGCCACCTTTCTGACAGTTTTTGTAGCTCTTTTTCGTTGATAAAATAGTGGCAAAACTGCTGTTCATTCAAAAAAAATAGTAACTTTGGCAAAATTTACCCGGCTAAAAATGCAAAAATTCGATTACATTGTTGTAGGTAGCGGTCTTGCAGGGTTATACGCTGCCTATAAAGCTTCGTTCAAAGGGAGCGTGGCTGTTATTACAAAGTCATTTGTAAGGGAGAGCAACTCATTCAATGCTCAAGGCGGTATTGCTGCTGTTACATCTGTTGAAGATGATCCTGAAATTCACAAATCTGATACACTTATTGCTGGGCGTGGCCTATGTGAAGAGAGTGCCGTAGATGTTCTGGTCAATGAGGGACCGGAGAGAATCAATGATATCATTGCCGACGGTATGGAGTTTGACAAAGAGAACGGTAACCTGGCTTTGGGGCTCGAAGGAGGACACCATAAGAGAAGAATTCTTCACGCAGGAGGTGATTCAACAGGAAGGTGGGTTACCGAGTTCGTAATTTCGAAAGTTATAGAAAAGGAGAATATAAAGGTATTCGAGAATACATCATTGCTGGATCTGCTCATCTCAGATGGTACTTGTTATGGAGTACGCTGCTGGAGCGAAAGTAAGGAGCTTCTTGAACTCCAGTCAGAGGAGATTGGTGATGCAGCCAGCGGAAATGGTTCAGAGGTATTGCTCTACGCTAACCACGTCTTCCTTACATCAGGAGGTACCTCCGCAATCTACGAGAGAACAACAAATCCGCAGACAACAATTGGAGATGGTCTTGCCATTGCCTACAAGGCGGGGTGCAGGATTATGGATATGGAATTTATCCAGTTCCATCCGTCAGGACTCTATATAAAGGATTCTCAGAAGGCATTTCTTATAAGTGAGGCTGTAAGAGGTGAGGGTGCACATCTGTTCGGCAAGGATGGAAAGAGATTCATGGTTCCTATCCACGAACTTGCAGAACTTGCACCACGCGACATTGTTGCCCGTTCAATATATAAACAGATGAAGAGTGATCAGATGCCTTATGTGAAGCTCTCTCTCAAACATCTTGATTCAGAAAAAATACTCAAGAGATTCCCGGGTATCAGTGCCAAATGCAAGGAGTTCGGATATGACCTGACTCAGGAGATTCCAGTAGCTCCGGCTGCCCACTATACTGTTGGTGGTGTAGTCTCAAATATGGACGGCCGTACAGATATCAGGCACCTCTATGTATGTGGAGAGATTGCTGCAACTGGAATTATGGGAGCAAACAGGCTCGCATCAAACTCTCTGCTTGAATGTCTGGTTTTTGCCAACAGGGCAATTGAAGACTCTGTCAAGGTGGGAGGTGTAGATGAGACTCCTCTCTTCGAGAAGGAGTATTATAAGGATGATGCACAGCAACAGAAATATCTGGAATTGAAGGAAGAGGTCTCAAGAATAATGAATTCCTATGCCGGGATCGTGAGGAAAGAGGAGTGGCTCAAGGAGGGATTGGAGAAGATCAGGGAGCTTGGTGAGAGGCTGGCTGCATCATCACAATGTGAAGATCCAAGAAGAAAGGAGTTTTATGAGGATGCATCTTGGAGATTGCTTATTGTGGCATCACTCATAATGAATCCGGCTCTAATGAGAAAGGAGAGCAGGGGTGGCCATTACAGGGAGGATTATCCTTGTGCAAGCGAGGAGTATGCACTCCATTCAATACAGCAGATAGGTAAGGAGATAACAACAGCTCCGGTAAATCAGGGATACCTTGAGTTTTAGAGGCTTTCCCACTCACATTTAAAAGTAATAGAGATGATACAATACGAAAATTTGATAGATAAACTTATAGATCTTGCTTTAGAAGAGGATATAAATACAGGAGATATCACCACAGAGTCAATCATTCCTGAGTCAATGGATGCAGTTGCAACAATGACTGCAAAGCAAGAGGGTATAATTTCCGGATTGGATATTGTAAAAAGGGTATTTGACAGATTCCAGAGTGATGTACGGTTTACAGCATATTTCAAAAATGGAGATTTTGTAAAGAAGGGTGATGTTATCTTGAAGGTTAAGGCCTCATATCCTACACTTTTAAGAGGTGAGAGACTCTCGTTGAACATCTTTCAGAGAATGTGCGGAATTGCAACAGAGACCGGCAGATATGTAAAGGAACTTGAAGGTTATTCAACTGAGCTGCTTGATACAAGAAAGACCGCTCCAGGATTGAGGGTTCTCGACAAGATGGCTGTAAAGGATGGTGGCGGCACAAACCACAGAATGGGTCTATATGATATGGCAATGATCAAGGATAACCATATCAAGATGGCCGGAGGTATTGCCAAGGCTGTTGAGCAGGTAAGAAGCCGTATCCCTGCAACCATAAAGATAGAGGTTGAGACTACCAATCTTGATGAGGTGAATCAGGCAATTGTGGCTGGAGCAGATATCATAATGCTCGACAATATGGACAATGCCACAATGAGTGAGGCTGTAAAGATTATCAAAAAGGCAGATAAGGGAATAAAGACTGAGGCTTCTGGCAATATGAGTATTCCGAGGTTGAAGGAGGTTGCAGCTACAGGAGTGGACTACATTAGTGTAGGTGCGCTTACCCACACTGTAAAGGCGATGGATATCAGTATGAATATCCAGGTAGAAAAGTAGTGAATGTAAATTAATACCAATAAGTTGTATATGACTAAACAAGAATTGATCAGGGCTATAGAGAAGCTTAAAAGAGAGAAAAATGCCATAGTACTTGCCCATTACTACTCAAATCCTGATGTACAGGATATTGCAGATTTTCTTGGCGATTCTTTGGAACTCTCAAAAAAGGCCGGTACCACAACTGCTGATCTGATAGTTTTTGCAGGTGTCCATTTTATGGCAGAGACAGCTGCCCTTATCTCTCCGGAGAAAAAAGTCCTTGTTCCGGCTTTGGGCGCAGGTTGTTCTCTTGCAGATGGTGTTGCAGGCGAAAATCTGGCAGAATGGAAGGCGAAAAATCCTGACGGTCTGGTTGTAAGTTATGTAAATACAACTGCCGATGTCAAGAGTCATACAGATATTTGTTGCACAAGTGCCAATGCTTTGGATGTTGTCAAGAGTATCCCTGCTGATAAAAAAGTCTTCTTTGTACCCGACAGAAACCTTGGAGGTTATATTTCAAAGGTAACAGGAAGGCAAATGGAACTTTATGAGGGATGTTGCCGGGTTCACGACCAGATTACATCTGAGATGGTTCTTGAAATGGCTTCCAAATATCCTGAAGCTGATATTCTTATTCATCCTGAGAGCCCTTGTTCAAGTGACTCAAGGATATTGGAGCATCCTAACTGCTATATGTACTCAACATCAGGAATTCTCCGTCATGCAAAAGAGAGTGGCAAAAAGCAGTTTGTGATAGCTACGGAGATTGGCACACTGCATAAATTACAGAAGGATAATCCTGATAAAGAGTTTATACCGGTTTCTGAGAAGATTGTCTGCGGATATATGAAACTTGCAACTTTGGAGAAGGTTTATGAGGCACTCAGGGATGAACAGTATGAGGTGAAGATCCCACAGGAGATTGCAGGAAGTGCACTTGAGCCAATAACAAAAATGATGGAGTTGAAATAGTATATTCTTTCTTGCAAGATATATTATTGGATATCCGGATTTGTCCGGATATCTTTTTTTATGCAGATATATAAACGGTAAAAAAGACAATAAAAGTAAAGGGGGCAGCCGGTTGGCCACCCCCTTGATTATACTAAGTTATTTTGTCTGCATTACTCTTGAGCTGACAACTTTTTGTATGAGTTGTAGCGTTGTTTTGCAAACTCCTCAGTTAGAGCAAACAACTCGCCTGCCTCTTGTGGGAAGGTCTTGAGTAGTGATGCATATCTCACCTCACCCTTGATGAAATCCTGGAATTTGCTCCAATCTGGCTCTTTGCTGTCAAGAGTGAATGGATTCTTACCCTCTGCCTCAAGAGCTGGGTTGAATCTGTACAAGTGCCAGTATCCGCACTCAACAGCTGATTTCTCCTCTCTCTGGCTCTTGCCCATTCCAGCCTTCAAGCCGTGGTTGATACAAGGTGCATACGCAATGATCAAAGATGGTCCGTCATAAGCCTCAGCCTCTTTAAGAGCATTGAAGAATTGAGCCTGGTTAGAACCCATTGCAACCTGAGCAACATATACATAACCGTAGCTCATAGCCATCATACCAAGATCTTTCTTGCGGATCTTCTTACCTGAAGTTGCAAATTTAGCTACAGCACCTGCAGGAGTTGATTTAGATGACTGTCCACCAGTGTTAGAGTAAACCTCAGTGTCAACAACCAATACATTTACATTCTCACCTGAAGCAAGTACGTGATCCAATCCGCCGTATCCGATATCGTAAGCCCAACCGTCACCGCCGATAATCCACTGGCTTCTTGCTACCAAGTGGTCTTTATGAGCCAAAATCTCTTTGCAGATATCGCAACTGCAAGCCTCCATTAGAGGAACAAGTTTGTCAGCGATCTCTCTTGTCTTGGCAGCATCTTTTCTGTTGGTCAACCACTCTGCGAATAGAGCTTTGATCTCTGCTGAGCAAGACTCGCAATCCAAACCTTTGGTAATTAGAGCTGCAAGAGTGTCGCGTAGTCTCTCAGTAGCAACCCTCATACCTAGACCGAACTCAGCATTATCCTCGAACAATGAGTTAGCCCAAGCTGGACCTCTACCGTTCTTGTCGGTACAGTATGGTGATGCAGGGAATGATCCACTGTAGATTGATGAACAACCTGTTGCATTTGCAACCATCATTCTGTCACCGAACAATTGAGAAATTGCTTTAACATATGGTGTCTCACCGCAACCTGCACAAGCTCCAGAGAACTCGAACAAAGGTTGAGCGAATTGTGAATTCTTAACATTCTGAGCCTTTGCAACAACATTGTCTTTATATCCGATAGTTGAGTGCATATAGTCAAAGTTAGCCTGCTCTGCCTCTTGTGATGCAGCAGGAGCCATAACCAAAGCTTTGGTCTTGGCAGGACATACATCAGCACAGTTACCGCAACCTGTACAGTCTGCAGGATCTACCTGGATAGTGAAGTAGAACTCTTTCAAAGGACCATTACCTTTAACTCTCTTAACTGATGCAGGAGCTGCAGCAGCCTCTTCCTCAGTCATCAGGAATGGACGGATTGCAGCGTGAGGACAAACGAATGAACACTGGTTACATTGGATACAGTTCTCAGGGTTCCACTCTGGAACGTGAGTAGCAATTCCACGTTTCTCATAAGCAGCTGTACCTGCAGGGATAACACCGTCAGCCATATCTTTGAATACGCTTACAGGAAGGTCGTTACCGCACTGTGCATTTACAACATCAGCGATAGTTCTTACCCACTCTGGAGCAAGACGTTTGTATGAATCAGGAACGAATTTGCTTGCAGCAACATTCTTCCACTCGAAAGGAATCTCAACTTTTACATACTCAGCACCTCTGTCAACTGCAGCATAGTTCATCTTCACGATGTTCTCACCCTTCTTGCCGTAGCTCTTGTCGATAGCGTGTTTCATCTCAGCAACAGCCTGCTCGTAAGGGATAATGCCTGTAATTTTGAAGAATGCAGATTGAAGGATAGTGTTGGTTCTGTTACCCAAACCAATCTCCTCAGCAATCTTGGTAGCGTTGATGATGTAGAAGTTTACATTCTTTGAAGCGATCTCCTGTTTTACATAATCAGGAATACGTTTTAGAGTCTCCTCAGTATCCCAAAGGCTGTTCAACAAGAATGTACCGCCTTTCTTCATTCCTCTTAGAACATCATATTTTGTCAAGTATGAAGGTACGTGGCAAGCAACGAAGTCTGGAGTTGAAACCAAGTATGGTGAAGTGATAGGATCGTCACCGAAACGAAGGTGTGAACAGGTATATCCGCCTGATTTCTTAGAATCGTAGTCGAAGTATGCCTGACAATATTTAGGAGTACTTCCACCGATAATCTTGATGGTATTCTTGTTTGCACCTACAGTACCGTCTGAACCCAAACCGTAGAATTTACACTCATATGTACCAGCTTTTGCAAGGCTGATCTCCTCTCTCATAGGAAGAGATTTGAATGTAAGGTCATCAACGATTCCGATAGTAAAGTCATTCTTTACCTCTTTAGCTTTCAAGTTGTCGTAAACAGAAAGGATCTGTGCAGGGCTGGTATCTTTTGAAGACAAACCATATCTACCGCCAACAACCTTGATGTTCAAGCCAAGCTCTGCGATAGCCGCCTTGATATCGGTGTATAGAGGCTCACCAACTGCACCCGGCTCTTTGGTTCTGTCAAGAACAGCAATTCTCTTTGCAGATGCAGGAATAACTCTTGCAAAATATTTAGCAGAGAATGGACGGTACAATCTTACGATGATAAGACCAACTCTCTCGCCTTTAGCTGCCAAATAGTCGATAGTCTCTTTGATAGTCTCTGTAACAGAACCCATAGCGATGATGATGTTCTCTGCATTAGGATCACCGTAGTAGTCGAATGGCAAATAGTGACGTCCGGTCAACTCGCTGATCTCACCCATATATCTTGCAACGATATCTGGAACTGCCTCATAGTATGAGTTGCAAGCCTCTCTGTTCTGGAAGTAAACATCTGAGTTCTGTGCTGTACCTTTTGTTACAGGAGCATTTGGATTCAATGCTCTTGAACGGAATTTGGCAAGTGATTTGTCGCTCAACATCTTCTTTAGATCCTCGCCGTCGATAGTCTCAATCTTCTGGATCTCGTGTGAAGTTCTGAAACCATCAAAGAAGTGAACGAAAGGAACAGATGCTTTGATAGCTGCCAAGTGTGCAACAGCTGCCATATCCATTGCCTCCTGAACGCTGGCAGATGCCAAGAATGCAAAACCGGTCTGTCTTGCAGCCATAACGTCCTGATGGTCACCGAAAATTGAAAGAGCGTGAGATGCCAATGCTCTGGCAGATACGTGGAAAACTGCTGGAAGAAGCTCTCCTGCAATTTTGTACATATTAGGGATCATTAGCAACAGACCCTGCGAAGCGGTAAATGTAGTTGTTAGCGCACCAGCTTGAAGTGAACCGTGAACTGCACCTGCAGCGCCACCCTCACTCTGCATTTCAACAACCTTTACTGGTTCTCCAAAAATGTTTTTTTTGCCGAAAGCAGACCACTCATCAACCAACTCTGCCATTGTTGATGACGGAGTGATAGGATAGATGGCTGCAACCTCGCTGAACATATAAGCTACATGTGCTGCGGCGTAGTTACCGTCGCAGGTAATAAATTGTTTCTCTTTAGCCATATAAATGTTATTAAAGATTATATTATTGAGTTTAATAATTGTTATTCATAACTGTTTGGAGGAGTTTGGTTTCAACCATTAAGTCAATCCACTCCTCTAAACGAAAAAACTTCCCAAAATTACAAAATAAATTTTAATTTGGGAAGGATTTTTCAAACTAGACGTTCAATTTTATCTCGACTATTGGCGTCCCTCAATGGTAACACCTTTTGCAATCTTCTTGACAAGGCCTTGAAGGACATTTCCAGGTCCGAGTTCAATGAAGTGGTCGGCTCCATCGGCAACCATATTCTCTACGGAATATGTCCATTTTACAGGAGCAGTCAACTGTACAAGCAGATTCTTTTTTATCTCCTCTGCAGAGGTGTGAGGTTTGGCGTCAACATTCTGGTAAACAGGGCATACAGGATCTGAGAAATTTGTCTTCTCGATAGCCTCAGCCAATTCTATTCTTGCCGGATCCATAAGAGGTGAGTGGAAGGCTCCTCCAACAGGAAGTTGGAGTGCTCTTCTGGCACCAGCCTCAATCAATGCGTCGCATGCTCTCTGTACAGCATCAACTTCACCTGATATGACTACCTGTCCTTTGCAGTTGTAGTTTGCAGCTACGACGATTCCCTCAGTTTTGGCACAGATCTCTTCAATTGTGCTGTCCTCCATACCCAATACTGCAGCCATAGTTGAAGGTTTGAGTTCACAAGCCTTCTGCATAGCCATTGCCCTTTTTGAAACCAATATCAGTCCATCTTCAAAACTCATCGCTTTGGCCGCCACCAATGCAGAAAATTCTCCAAGTGAATGGCCTGCCACCATATCAGGTTTGAAATCAGGAGTGCAGGCTGCCAAAATTACAGAGTGTAAAAATACTGCAGGTTGTGTAACCTTTGTCTGTTTCAACTCCTCCGCTGTTCCGTTGAACATAATGTCGGTTATGCGGAAACCCAAAATTTCATTGGCCTTTTCAAACATCTCTTTTGCAACAGGATTGTTGTTGTAGAGCTCCTGGCCCATACCTGTAAATTGTGATCCCTGTCCAGGGAAAACGTATGCTTTCATACTGTATCTCTTTATATTATCTGATTATTTGTCAAAAAATTCGAGTGCAAAGATATATATTTTGATTAAAATACCTAAATTTGCACACTTTCAGGTTATGGCCCTGTAGTTTAAAGGATAGAATATGAGATTCCGGTTCTCAGGGTGGCGGTTCGATTCCGCCCGGGGCTACGAAGGAGGTAATCCAATGGCAAGGAGTATGAGCCGGCTGTCGGATTACCTCTCTTTTTTGTGACGAGTGTAGTTATTCTGCCATTCAGGAGATTTTTCTTGGGAATCTGAAGAGTATTGCAAGCAATGCTGTAAGACCAAGAACATAGGGATAGTATAGATATTGGATTATTGAGGCGGAGGAGATGCCTGCAAGACCTGATGCCATCAGAATCTGGGCTCCGTATGGAATGATGCCCTGTATAAAACAGGAGAAGGTGTCGAGAATGCTTGCAGATTTAAGCGGGTCCACCCCGAATTTTCTGGAGATATCCTTTGCTATATTGCCTGTCGTTATTATTGCAATGGTGTTGTTGGCTGTGCAGAGGTTTGCCAGTGAGACCATAGCGGCAATCGAGAGTTCTGCCCCTCTCTTCCCGCTTATCCTCTTTGTCATCTTTGTTATGAGATAATCCAGTCCCCCTCCATATTTTATCATCTCCAGCATACCTCCTGCAAGCATAGTTACAATAATGAGGTCGCCCATTCCTGCAATTCCGCTGCCTACCTCTCCAAGCCACCCGGTCCATCCGAGATTGCCAGATCCGAATCCGATGGCTGCGTTGCATAGAATTCCAGTGGCAAGAACACATATTACATTGACCCCTGCAACTGCCATAATTATCACAAGCAGATAGGGAACAAGCAGTATGAAATTTATCTCCCCGACGGATGATATATAATTAAAATCAAGCCCTTTATAGATATACAGCAAGGTGACAAGCATTGCTGCGGGGGCGGCAATCTTGATGTTTGCCTTAAATTTGCCTGACATTGAACATCCTTGAGTACGGGTTGCCGCAATGGTAGTGTCTGAGATAAATGAGAGATTGTCGCCAAAGAATGAACCGCCTACAATAGTTGCTGTAATGAATGGAGTGGAGATACCTGTCTCTGCGGCTATACCTGTGGCTACAGGCACCAGAGCAACAATTGTTCCTACGCTTGTGCCGATGGCTATAGAGATGAAGCAGGAGGCTATAAAGAGTCCTGCAAAGATAAGTTTGCCGGGGAGCAGTTTTAGCGTCAGACCAACAGTTGCATCTATGGCTCCAATCTCCTTTGCAGTTGTCGCAAAAATGCCGGCAAGGATAAATATCCAAATCATAAGAAGCACATTTTTCTCTCCCGCCCCCTTAGAGAATAGTGCTATACGCTCTTCAATTCCCTTCGCCCGGCAGATAACCATTGCGTAGAGTGAGGCAATGAAGAATGCCGAAGCTATGGGAATCTTGTAGAAATCACCTGCCATCAGCGAAGAGAGCAGATATACAACAAGAAATACCAATAAAGGGGTAAGTGCAAACCAGCCCCGTTTCAATATATCCATAATCATCAATCTTTTATCTCTATCTTAAATGGGAATGCCGGTAATCCTGCAGAGTTGTAGATGGTTCCTTTGCAATAGTCATCGGAGCAATATTTTATATACACCGGCTCTTTAACAGCAGGACTCCATACTCTCAACTTCCCTTTTACAACTTTGGAACAGGCAGGATGAAAGATTCCGTCACTACCGGCTATATACAAATAATCTGCCATAGCGCCAATGTTATGTTTCACTCCATCAATAGAATTCTGCAGCTTTTCATTCCCATTTTCACTTTCAGTTCCATTCCCATTCTCATTCTCATTCCTGATGATGGTAAGTCCTTTTGAATATTTGAATGTGACCATAACGGCATCGCCAACAATCCGTGCATCCTTGAAGATTGGGCCATAGCACGCATCTTTTATTCCATATTCGTTGGCAAGTACGAGCTTGAGGAAACGCTGTGCCGGAATCAGTTTCTCTTCCGGGTGGATATTCAGTGAGTCGCCCACATCAATGGCAGTGGCAAATTCAACATCCTTAAGATGTAACTTTTTGTCGGATATCCTTCCTGCCCTTTTCCATACCTTTACCTGTTCATCTCTAATCTCTCCGGGCATAGTGGCAAAAGGTGCTACCTGCATTATGTAGAATGGCAATCTCTTCTGTTGCCAGATATTCCTCCAGTCATTTGCCATATTGAAAAATATTGGGGCGTAATCTTCGGCTCTCCAGGCATTTGATTCGGCCTGATACCAGATGTTCCCCTTTATTGTGTAACCGGCAATAGGGTTAACCATTGCATTCCATATTGCTGACGGCACTTTGTGCTGATAATTTTTTGGTTCGCATTTTTCGGGAGAGTAATTTTTATATACCCTCTCATATATCGGGTCGTTCTGCATTACTTCTGCCCTTGTCCAGGATTCGGCGTGTGTGCCACCAAAGGCAGATAAGATTATGCCTACGGGCCTGTCGAGTCTCTTGTGCAGTTCCCTTCCAAAGAGGAATGCTATTGCCGAGTATTTTTCAGCGCTCTCCCTGCTGCATACAACCCATTTGCCGCTGCAATTTTTTTGAGGTTTATTGTAGTCCCATTTCTCATCTACCTTAAAGAGATGGAGGTATGGATAATCGGCGTCATCAAGCTCCTTTTCCCAATTGTTTGCACCCGTCATCCAGGATGATCCGCTCTTTGGTGCAAGCCAGAACTCCATATTGCTCTGTCCCGAAGCCAGCCAGACTTCACCTATCAGTATGTTGGAAATAGTTTTGGAATCATCTCCATTAATTGACCGGAATTTCATCTGCTGATTGATTCTGCAGCCTGGAGTCTCTAAATATACCGACCATACGCCCTCTTCATCCGCCACTACAGTAAAGCTCTTTTTGCTCCAGGTTGTTGTAATCTCAAATTTCTCGTCAGGATCTGCCCAACCCCACACTCTGACTTTGGCTCTCTGCTGCAAGACCATATTGTCGGAGAAGATGGAGGGAAGAGTTATCCTGGCTTCAAGATCTGCGATAAAGGTGATAATTGCAAGAATAAGTGTAAATGCTCTTTTCATAATTGTAATAAGCTTCGGTCTCTCTTTATAGCCGTCATTTTGAAGGGCCAAAGGTAATGAGAAAAAAATAAAGGAGCATCATCGATGCCCCTTTATTGTATGAACTCTATCTGTAAGTTCTATTACTCAATGAATCCAAGAATCTCGCCCTTCTCAACTTTGTCGCCCTGTTTAGCACAAATTGCAACAATCTTACCGTCGATTGGTGACTGGATCTCCTCATTACCGTAGAATGCCTGTACATAGCAGATTGGTTTTCCTGCCTTGAACTCAGTACCTACTGTAGGTGCAGTTGAAGCGTCTGCAACATCATATTGCCAGATAACCTGACCTTTGACTGTAGCCTGGATTGGTTTTGCATTAGGGAATTTTGCAACCAAGGCGTCAATGTCAAATTTAGGCATCTCAACTACCGGACGGGTAACAACGATAGGAGCTCCCGCTTTTGCTTTTGCAGCCTCAAGATCGGTCTCAAAGCGTTTCTTCGCAATACCGCTCTTGTAGTCACGATATTGTCTCTCGTGCATAGCAAACTCGAACAACTCTTCGTCATCCTGACCTCTATCCCAACCCTCTTCCTTCATCATCTGCTCAAACTTAGGAAGCTCGTTAGGGAACTCATCCTGAGGATTTCCTGTATAGAACTCAAGACCTTTATCCTTAACAATCTGAACGATTTCTGGAGCAAGCTCGCCAGGCAATTTACCTGTTTTGCCCAAAATCATATTCATTGTATCTTTATCGATGGTCTTCCATCTTGGCTCGCCCTTAAGAGTATGCATCAAGTTCATCAAAGCTGTATTCTTGACATACTGGCTGAAAGGTGTTACTAGAGGTGGATAACCCAAACGAGGCCATACATACTCAACCTCCTGGAACAACATTACTGCAAGCTCGTTAAGAGTAACCTCTTTCTTGCCCTGGTTTCTCAATGACATATTGATAGCACCGTGGAAACCTTTCAAATCGGCCATCATAGATCCCATCATACCGCCAGGAAGACCGCAACCTACCAATAGTGATGAACAGTGGTAGTTGGTAGGCTCAATGAAGTAACCCAAATAGTCGTCGATGAAGGTCTGGGTCAATCTTCTTGCCTCCATATATGCATCCATATTGATATCCTTTACAAGGAATCCTGCATCTTTCAACATAGCCTGGATAGTAATTACATCCGGATGGATCTTACCCCAAGAAAGCGGCTCCATTGCTACGTCGATATAATCAGCACCTGCTCTTGCAACCTCAAGCATAGAGGCTACTGAGAAGCCCGGGCCAGAGTGACCGTGGTATTGTACTTTGATATGAGGATATTTCTTCTTGATCTCTGCAGTAAGACGTCCAAGGAATGCAGGACGGCCGATACCTGCCATATCTTTAAGACAGATCTCGTCGCAACCATACTCAACCACCTTGTCAACAACTCCCATATAGTACTCAACTGTATGTACTGGAGAGTATGTGATACTTAGAGCAACCTGAGAAATCATTCCACCCTTCTTGGCTCCGATAACTGAACCCTTAAGGTTTCTATGGTCGTTAAGTCCGCAGAAAGAGCGGGCAATATTAGTACCTTGTTTAGCTTTAACTTTATACATCAAGAAACGTACATCCTCAGGAACAGGGTTCATTCTCAATGCATTCAAACCACGCTCAAGCATATGAGTCTGGATGCCGGCCTTATTGAAAGGAGCTGTCCACTCTCTTACAGCCTTGTTGGGATTCTCTCCGAATAGAAGGTTTACCTGTTCAAAAGCACCACCGTTGGTCTCAACGCGGTCGAAACAACCCATATCAACAATTACAGGGGCGATTTGTTTAAGTTGGTGTACCATAGGAACATATTTTCCTGATGATTGCCACATATCCCTGTAAAGCAGGGAGAATTTAATTTCACGAGCCATAAAATCAAATGTTTTTAAGTGTTATTTTAGTGTTTATCTATTTGCTTCAAAAATAAAGTCTACAAATTTAGGAAATAAAAGTCTTATTTGTATCAAAAAAATGGACTTTTATTTACAAAATGACAATAATATATCTCCTGACGCAAATATGGCAGTTTAAGCCGGCCGGATATGCAGATTATTGCAATTTATATTCAATTAGGCGACTGGATTGAACCACCCGGAGCAACTTGAGTAACAATAATTCCGTCCATCCCGGACAATTGTCGGTCAAAAGAATATGGCTGCAAACAATAAAGATTGAAATAAATTTGCTAAAAAAATTGTAATTAAAAAAAATAGTTGTATCTTTGCAGTCCAATTGACAGAGAATATGTCTGTTGGTTTATATGGTGGTTATAGCTCAGTTGGTTAGAGCGTCGGTTTGTGGCACCGAAGGTCGTGGGTTCGAGCCCCATTCTCCACCCGAAAGAGAGAGTTGAAAATTCAGCTCTCTTTTTTTTGTAATGTACCAAGAAAAATAAATAAAGAGTCAGGCTCGAACCCACGAAAAATCGAGCGGAGCGAGTAAATGAGCGGCTGGCCGCAGCCGCAGTTCGAGCCCCATTCTCCACCCGAAAGAGAGAGTTGAAAATTTCAGCTCTCTCTTTTTTTGTAATGTACCAAGAAAAATAAATAAAGAGTCAGGCTCGAACCCACGAAAAATCGAGCGGAGCGAGTAAATGAGCGGCTGGCCGCAGCCGCAGTTCGAGCCCCATTCTCCACCCGAAAGAGAGAGTTGAAAATTCAGCTCTCTTTTTTTTGTAATGTACCAAGAATGGAGACTGTATTTTGTCTGCACTGATTTGATGATTGGCTCAAGGGGGGTGGGCACCGAAATCGTGGCTGTAGCGCTTCTAGGGTTCCCAACCCGGTAAAATTTAGAGGGGGTGGGATTTCGAATCGGCCCTGCAGTGTATTGTAGGGCACATTGGCGTTCCCAACGGTTTTGCAAACAGCATCCTAAATCCCACCGCTCTACCCGCTCACGCCCCGAAGCATATTCGGAACGATTTCGATTAAGAAAATAGTGTACATTGTTCCTCAAGTCCCCGCATATCTGTCTGACTGTACTTCTGGAGCCTGATGCTGATGAGATCTGATGCTTATGCTGATGCTTATGCTGATGAGATCTGATGTCAGAAAATCATTTTGTGTTTTGATTCCGGAGCTGTGCCGGAGGAGGAGCTGGAATTTTAATTTGGGTGATGAACTGTCCGTCAGTCATATATTCCTTAACTTAAATAGTCACATAATCTGAATATTTTGTTACTTTTGTCGTATGAAAAAACATTCATTCAGAGATTGGGTAATGGCTACCAGACCGTGGTCGTTCCCGGCATCGGCGATACCGGTTGCCGTAACTCTCGCATATCTATATTCTCTCGAGTGTGAGATTGACTGGCTTTTGGGTATCTGGACTATCATAAATATTGTACTTTTTCACGCAGCAGGCAATACCTGGAGTGACTATATGGATTTCAAGAAGAGTGTGGACCGGGAGGATACGATTGGTGGTATCTCCATTACAAGCGGTCTTTTTGAGGCTAATGAAATAAAGCGTCTATCATTCGCTCTTTTGTCGGCAGCACTCCTTTTTGGATTGGTGCTCCTCTTTTTCAAAGGAATGCCTCTCCTTTACCTGGGTGTTGCAGGGGCTATGCTGTCACTTATCTATCCCTGGATGAAATACAGGGCTTTGGGTGATCTGGATATATTCCTTACCTACTCGCTCCTGCCTATATTGGGAACCTCTTATGTGGCCACCGGCCAGTTTAATTTTCAGACATTATGGCTCACTGTACCCATAGGAATGATAACAGTCGGGATACTTCACATCAACAATATAAGGGATATAGAACCCGACAGAAGAGCTGGAATATCAACATTTGCAATGCTGGCAGGAGCGAAGGCCTCTCTTGTCATCTATGCGGTGGAGATTCTCTTTCCGTTTGTCTGGATTGCAGCGGGCATCCTGGCAGGCCTCTTTCCCGTAATGTCACTATTTGTATTCATTGCATTCAAGATTGCGTTGGATAATGTAAAACAGGCATTCAAATATCAGACTGAAGGTATGAAGGCTCTGGTGTCATTGGATGAAAATACGGCAAAACTTCAGTTAGCATTTGGTCTTGTTCTTGCCATAACCTTTTTGATAAAGGGGGTATTGGCATAAGTATGCAGGCTTGAAAAGGTATGCAAGCTTGAATATGTATGCAGGCTTGAAAAAGTATACAAACTTAGATTCACAGATCTAAATGTGTAGATATAAAAGATAAATTCATTGGCCTGGTCAGGAGTGGGCTATGAAGGAGAATGACAGTATGAAAAATTTAATCTTTACAATAGTACTGGCAGCGCTGTTGTGGACGCTGATGTTCTCGCCTCTAACAGCACCATATCTTAATTTCTGGTGGGCAATGAGCGGTTCAGCAACGGTTTTGGCCCTCCTTGCATCGCTCTTCTCACCCGGCTGGTGGCGGAGGATGGAATTTTCTGCAAGACAGGTGTTGGCCGGTGTGGCAATAGCGATAATGTTATGGAGCATATTTTGGGTTGGTGATAAGATATCCCAAATATTATTCAATTTCGCAAGACCACAGGTGGATTTGATATATGGAATGAAGGAGGGAGAATCTGCGTGGTTGCTCACCCTCCTTATGCTCTTTCTCATTGGCCCTGCAGAGGAGATTTTCTGGAGAGGATATGTACAGAGGGAGCTGTCGCAGAGAATGAATCCAAACACAGGCTTCCTCATTACATCAATTGTATATGCAGTTGTTCACGCAGGCTCCTGCAATTTTATGCTGGTTATGGCGGCACTTGTGGCGGGTGTAGTGTGGGGTTTGCTCTACAGGATATGGCCCCAATATTTTACAGCAATAGTAATATCCCATGCACTATGGGATGTTGCTGTTTTTATCTGGTTCCCAATTTGACGCAAACTGACTGCAACCCAAAAGCTTTTACCTGAAGCGGTATTTGATTCCAAACGAGAGGCTCATGACATCCCAAAACTTGAGCTCCTTGTTCGTGAATGCACTTATTCCCATAAGGTCATAGGTGTGCAGTTCATAGTAGAATGACAGGTTGCGCACATTGCTCTCCTCCCTATCGTGGAGATTACGGCTATACTTCCTGCTCTTGTTCCTGTTGAGATGAAGCGTCAGCTCCTCCCCGATGAATAGATGGAATCTCCACCCTGTTGAAAATTTGTAATATTTGTCGGGGTACCTGCCCGGTTCAAAAGTCCAGAAATCATCACCAAAAGTGGCATTGGCATAGACTCCAAACCTTAATGGGGCAAAAGATAAATCTGATAATAGCCCCTTTGGGGAGAAATCAATCTCCCAGGGTGAAATGGTCTCTTTTAATGTAAATGTTGCCCTGGATTTGTCGGAAGAGTATTTGGGAATATGCCCTATCAGAAAATCTGTCTCAAACTGATCCCTCTTTCCATAACACCATCCTACTCCTGCTGACAGAGTTCCTACTCCTCCTGCCAGTTGAAGTTTTGTGTGTGATGGTATGAGGCCCCTCCAGAATCCGCCGTATTGAGGAATATCTGCAGCTCCTGCAATAAGGGGGATGCAGAGCAATAGGCTAAAAATCAATCTCTTCATATCTGCATGTGCCTTTGTCTACTGTAAAAAGAAGGATTTTACGGCTGTTTATACTTGGTGCCCCATAATAGAGTGTGCCATCATTGAAAATATCACAGGTCTCAAGAATATGGTTATGACCGTTTATGCAGAAGAGAAGATTGGGAAACTCCTTGAGCTTGTTGTGGAACTCTTCTGCTCTGCTGTTGTTGAATTCTACACAGAATGGCTTGATGTGCATAGCAACAATGGTATTCGAAATATTGTGCGCTGCACTATATTCAAGCTCCTTTTCAAGAAAATCAAAATCGGGGAGAGTCTCATTTTCAAGATAATTTGTATCCAGACATATAAAGCGTGTGGAGCCTGCAGTAAAGGCAAAATTGCGTTTGCCGTAGATCTTGTCATAGCAGAATTCTCCTGTCCCCAGATAATCGTGGTTGCCTATCAATACAACCCAGGGAGAGTTGAGCCTCTTGAGAATATCGCGCATAAAGAGAAACTCATCTGTAAGGCCGAAATCCGACTGGTCGCCGCAGTGGATGACAAAATCTGTCCCTGCAATTTTATTTATTGCATCAACTGCCAATGCTGTCTCATCATACCAGCGTTGGGTATCACTTATTATTGCAAATTTAAAAGACTCTTTTCCCGACAGGCTCTCTTCAATAGCCTTGACCTTCTTTGCTGTAAGTCCTGTTTCACCATTGATGCAAGTGTCATATGGGTGGTATTCAAGAGTGTTACAGGAAGGAACAGAAAAGAGTAAAAGAGCCATAAACAATCCTTCCAAATATTTCATGCAGGCAAAGGAACGGGTAAAAATGAGAAATAAAAAGGTCAAATCGGGCTTAATTTGGTCCAATATTATATACTTTTTTTATCTTTGTGAGAATTTGATAGCCAATTGTCCAAAATATAGGGCCTGCAGGCTGTATTAAAATGATTATTAAATGAGTAGCCAAGTTTCAAAATGTGATATAGCTGCAAGGATGAGGGAGAGGATTCTCATTCTTGACGGCGCGATGGGCACAATGCTTCAGCAGTTTGACCTCTCTCAAGAAGATTTCAGAGGCGGTACAGGAAATAATGATATATTGAATCTTACCAGAGAGGATGTAATTGAATCTATCCATTCTGCATATATAGAGGCGGGTGCAGACATTATTGAGACCAATACATTCAGCAGCAATGCAATATCCCAGGAGGAATACGGTTGTACAGAGCTGGTCTATCAGATGAACAAAAAAGGAGCTGAGATAGCCCGACGGGCAGCAGCCGGCAAGGATGTTTTTGTTGCCGGTTCTATGGGCCCTACTATAAGAATGCTCTCTATGTCGCCTGATCTTGACAGACCTGAGTATAGGGCTGTAGATTTTGATACAATGGTGGAGGCCTATAAAGTGCAGGCGAGGGGATTGATAGATGGTGGCGCAGATCTTTTTCTTGTAGAAACCGTATATGACGGATTGAATGCCAAGGCAGCACTCTATGCGATAGATAGTGTCCAGAGAGAGAAAAACAGCAAGCTGCCGGTAATGGTCTCGGCAACAATCAATGACAAGAGCGGAAGGTTATTGAGCGGACAGCAGCTTGAGGCACTTTATCTCTCTTTGTCGCAATACTCCCCTCTAAGTTTTGGCCTTAACTGCTCATTTGGAGCATCAGATCTCTTGCCGTTTATGGAGCAGATGGCCGGGCAATTTTTTGGAGGGAAAGGGGTACCTTGTGCATTGAGCATCTATCCGAATGCCGGATTGCCGAACGAGATGGGCCAATATGATGAGACACCGCAATTTACGGCAGCCTACATCAGGGAGATGGCCCAAAGGGGATTACTCAATATAGCGGGAGGCTGTTGCGGTACAACACCGGAACATATAAGGGCCATAAAGGAGGCACTCTCTGGAATTGCTCCAAGGAAATTTACCTTTGTTGATGGACACGCAATATGTGAAACCTCTGCGGAGAGTGATATGTGGCTCGGAGGGTTGGAACCGCTGCTGGTAAACAGGGAGAAGAACAATTTTATAAATGTTGGGGAGAGGACAAATGTTGCAGGTTCTGCCAAGTTTGCAAAACTTATAAGGGCAAAAGAGTATGCCCAGGCTGCAGAGATAGCAAGGAAACAGATAGAAGATGGTGCAACCATCATAGATATAAATATGGACGATGCAATGTTGGAGAGCAGTGTTGAGATGGCTGCCTTTGTCAGGTATATCAGCAATGACCCGGATATTGCAAAGGTGCCGTTTATGATTGACTCTTCGGATTGGCAGACAATACTTGCAGGATTGAAGAGTTGCGGAGGAAAGCCGATAGTCAACTCGTTGAGCCTGAAGGAGGGTGAAGAGGCATTTTTGAGTAAGGCGGCTGAGATACGCCGTCTCGGAGCTGCCCTCATAGTTATGGCATTTGACGAACAGGGTCAGGCTGTAACATATCAGAGAAAGATTGAAATTTGCAGCAGAGCCTACAGATTGCTTACAGAAAAACTGGGATTTGATCCTGCCGATATAATTTTTGATGTAAATATATTGACAATCGCCACTGGTCTTGAAGAACACGACAACTATGCTGTCGACTACATTGAGGCTGTCAGATGGATAAAGGCCAATCTGCCCGGTGCAAAATGTTCTGGAGGAGTCTCAAACCTCTCCTTCGCATTCAGGGGAAACAACAGGGTTCGGGAGGCAATGCATTCGGTCTTTTTGTATCACGCCATAAAGGCTGGATTGGATATGGCCATAGTGAATCCTTCGATGTTGCAGGTATATGATGATATTGACCAGGAACTGCTAAGACGCGTAGAGGCAGTAGTACTTAATGATATTGCCCTTCTGAAGGAGAAAGCGGGTGATTACTCATCACCAACTGAGGCTCTGGTGGAGCTGGCTGAGAAGATAAAGGAGGAGGAGATTGCCCTTAAGGCGGCAAAGGAGGCAGGTGATTTGCCAAAGACCAGTGAAAAAGTTGGCCAATGGCGTACTCAAGGGGTGGATGAGCGTCTCTCCTATGCCTTGATAAAGGGAATTACAACATATATGGGGGAGGATATTGCTGAAGCGCTTGAATCCTATGGTAATCCGGTATCTATAATAGAGGGGCCATTGATGAGGGGTATGGATAGGGTCGGATCACTTTTTGGTGAAGGTAAGATGTTCTTACCGCAGGTGGTAAAGAGTGCAAAGGCAATGAAAGCGGCAGTCTCGCTGCTGCAGCCTAAGATAGAGGAGTTGAACTCAGGTGCCGCAGAAGGTGTAAATAGAGGCCGCATAGTTTTGGCTACAGCTAAGGGTGATGTACACGATATAGGCAAGAATATAGTAGGGATTGTTTTGGCCTGCAATAATTTTGAGGTGATAGATCTTGGTGTTATGGTGGATAACTCCACAATATTGGAAGAGGCAATCAGAAACAGGGCGGACATTATCTGCATCAGTGGACTCATAACCCCCTCTCTTGAACATATGGAGGCATTGTGCCGCCTTCTTGAAGAGGAGAATGAGCGGATTGTGGAGGCTATAGGTCATCCTTTGGTGTTGAATGTTGGAGGAGCAACAACCTCTGCACTTCATACAGCTGTGAAGCTGGCTCCTTTATACAGCAACTGTGTAGTCTATGGAGGTGACGCCTCTACAACAGTGGGTATTTGCAAGAGGGTAATGCAGGAACTTGATTCAAGGTTGCCGGCAGAGGACTCTTTCTTCAGACGGGTAAGTGCTGAACAGGAGAAGATAAGGAAGATATATTACAACAGGAATATTGAGTTTTTGAGTGATGAAGAGGCCCTTGCAGCCTCCCCTGATTATAAGCTTGAAAGCTATCTTCAGCCTGGGGAATATGGCGAAAATAATCTTATTGTGAAGGGAATGGAGGTCAACAGACTTATTGAGGATGTGGATTGGACTCCATTCTTCAACTTCTGGGGATTTAAGGGAAAATATCCAAATCTGCTCTATACATCTGAAGAGAGTGGGGAAGAGGCAGACAAACTTTTCCAGCAGGCGATGGATGAGATTGCTGAGGTTGCCGTAAACAATGAATTTGAGATAAGTGCAGTAGTAAAATTTTATGATGCATATTCAGCAGGTAATGAAATTTGCCTGTTGGAAAATTATGAAGAGGATCCTGATCCGGAAGACTCAGAAGCCTTCCTGAAGGTCAGATCGGAGAGTGGCGAAGAGGGACTGATGGCAGCTGTTAATGGCAGGAGAGTGGTTGCGAAGATGAAAATGGCCCGTCAGAGAGATAAGGGCAGCAGGCATCTGTCGGTAGCGGATTACTTCCCTGCAGCACCATACACTTCAAAGGTGGGAGCTCTTGTTGTAAAGGTGGAAGATCTCAGGGCAGGAGAACTCGATAAAAATGACTTCAAATATCTTCTCCGACAAAGTTTGTGCGCACGTTTTACAGAGGCTATGGCACAATGGGTAACCAGAACAGTCTCTGAGGAGCAGAATATTGTAAGGGCTGCATTCGGATATCCGATGGTTCCCGACTATTCACAAAAGAGGATTGTCTTTGATCTGACAGATGCAGAAAACCAGATAGGAGCAAAGCTCACAGAGAGTTTTGCAATAGTTCCGTCGACATCTATATGTGCACTGTTGATAGCGCATAAGGAGGCGGTTTATTTTGATATAAAAAGTGATAAATAGAGAGTATGAAAGTTATAGATATTCTGAAGGGAGACCATAAGCCGTTTGCCTCATTTGAACTTGTTCCACCTTTAAAGGGCAGTGATATAAACAAGCTGTATGCGGCAATTGAACCATTGATGGAGTTCAATCCTCCATTTATAAATATGACAGCACACCGTGATGAGGTGGAGTACAGACAGACTGCTGACGGAAATTTCAAGAGGATAACCGTTACAAAACGGCCGGGGTCTGTTGCGATAGCTGCTGCAATAATGAAGCGTTTCAATGTGGAGGTTGTGCCTCATCTCATCTGCGGAGGGGCAACAAAGTGGGAGATAGAGAATACATTGCTTGATCTTAATTTTCTTGATATCCAGAATGTTGTTGCGTTGAGAGGAGATGCTGTCCCGGGAGAAAAATATTTTACACCTACGCCCGACGGACATATCCACAGCAATACGCTTGTAAAGCAGATATCGGATATGAACCGGGGAGTATATCTTGATACAACTCTGAAGGATGCTGTTGCAACAAACTTTTGTGTTGGAGTTGCAGGTTATCCTGAGAAACATTGTGAGGCTCCCAACCTGGATATCGACATTGAGAATCTTAAAAATAAGGTTGAAGCAGGTGCCGATTATATAATTACACAGATGTTCTTTGACAACAAGAAATTTTTCAGGTTTGTGGAAAAGTGCAGGGAGGCTGGAATAACTGTGCCTATTATCCCAGGTTTGAAGCCCATCTCCACAAAAAAACATATAGAACTTTTGCCTCAAGCATTCTCAATAGATATACCTCAGGAGCTTATGAAGGAGATTGTCAAATGTAAGGATAACAGCCAGATCTATGCTGTTGGTGTAGAGTGGTGTACAGCCCAGGCAAAGGAGCTCCTTGCGTGTGGTGCAAAGGCAATACATTTCTATACTATGGGCAAGGCTGAAAATGTGAGGGAGATAATCAGGAGGGCCTTTTAGATACTTTTAGACAACAGATCCATTCCGAATCGCAGATATAAAGAAGATGGGGAGCTGAGGTGTAATCTTTACCCTTTAGCTCTCCATCTCTCCTGTTTACTATTCCTATATGATATCTTGCCTTTTGCCAAATGGCTGAAGCATTCCGGCTCTAATTGAAAAACTCGTTATGGAGCAGTTCAACACCTCTCTTCACATCCTCATTCTTTACAATTACCGATACATTGAGCTCAGAGCCTCCCTGGGCTGTTGCCACAACATTTATCTTATTGTCGCCCAACGCAGTGAATATACGGCCTGAGATGCCTGGGGTCATTCTCATTTTGCTTCCTACGATTGCTATAATAGCCATATTGCGTTCTATCTCCACATCGATGTAGGTGCCGTGAATCTGGTCTGCTTCGAGGTTGCTCTTTATAATATCCATAGCCCTCTGTCCATCCTCATCCTTGACAGCAAAACTTATGCTGTATTCTGAAGAGGCTTGTGCGATAAAGACAATATTTATCCCTTTGTCAGCTATTGCTCCAAAAATGCGGTAAGATGTACCTACCTGTCCCATAAGTCCATTTCCAAAAACTGTTATGAGTGAAATGCCGGAGATATGGGTTATTCCCTTTACAGGGCGGTTGTCATCTCTATCCCCTTCGCTATCTATAATAGTTCCGCAATGGTCCGGATTGAAGGTATTCTTTATATGTATCGGGGTATTGCTCTTGATAGCCGGCCATATTGCAGGAGTATAGAGTACTTTGGCTCCAAAATGACACATCTCAGCGGCCTCAGAATATGAGAGATGTGGAATGGAGAGAGCATCAGGGTAGATGTCTGGATCTGAGGTCATCATTCCGTCTACATCACTCCAGATATAGAGTTTTTCGGCATTGACAGCCGCTGCTATCATAGCTGCAGAGAGATCAGATCCACCTCTTCCCAAGGTAGTTACATAACCGTCTGGAGTCTTTCCGCAGAACCCCGGTATAATGGCAAGACCGCTGAATCCCTCAAAGGCGCTGTTTACCCGATTGCAAGTCTCATCCCAAAGGATCTGTGATGCATCCCCGCTCTTTCTTGTAACAATCAGTTCGCGGCCGTCAATTCTTACCGCATCCCGGAACATCCTTACAATCATTTTTGAGGAGAACTGCTCACCCATCGACAAAACGTGGTCTTCCAGATTCTTGAGGTTGTTTCTCATAATTGATACGCTGCTCAATAGAGAGTCAAGCCTGTCAAGATCCTGGTCAAGCTCTTTAGTAAAGTTTTGATACTCTTCACTGTCGAGAACCTTTTCGGCCAATTCAAGATGTTTCTCCCTTACAATTGAGAGCTTGTTGCCATAGTGGCTGCCGGGTCTGATTGCGTCGTTGAAAATCTCAGTAAGGAGATTCGTAATGCCTGAAATGGCAGAAACCACAACAATGCAGGGGGCTGGTTTGTTGTTGACAATAGATTTAAGATTATTGAGACCTGCCAGAGTGCCGACAGTAGAACCTCCGAATTTTAGAACTAACATAATATTAAAATTTAATAGTTTGCAAATTGTTTATGGCCTTTGTCCAGTTAAACATATATGATTTTAAAGATTATCATCCAACCTTACCGTTGTAAAGCAGAACCTTTAAGAGAAAAAGCCATTATGGAAAATAATAAAGAGAATATATAACAGACTAGACCCCCAAAGGGGTGATGGTTGTTGATGTAATAATAGTGATAATGCTATTATTGTCAAATAGATATGATAGTCTGTCTGTCATAGGCACTACAAAGGTAGAAAAAAATGTCCATTGTTGGACATATAATTTATAAATTTGTATAATCAATAAAAACAAGGATTATGAGTATCATCCATTCAGTTACAAACAGAGGCTATTCGGCAGTCAGAGGTGCGCTCTGTTCAGGTTTTGGTATTTCCCTTCTATTATGGCCAGAGCCGATGTTGAATATAATTGTAAAGATAATAGCGGCATTCCTTATTGCTTTGGGACTTGTCTCTCTCTATTACTCGTATAAGGAGAGAAAAGAGGAAGAGGCTTCCAATCCTCAATTCAAGCAGGATAACTCCCTGCTCTCACTCTTTACAAAATTGAACATTATCGTATATTTAGGGTTCGGACTGCTGATATTTATCTTTCCCTCATTCTTTGTAAGTATAATGGTATTCCTCTTCGGAGCCATATTGCTGTTGCTCGGAGCCGGACAGCTTATGAATCTCTTTGCAAGCCAGAAGTATACAAAGGTCTCAGCCTATTTCTATATAGTGCCTGTAATTGTAACAGTCTGCGGTGTGATCCTCTTTTTCCAGCCATTTACAGCAAAGAATGTGCTTACTATGCTATTTGGCGGATGTATTGCCGGATATGGAATTGTAGAGCTGATTACAGCGTGGGTGTTGAGGAATGTGAAATTCGGCAAGGACGGACGATATATGGAGACGCAGAGCGTCTCTTATGAAGAGGTGAATGAGAAGTCTGAAAAATAGGTGCTCTCCGGTATATTTGGTCAATATATAAGGAAACCAGCTATTCCTGAGAGTATAATTATCAGTATAGGGTTGAGTTTTATCCAGTATGCCGCAACAAATGCTCCGGCAAAGAGTACCCAGCTTATTGTATCTATAAAGTTGTCGGGAGTTACAAGTATAAGCGCTGCCGCTGCAATCATTCCTATTACAACAGGACGCAATGTCTTGAGAAGTTCACCGAAGATGTTGCTCTCCTTGAATTTAAGGTAGAGCCGGCATATTGTGAGTATAATCAGGAATGATGGCAGTGTTACCGCTATTGTTGCAACAATAGAACCGAAGAAGTTTCCTGAAACTGCATATCCCACATAGGTAGCGCTGTTTATACCTATTGGTCCTGGCGTCATCTGTGAAATTGCAATCATATCGGTAAACTCCTGGGCTGTAATCCACTGGTGGTTTACAACAACCTGGTTCTGAATCAGTGACAACATTGCATATCCTCCTCCAAAGGTGAAAAGGCCTATCAAAAAGAAGGTATAGAAGAGTTCTATATATATCATGGTTTCCTTTTTTCTCTAAAAATCAATAATGCTATAAAAATTATTGCTGTTACAAGCAGTATATAGAGCGGTGATATCTTTAGGAGAGCAATCAGCAGTGCTGTTGTCAGGGCAAAAAAGGCTCTGTACACATTTAGCTTTGATTTTTTTGCAAGATTTATCACAGGTACAGCAATGAGTGCAACAACCGCAGGTCTGATACCCTTAAAGATCTTTACTACGGTAGGGTTCTCCTGATACCCCGTAAAGAAGATGGCAATTGCAAGTATTATTGTAAAAGAGGGAAGGGCACTGCCAAGTGTTGCAACAACACTCCCCTTGAATCCCCTTAGTTTATATCCGAGAAAAATTGAGATATTTACAGCAAGTATGCCTGGAGCAGATTGGGAAATTGCCAATATATCGAGGAACTCCTCCTCGCCAATCCATCTCTTTTTTTCTACAACCTCCCTCTGTATTATAGGGATCATAGCGTAGCCTCCCCCAATTGTGAAGGCTCCAATTTTTGCAAAGGTTGAGAAGATTTCTGCGTAAATATTCATAAAATTCAGTAAAAAATGTGGTGCAAAAATAAGAAACAGTTTAAAAAAATTGGAAATAAAGGTGCATAAATTGGAGTTCTGCGTCCCGTTTTTAGGAATTTCCGGGAAATGGCTCAAAAAAAGATGAAAAATATTTAAAATTTTTCTTGCTGAAAATCAGTTATTTAATAAAATAATGCAAAAAAAGATTGAAAATTTATTCAAAAATATTTGGTTGGTAAAAAAAAGAACCATATCTTTGCAACCCGTTTCGGAAAGGAAATTACTTCTGAAACAAACGGAAAGAGTTCTTTGATAGCATTTTCAAACAAATAATGACAACAGCAAGAGTATAAGGAAAAGGTAAATTAACCTTGTCAATACTTTTAAGTAATTCAGTTAGGACAAGCTAGAAAAATATAGATAAAAAATATATACAATGAAGAGTTTGATCCTGGCTCAGGATGAACGCTAGCGGCAGGCTTAACACATGCAAGTCGAGGGGCAGCATGATTTGTAG
>JAZNXX010000022.1:0-41390 GCA_045594125.1 Candidatus Egerieisoma sp.
GCTCACTATCTGTCTTATACTCCCAAGTTCCGATGAAATTTTCGAAATTGGGAATATTATTTGATTGTGCTATTGCTGAGTTTGTTGTTAAAATAGTTACAAACAGACTCAAAACGAATGAAAAATTGATGATTTTGGTTATATGTTTCATAATAGTTGTTATTTGCATATTTTTACTAAATTAATTAAATCTTGAAAATCTGACTGGTCAAGTATGTACTTTGATGTTACTTCTTTTGTCGTGGTATCAGTTTTATGAACAGAGATTGATAATCCTGTATCAAAGTCATTTATAAACTCCATAAAGTTGGTAAAATATTCTTCCTCAGATTTATCTGATTCTTGAGGGATATAATTATAGTAGCTTTTGTACACATATTCACAGAAATCCCACCTATATACTCCATTCGTATCAGTGCTTCGGATCATCACATTATTTATTACATCATTCATTTTCTCCTCATCTTCAATCTGTAGTACTACAAAGTATTCCGGAGAGACTACTGCGTATGTGAAATTTTCTATATCTGTGATATATCCTCTTGCGTAGGTACTATATAATGTTTTTAAATCTGCCAATGACAAATGAAACTCCAGAACGTGCGTATGAACCATTTCTGTAATACCGAGAAAAGTTGTTGTCTTTAATTTATTTACTAATGATTTGCCAATTTTGGATTTATTTGGAGATTTAGTATAACCATACTCATACAGAGAATTGTTCTTTATTTTATTCCTGTAAACTATCAGGCTATCATAATTCCTTATAGCCTTTTTAAGTTTTCCACATTCACTATCCTGATGATAGAAGTGAGCTGTTATATTTTTATTACAATCCATTTTTACTATAGATGGATTTTTCAAACCTCCTTCATCACCACTCCAGCCACCAAAAATGTATTCATTATTTGGGTGAGCCTGGATGGTGATATTTGTGTTTGCAGTATATCTTCCAGAACCATCAGCAGAACCTCCACCATCGATATTGATGGCTAAATTATAGTATGTTGGTTCACTGCTGTTACCCCCACCTCCTTCGCCCGCATTGATGTCTGGCGGAGTCGGTGTTGGCGGAGGAGTTTCTCCACCCCCGCCACTTTCTTCCTTTCCTTCTGTCTTTGTTTCTCTATCCTTCTCACCTATCACGGTAATAGAGTTGAGAGTATCATCCCAAGCGGGATTGTCTCTGCTTTTTGTATTAATCAGAGCTTGTGCTTTTTGGTATATCTTGATATAATTAATTTTATCTAAAGCATTTATATTGCCGGGCTCTACCAAGTCGCCTTCAATCAGCAGACCATTTTCAAACCTTCTTATCTTCTGAAATTTTCCATCTGTATCGGAATATATAATTAATCCGGTATAGTTAGGTTTATCCAAATATGAGCAATTGGCATTATATTCAGTTTGATGAGATTGAGGAAGCATAGTTACAACAAATTTCTCAATTTCACCTCCCGTCATATACTCTTTGATAATATAGTATGATTTTACTATTGATAGGGAGTCAAATGGCAAACTTTCATCAATGTTTTGTGAAATAGAACAATATACTGTCCCCATATTCATATTGATGGGAATTTGCCGATATAATAGGTTATAGTCCGGGTATGTAAATTGCTCCTCCATACCCCATACCAGAACTGAATCCAGATTGAAATTTTCATCTGCAAATAATGAGTCAGTGTTTTCAGATTTGGTAAACGGATAAAGATTAAAATCGGAAATATCTGCAGGAATAACATATTTGCCGGACAGATAAGAGTTACTGTAATCAAGATTTTGTTTTGCTTTGGAGCGAGTCTGGTCAACATACTTTTCGCAGGAAAAGAGAATAGCCATCGTCAGGCATAACCAAATAAAATTTAAAGGTGTTTTGTTTTTAATTTTCATAGTGGTAACAATTGAATAAAAATATATATCAAAGGCCTTTAATTTTCATTACAGCTATTCATTCTCACTAAATTACCCCTCTTTCCATTACAAAATTATATCAGCGGAGTTTGACTGCCAAATTTTAAATCTTGCATCGGTGGTTGTAAGTTGTTGATTTTCAATGGTGCGATTTTGAAAAATCTTGCATCTGAACTATTGGGGCAGATAATGTTTGACAGGGGTGGTTTTTGGTGGTATTTTGCCATATTATAAAAAAGGCCGGGCCCTTTTGAAGTGCCCGACCTTTGGATATTCTGGTTTTACTTTTGTCTGTAATTGGCAATTTCTTCAGTTATCTCTCGCTGCCTCCGCCCAGTGCGCTGTAGAGCGAGATGATGCTTTGTGCCTTCTGAAGTTTGTTGGCAGAGAGTGTCAGCTGAGCATTGAGGTAGGATTGTTGTGCTGCGATGACATCGAGATATGTCAGTGAGCCGTGTTTCATCATCAGTTCTGTGTTTGTTACTGCAGTGGCGAGAGATTCAACCTGTTTCTGAAGGAGTGAACTCTTCTTGTTTGCTGTCTGGTAATTGAGAAGCGCCTCATTTACCTCTTTGCCGGCTGAAAGAATCGAATATTCAAAATTAATTGCAGCCTCTTCCTGACGGGCTTTGGCAGCCTTCAATTGGGCTGTAAGCTTGCCTTGGGCAAAGAGTGGTTGAGTTAGTGATGCTATTGCTGATGCAACAAATTCTGCAGGGTTCATAATAACTTCTCCAATAAGGTTTGTCCAGCCGGCAGATCCTTTCAAGGTGATTGACGGATAGAAACTGGATCTGGCTCCGTTGGTTGTGTAGAATGCCTGCTCCAACGCATATTCTGCCATCCTTACATCCGGTCTGTTGGATAGTAGTTGCAGTGGAATTCCCACATTGAATGTGTCCGGCAGATTGGTGCTCTTCCAGTCACCTCTTTCAATTTTTCCAGGTGCATCAAAGAGCATCAGTGAGAGGGCATTTTCTGTAACCTTTATCTGTTGCTCAAGATCTTTTACCGATGCAAGAACTTTATACCACCCTGCTTCAGTCTGGGCAACACCAACCTCATTGGTAAGACCGGCCTCTTTGAGGCTCTTCATCATATTGGTCTGCTCCTCCCAGCTTTTGGCATTCTGAATTGATATATACAACTGCTCATCAAGGGTAATGAGAGTATAGTAGAGGTTGGCAACGGTTGAGATGACCTGGGAGCGTACCGCCTGTGCATACTCTCTGGTATATTCGTATTGCGCTCTTTTTTCTCTCTTCTGGTTGGTTAATTTGCCGAATATATCTATCTCCCAAGAGGCTGTAATAGGCAGTGTATATGAGTTGGTTGTTGATGAAACCGGATCTGAATAACTGCTTGTTCCCTGAGGTGTCAGGGCAAATGAGGGAAGATATGAGAGCCGTGCAGATGTAAGCATAGCTTTGGCTGCCTCAACCTCAAGATGAGCTTTCCTCAAATCGGCATTTCTGAGCAATGCCGAATCAATAAGTCTCTGCAGACAAGGGTCTGTAAAGAGCTCTCTCCACTCCAATGTGCCGAAGTTTGTCTGACCGTCTGTCGGGGATATGGCATTCTCACCGTAGAGATCCTCCCTCACACTCTCCTGTGGCTTATATCTGTTGTATACTCCACAAGAGCAGAGAAGAGCGGCTGTTGCAATAAATAGGATTATATTGGTATTTTTCATTTATCAACTTTTTAAAATCTGGTCATTTACTCTTTGTGTGACTCTTCAATACCTTTGCCGGTTGTTTTCAAAGGCTTGATTTTCTCTTGGATCTTTTGGAAGAATATAAAGAAGACAGGTACAGTAAACAGCAATCCTACAGTTCCTATCAACAATCCTCCTACAGTTCCTGTACTCAACGAGCGGTTTCCATTTGCACCCACGCCGAATGAGAGCATAAGCGGCAACATACCAAAAGCCATTGCCAATACCGTCATAAGGATAGGACGCAACCTCGCCTTGGCGGCATCAAGTGCGGCCTCCTCAAGAGAGAGTCCTTGTCTGCGGCGCTCTGCTGCATACTCAGTCATAAGGATTGCTGTTTTGGAGAGCAGACCAATAAGCATAATCAAACCAATCTGCATATAGATGTTGTTCTCAAGTCCAAAGAGACGGGCAAAGATGAAACTTCCCATCAATCCGCAAGGTACACTCAAAATAACGGCAAACGGAAGTATAAAACTCTCGTAGAGGGCACTCAGGATGAGGAAGATCATCAATATGCAGATAATGAAGATGATAATGAGTGTGGCATTTGACTGTTGGCTCTCCTCCCGTGTGATTCCGCCAAACTCATAGCCGTAACCGCGTGGGAGGCTCTTCTCTGCCTCAGCCTTTACAGCGGCAATGGCATCACCGCTACTATATCCCTCTGCAGGGGTAACGCTCACTGAGATTGAGTTGAACATATTGAAACGGTTGAGGGCTTCAGCTCCATATACACGGGTAATCTTGACAAATTGTCCGAGTGGTGCCATCTGGCTGCCTACCTTCACAAAGATGTTGTTTAATGAAGATTCATCCCTCCTATATTCAGCATCAGCCTGAAGCATAACCCTGTAGACTTTTGAAAATCTGTTGAAGTTAGATACATATTGTCCTCCATAGTAGGCACCTAAAGTAGAAAGTACTACGGACGGAGAGACTCCGGCCCTCTTGCATTTTGCAGCGTCAACCTCTACAAGCCATTGAGGAAAACGCACATCAAAAGTTGTGAAGACCTGATCCACCTCCGGATGCTTCCTCAACTCGGCCATATAGTTCTGGGCAACCTGATAGAATTCATTGATGTCGCCACCACTCTTGTCCTGAAGGGAGAGGTCGAGTGAGTTGCCCAAACCGTAGCCCGGAATCATACCGGGAGACATTGCAAAAATTGAGGCATTCTTGACACTTGCCGTACGGGCATATATCTGTTTGATGATTCCATTCGCACTCGACTCCTTATCTTCGCGCTCCTCCCAGTGGGCAAGCTTGAGGATAAACATACCATTGCTGGAACCCTCACCCGACTGGAGTCCGTAACCCGACACATTGCCACACATCTCAATTCCCGGTATATCTTTAATAAGAGTCTCTATCTTTGCCATAACCTCCGAAGTGGTCTGAAGTGAGCTTCCTGGTGCTGTCGTTACACTCACAAAGAGTACTCCCTGATCCTCTTCCGGTACAAGACTGCTCTTTGTAGATGAGATAAGCAGTACAAAGATGGCAGAAGAGCCGATAAGCAGACCCCACGACAACCACCTGTGTCTGATAAAGAAGCGCACACCGTTCTGGTATTTCCCGATAAGTGCGTCAAATATGCTGTTGAACTTGTTGCGGAAACGCATCTTGAATGAGAGTTTCTCACCCTCTTTCTCCTCTTCGTGAGGACGGAGCAGCAAGGCGCAGAGCGCAGGGCTGAGTGTCAAGGCGTTGATAACCGACAAACCCACGGCAACAGCCATAGTCAAACCGAACTGTTTGTAGAAGACACCGGTTGTTCCGCTCATAAAGGAGACAGGGATGAAAACAGCCATAAATACAAGTGAAGATGAGATGACAGCTGTGCCAATCTCCTTCATTGCATCCACACTCGCCTCCAATGAGGATTTGTATCCCTCCTCAAATTTGGCCTGGACTGCTTCAACCACAACTATGGCATCATCCACCACCGTTCCGATTACGAGAACCAGGGCAAACAGTGTAATCAGGTTGAGACTGAAATCGGCCATCATCATAAATGCAAAGGTGCCGATAAGCGAAACCAGAATACCCACCATCGGCACGATGGTCGACCTGAAATCCTGAAGGAAGATGAAGACAATGATAATAACAAGGAGGATGGCCTCAAACAGTGTCTTTACAACCTCGTGCATAGAGGCATCAAGGAAGTCGTTTGCACTCATAAGCTGTTCAAGTACCAACCCCTCCGGCATATCCTTCTTTGCCTCTTCAAAATATGCATTGATGGCATCATTTACAGCGGTTGCATTGGATCCTGGAGTTTGATATACTATACAGGTAACACCTGGGTGACCGTCGGTAGAGCTTGTATAGCTGTAGGTCTCCTGACCAAGTTCGATGGTTGCTATATCCCTAAGCTTTAAAACAGAACCGTCGGCAAGAGCCCTGATTACAATGTCGCCGAACTCCTCTACGGTTACAAGCCGGCCGCTATATTTCATTGTATATTTGAAAGACTCATTTGAGTTTTCTCCGAATGAACCTGTCGAGGACTCTATATTCTGCTCCGACAATGCTGCTGTAATGTCGGATGGAGCCAGACCATATTGGGCCATAACATCGGGCTTCATCCATATTCTGATACTATACTGGCCAGAGAAGATACTCAACTCTCCAACACCGGTAACACGCAGAATGCCCGGTTTGAGGTTGATGTTTATGTAGTTGCTTATGAAGTTCTGGTCGTAACTCTCATCCGGGCTGAAAAGGGTAAAAACCTGCAGCATACTGGTCTGCCTTTTTGAGGTTGTTACACCAATCTGGTTAACCTCTGCAGGCAGCTGTCCCGAAGCCTTTGATACACGGTTCTGCACATTGACGGCAGCCATATCAGGGTCTGTTCCCTGTTTGAAGTAGATGCTTATAGTGGCTGCACCGGTATTTGTTGCCGAAGAGGTCATATAGGTCATATTCTCTACACCATTGATAGCCTCCTCCAAAGGGGCAATTACACTCTTCTGGATAGTCTCTGCACTTGCTCCCACATACGAGGTGCTTACAACTACGGTAGGAGGGGCAATATCAGGAAACCTCTCGATTGGGAGGCTCACAAGTGAAACCAATCCTACAACTGCAATGAAGATAGAGATTACAGATGAGAGGATAGGGCGCTCAATAAAGTTCTTCAAATTCATATATTATCCTCCATCTATTTTGATTCAACAGCCTCCGGATTAACGGTTTCGGGGATAACCTGGGTGCCCTCCCTTACAAGTCCCGCACCTTCGCCAACGATTACATCACCGATATTCAATCCTGACTCAACTGCATAATCTTTTCCTCCGTCGACTCTTGATACGGTAACTTGTGCAGATTTTGCCTTTCCATCCACCACTTTGTAGACAAATACCTTGTCCTGAATCTCGTATGTTGCAGTCTGCGGGATAACAATAATGCTGTCTCTGCGGTTTGTCATAAGGATTGTGCCTGAAGAGCCGCTGTGAAGCAGACCGTCAGGATTTGAGAATTCTGCCCTTACGCTCGCTGCTCCGGTTGATTTCTCAATAACTCCGCTGATTGATGCGATATTTCCGGTGTGCTCGTAAAGAGTTCCGTCATTCAGTTCAAGGGAAACTTCCGGCATTGCCGCAAGTGCCTTCTCCTTTGAGCCATACTCTCTGATGAGGTCAAGAAGACTATTCTCTGTCATTGAGTAGTAGATATACATCTGTGAGTTGTCTGATACTGTGGTGAGCGGTTTTGGAATGGATGGGCCCACCAAGGCGCCAACCCTATAAGGAAGGGTTCCTACCACTCCATTCGAAGGACTCCTTACCACGGTATATGACAAGTTATTTCTGGCATTTACGAGTTGTGCTTTTGCCTGTTCAAGTTGTGCCTTTGCCGAGAGAAGCGCATTCTCTGCAGTTGTAAGGTCGAATTGTGAGACAACATTCTTCTCAAAAAGCACCTTTTTGCTCTCTGCTGTAAGCTGCGCTGTGGCAACTGCAGCCTCTGCAACAGCCACATTTGCCTCAGCCATATCGACTGCAGCCTTATATGGAACCTGATCTATAATGAAAAGAGTCTCACCCTTCTTTACGTGGTCGCCCTCTTCAACGAGCAGACTGGTAATAAAACCTGATACCTGCGGGTAGATGGATATATCCTGTTTTCCGCTGATGGCAGCAGAGTATCTGTCAGTTATTGTACAACTTTGATTTTCAACTGTAATCAGTTTGTACGCCACCTGTTCAACTTGTTTCTGTTCCTCTTTGCAAGAAATGCAGCAGCCAAATGCTAACGCTGCAATGGCGTAATAGATTGTCTTTGGTCTTAAGCTCATAGCTATTTCAAATTAAGAAATTTTCCGATTATCTTACAAATGTATAAATTTTTCAGTAAAAATCATATATAAAAGTGATAAAAGGGAATAAAAAAAAGAGACCTCTATATGGTCTCCTTTATATTGTAGGAATTTCTCTCGGAACTGCTCCTGCTGATAAGTTCGGCAATGAACCCCGAGAGAAAGAGCTGCACTCCGATTATCAGAGCCACGAGGGCGAGGTAGAAGAGAGGCTGGTCGGTTACAGCCCTGAAGCGTAGTCCTTGTGTCTGGGCAATTATCTTGTTGGCAATAATCCATACTGTGATGATAAAGCCGGCGATGAATGTAAGTGACCCGATGAAGCCGAAGAAGTGCATCGGCTTTTTGCCGAATCTTGACAGGAACCAGAGGCTCATAAGGTCAAGATATCCGTTGACGAAACGGTTGAGTCCGAATTTGCTCTTCCCGAATTTTCTTGCGTGGTGCTGCACTACCTTCTCCCCGATATTGGCATATCCTGCATTCTTGGCAAGATAAGGGATGTAGCGGTGCATCTCTCCATAAACTTCAATGCTCTTTACCACCTCATTCTTGTAGGCCTTAAGTCCGCAGTTCATATCGTGCAATTTGATTCCTGTAACCTTACGGGCAGTGGCGTTGTATATCTTTGAAGGGAGGTTTTTTGAGAATTTGTTGTCGAGGCGCTTCTTCTTCCAGCCGCTTACAACATCAAAGTTCTCCTCCTTTACCATTCTGTACAACTCAGGTATCTCATTGGGATCATCTTGAAGGTCTGCATCCATAGTTATCACCACATCACCTTTTGCAGCCTCAAATCCGCAGAAGAGGGCTGCCGACTTGCCATAGTTTCTCCTGAAACATATTCCTCTGATGGAACTCTCTTTTGCAGCAAGCTCCTTTATGATTTTCCAGGAAGAGTCAGTGCTTCCGTCGTTTACCATTATTATCTCATAGCTGAGCCCCATCTTCTCCACTGTCTCCTTGATTCCGCGTGTAAGCTCGGCAAGTGATTCCTCTTCGTTATATAGTGAAATTACAACTGATAAATCCATATAGAAATCTCAAAATGTTTCCTGTCCCTGACCTCTGATTATAGTGCGGTGTTTTCACTCTCTCCACCTTCGTTCTTCTCTGTCTCTGATGTTGCATCATCAAAAATGTTCTCTCTCTTTGTAAAGTTGGCTGTGATGGCCGCCATAATTACACCTATTATAAAGTAGTATACAAGGGTCCACAACAGTGTAATCTGAGGAAGGTATCCCATAACTGCATTTACAGCCTCTATCTGCTCCCCGGAATAATTGCTTTGGGCAAGCATCTCCTGTGACTGCTCAACTGCAAGGTCAAGCTGCCCCGGAAAGAGAAGTGTAAGGCTGATGAAGAGAAAGCCTGCACAAACTATTGATGAGAAGAGGGATATGAGCATTCCGTATTGGAATGATTCTCCGTATGTAATATGTCTGAACTGGCTTGAATATTTCTTCATAAAGTAGTGGAGCAGCCAGATGCAACCTCCGAATTTTACAGCCCACAACACAAGTGAAAGAAATACACCCGGGGTGAAAAGGGAGGTGATAAGTGAATATACTATTGTGACTGCCGAGAGCAACAGGCCGTCAAAAGCGGCAGACTGCCATTTGTTGTTGTTTTCCATCTTTCAACTTTATTAGTAACTATTTGTATATATCACTACAAAGGTAGGGATAATTAGTTGAAATCCGATTATGTTTTGAATTTTTTGGAATGGTAATTGTTGTATATTTGTCCTTCAAATCTGAAGATATGTATTATATAAGTGAAAAGTTCCTCGACTTTCTGGAGCAGGCAGGTATAGATGGAGTATATTCCCACCTGATACACAAACTTGTTGCCATTGCTGTCATACTGTTGCTTGCATATCTGCTTGGCGGTATCTGCAGGAGAGTGATGGTACCTGCTGTAAAGAAGATAACAAACAAGACAAATATTCCCTGGGATGACCATCTTTTCAACGATAAGATTCTTTCGATTATCTGCAGGCTTGTACCTCCGGTTGTAATAGCTGCCCTGCTTCCACTGGCATTTTCATACAATCCGAACCTGCTTGATTTTCTGGAAGATATCTGCAGTATATATATTACTGTTGTTACAATATGGCTTGTCTGTGAGATAATCAATTCAGTCTACACAATTTCAAGTTCGCACGAGAGGTTGAAAAACCATTCGCTTAAGGGGTTTTATCAGATGCTCAAGCTGGTTGTCGTCTCTGTAGGGGCAATAATAATCATCAGTACACTGATAGATAAGAATCCGTTGGCGATACTTACCGGACTTGGCGCCGGAACAGCAATACTTATGCTGGTTTTTCAGGATACTATCAAGGGGCTTGTTGCCGGAGTGCAGCTTACCGCAAATGATATGCTCCGTCCGGGAGACTGGATATCGATGCCCAAATATGGGGCGGATGGAACTGTCCTTGAGGTTACCCTTACCACAATAAAGGTACAGAATTGGGATATGACCATTACTACCGTTCCGCCGTTTGCTCTGGTAAATGACTCTTTCCAGAACTGGAGAGGGATGTTCAATAGTGGAGGAAGAAGAATCAAGAGGTCGCTCAATATTGATATGCACTCAGTGGGTTTTGCCAATAAGGAGTTGATGGAGAGCTTCAGTGGTGAGCCCTGGATGGCAAATGTTGAGGGGGATGAAGTTGTGAACCTTACCCTTTTCAGAAGTTACCTCGACCATTATCTGAGAACCAATCCTAAAGTCAGCAAAGAGCATACATTGATGGTCAGACAGCTGCAACCTACAGCAGAAGGCCTTCCGTTGGAGCTATATTTCTTCTCGGCAAATACAGCCTGGGTAAAATATGAAGAGTTCCAGTCGGAGATATTCGAACATATTCTGGCGGTATTGCCCCGTTTTGGACTAAGGGTATTTCAAAGTCCAACAGGATTGGATTTTACAAGATTTAATGGCAATATTTCCTAAAAAATTGTATCTTTGTGCGCTTGTATCGACAATAATAAATGATAACTATGATAAATATAACATTTCCAGATGGTAGCGTACGCCAATACGAGAGTGGCGTAAACGGTTTGGAGATTGCCAAAAGCATCAGCCCGAGATTGGCTTCAGATGTTTTGGCGGTTTCTGTGAACAATGATATTTATGATTTGTTGAGACCCATTACTGCAGACAGCTCAATCAAACTGCACAAATGGGAGGATGCTGAGGCCAAAAAGACATTCTGGCACTCTTCATCTCACTTGATGGCAGAGGCTCTTGAGGCACTTTTCCCAGGTATCAAATTTGGTATCGGACCTGCTATCGAGACAGGTTTCTATTATGATGTGGATCTTGGTGAGAAGACTATCACCGAGGCTGACCTTAAGAAGATTGAGGACAAGATGATTGAATTGGCCCGTACCAAGGAGCAGTTTGTAAGAAAGGATATCTCCAAGGCTGAGGCTATGAAGACATATACAGAGAAGGGTGATGAGTACAAATGCGACCTTATCAAGGATTTGGAGGATGGTACAATCACTTTCTATACAAACGGTAACTTTACCGATTTGTGCAGGGGACCTCACTTGGTTGATACCTCTGTTATCAAGGCTGTAAAACTTACCTCCATTGCAGGTGCATATTGGAGAGGCAATGAGAAGAACAAGATGCTTACCCGTATCTATGGTGTGACCTTCCCTAAAAAATCACTTTTGGATGAGTATCTCCAGATGCTTGAGGAGGCCAAGAAGAGAGATCATAGAAAATTGGGCAAGGAGCTCGAACTTTTTGCCTTCTCCCAGAGAGTCGGCCAGGGTCTTCCATTGTGGTTGCCAAGAGGTGCTGCCTTGCGCGAGAAACTTGAGAACTTCCTCAAGACTGTCCAGAAACAGCACGGCTATCTTCCTGTAATCACTCCTCATATCGGACAGAAAGAGCTATATGTGACTTCAGGCCACTATGCAAAATATGGTGCAGATTCATTCCGCCCAATTACCACACCTCAGGAGGGTGAAGAGTTCCTTTTGAAACCTATGAACTGTCCTCACCACTGTGAGATTTACAAGACAAAACCACGCTCATATAAAGATCTTCCTTTGCGTTTTGCAGAGTTCGGTACAGTGTACCGTTATGAGCAGAGCGGTGAGCTTCACGGTTTGACAAGAGTTAGAGGATTTACTCAGGATGATGCCCACTTGTTCGTGAGACCGGATCAGTTGAAGGATGAGTTCTGTAAGGTTATCGATATTGTATTGTATATCTTCAAAACCCTTAATTTTGACCAGTATACAGCTCAGGTATCATTGAGGGACCCTAACAATAGAGAGAAATATATCGGAACAGATGAAAACTGGGAGAAGGCTGAGAATGCAATTATAGAGGCTGCAAAAGAGAAGGGCCTCAATACAATTGTCGAGTATGGAGAGGCTGCTTTCTATGGTCCTAAACTTGACTTTATGGTTAAAGATGCTATTGGAAGAAAATGGCAGTTGGGTACAATCCAGGTTGACTACAACCTTCCTGAGCGTTTCGACCTTGAGTATACAGGCGCAGATGACAAGAAGTACCGTCCTATTATGATCCACCGTGCACCATTCGGATCAATGGAGAGATTTGTGGCAGTACTTTTGGAACACACAGGCGGAAAACTTCCTCTATGGTTGGCTCCTGATCAGGTGGTGATACTCCCTGTAAGTGAAAAGTATAACGAATTTGCAAAAAAAGTTTGTAATTTACTTAATAATTGCGATATTCGCGCCTCAATTGACGAACGTAACGAGACTATCGGCAAGAAGATCAGGGAGAACGAGCTCAAGAGAATGCCTTACCAATTGATAGTTGGAGAGAAAGAGGCCTTGGAGGACAAGGTTTCTGTGAGAAAGCATGGCGGTGAGAATCTGGGAGTTATGGGTATAGAGGAGTTTGCGTCATTTATTAGGGAAGAGATTAAACAACAGTTAAGTAACAATTAAATAATAGGAGGATTTTTTTATCGCAACACCTTTTAAACCGCGTCCTGCAGGGGGTATAAAGAAGACCAATACCTCATCGGCACCTTTCAACAGGGGCGCCAGACCTGTTAACGGCCAACAAAAAAGAGATGATGGCCCACGCATTAATGAAGAAATTAAATCACCTCAAGTGAGAGTGGTAGGAGAGAATGTCCCTCAGCAGGGTGTCTATCCTTTGGCAGAGGCTCTCAAAATGGCTGTTGAACAGGAGTTGGATTTGGTTGAGATCTCCCCTAATGCCGATCCGCCTGTGTGCAAGATCATTGATTACCAGAAGTTCCTGTACCAGCAGAAGAAGAAGGCAAAGGAGATGAAAGCAAATGCCAGCAAGGTGGTAATCAAAGAGATAAGATTCGGTCCTCAGACAGATGAGCATGATTTTCAATTTAAATTGAAACATGCGAAGGAGTTTTTGGCCGATGGGGCAAAGGTTAAGGCTTATGTCTTTTTCAAAGGCCGTTCAATTCTCTTCTCTGAGCAGGGTGAAAAGTTGCTTTTGAGATTTGCTGTAGAACTTGAGGAGTTCGGCAAGGCTGAGCAGATGCCTAAACTTGAGGGAAAGAGAATGATTATGATGATTGCTCCTGTAAAGAAGAAATAACATTTTTTTACTAACCATAAAATATTTTTAAGCAATGCCTAAGATGAAGACCAATGCCGGTGCTAAAAAGCGCTTTGAGCTTACCGGCTCGGGAAAAATTAAGAGAAAGCACGCTTTCAAAAGTCACATTTTGACTAAAAAAACCACTAAGCAAAAAAGAAATCTTACTTACTCTGCAATTGTAACAAAAGCAGATGAAAAAAGAGTAAAGGCTTTGATTTTAGCTTAAATTTATTAGTTATTAACCGAGTGTTTAGCAGAAAAGATTCTTAAAGGGAAGAACGCTAACATTCACAAAACATTAAAAGTAGTATGCCAAGATCGGTAAATGCGGTAGCTTCAAGAGCCCGCAGAAAAAAAATTCTTAAACAGACTAAAGGTAACTTTTTGGCAAGAGCAAACGTATGGACAGTTGCCAAAAATACTTGGGAGAAAGGTTTAACTTACGCTTACAGGGATCGTAAGACCAAAAAAAGATACTTCCGTGCGCTTTGGATTCAGAGAATCAATGCAGCAGCTCGTGCTCACGGTATGAATTATTCACAATTTATAGGGAAATTGGCTAAAAACAATGTAGGTCTTAACCGTAAAGTTTTGGCTGATTTGGCAATGAATAACCCTCAGGCTTTTGAGGCTATCATTAATTCTGTAAAATAGCAAATCCAATTGAGTCCCGCTTTCTTACATAACAAATGGTTTAAATTTTCACTATGGGGAGGCCTTTACCTGCTTTGGGTAATATGGTTGGGAAATTTCTGGTGGCTGATAGGCCTTGCGGTAATTTTTGACCTCTATATCACCAAAAAGGTAAGATGGGCATTCTGGAGAAGAAAGTCGGGGGAAGGTAAAAAAGGCAATGCATTTCTTGAGTGGTTTGATGCTCTCATCTTTGCACTTGTTGCAGCCACTTTCATAAGAATGTTCTTTATTGAGGCCTATACCATTCCAACCGGCTCCATGGAGAAGACCCTTTTGGTAGGAGACTATCTGTTTGTAAGCAAATTGGCATATGGACCCAAAGTTCCTGAGACACCGCTCTCTTTCCCTTTGGTCCATAATGTGATGCCGATAACCGGTGGAGAGTCTTACTCTGAGTTGATCAAGAATGATTACAGACGTTTGAAAGGATTCTCCAAAGTTGAACGGGACGATATAGTAGTATTTGGATTTCCTCACGGTGATACAGTGCTTAAAGCTCTGCCCCAGGATGACTACTACCAGTTGGTGAGAATCAACGGCAATGACAGGGAGTATACCCAGAGAATGTATGGGCCTGTCGTAGTCAGACCAAATGACAAGAAAGACAACTACGTCAAAAGATGTGTTGCTGTTGCGGGGGATACTTTAAGTGTAGTCAACGGTAATGTATATGTGAACGGTGAGCCACAGACTCAATATGAAGGTTTGCAAAGTACATATACTGTTTACACAAATGGTTCGGCGATAAATCCGAAAGTTCTTAAAGAGATTGGACTTAATCCACAAGAGGTATATTATGACTCCTCTTTGCCGGGATATCCCGATATGACCCTTACAAAAGGTGAGTTGGCAAAGATTGAGAAGTTGCAGATTGTGGAGGCTATAAGAGAGAACATTGATGTCTATCCGCCAGATTATCCCGACTCTCCGCTTATTCTCTTTCCTTTTTCTGAAAACTTCAGATGGACAAGAGACAACTTCGGTCCGCTATGGATTCCTGCAAAAGGAGCCACAGTTGATTTGACAATGGAGAATCTTCCTCTGTACGAGAGGATAATTTCGACTTACGAGAAGAATGCTCTTGAGGTCAGGGATGGCGAGATTTACATTAATGGTGAGAGGTCAGATTCCTACACATTCAAGCAGGATTACTACTTTATGATGGGCGACAACAGGCACCACTCCCTTGATTCGAGGTATTGGGGATTTGTACCTGAAGACCACATAGTGGGAAAACCTGCAATGCTTTGGTTTTCTACCAATAAGTATGAATCGTTCCCTTCAAACATCAGATGGAACAGACTCTTTAAGTTTATATAAAAACATTTGTAAATTAGGAAAAAAAGAGTGATATTTGCACCCTTGAAAAATTAGAATAATTTAAAAACGCAATATAAAAATGGCAAAGGTTTGTCAAATTACAGGTAAAAAGAGAATGATCGGAAATAATGTTTCCCATTCTAAGCGTCGTACAAAACGTGAGTTTGCCCTTAACCTAAGAACCAAAAAGTTCTGGTTGGAGGAAGAGAAGAGATTCGTGACATTGAAAGTTACAGCTGCAGGTATTAGAAATATCCATAAGAATGGTTTAGCAGCTTCGTTGAAATCAGCTTCTGAGAAAGGTTTAATAAACATCGTGTAAATATATTGAGATATGGCAAAGAAAGGTAATAGAGTTCAAGTTATACTTGAGTGTACAGAACAAAGAGAGAGTGGTGTACCAGGCATGTCAAGGTATATTACCACAAAAAATAAAAAGAATACAACTCAAAGATTAGAGCGTAAAAAGTATAACCCTTATTTGAAGAAGGTTACTTTACACCGCGAGATTAAATAATTTTTAAAACTTTTAGAAGATGGCAAAGAAAGCGGTAGCTACCTTTAGTGGTGATAAATCACAATTGAGAAATCATGTTAAATGTATCCGTATGGTTAAGTCTGAGAAGACCGGTGCATACATGTTCAGCGAAGAGATGGTTCAGACAGCTCTAGTAAAAGACTTTTTCGCAAAGAAATAATTTTGCGTTCAGCAGATAGAAAGCGGGAGATCGGAAGGTCTCCCGCTTTTTTTTGTTACAACCATAATTTTCTCTACCTCTTGCAGTAACTCATTTCACTTCTTTATGGAAATTTCCTATATTTGCAAGTTACTAAACAAACTTACAAATTATGGCATTTTTTGGATTATTCGGGAAAAAGAGCAAGGAAGAGAAGGAGTCTTTGGACCAGGGGCTCCAGAAGACGAAGACGGGTATTTTTGAAAAGATTTCAAGAGCAATTGTAGGAAAATCAAAAGTTGATGAAGATGTGCTTGATGGAATTGAGGAGGCGCTCATAGCCTCTGATATTGGAGTTGAGACAACACTGAAGATTATCGAGAGCCTTGAGGAGAGGGTTGCTCGCGACAAATTTATGAATACCAAAGAGCTTTATTCCATCTTGAGGGAAGAGATAGAGGCGCTTCTTGATATTAGAGAGAACGAGGATGGTGTTCAGGAGAGTGCTATCTTTGATTTTACAAAAAAACCATATGTGATAATGGTTGTAGGTGTGAATGGAGTAGGCAAAACTACAACTATCGGCAAATTGGCCCTACGATTGAAGAATTCAGGAAAGAAGGTTGTTCTTGGAGCAGCGGATACCTTCAGGGCTGCCGCTGTCGACCAGCTTGTAATCTGGAGTGAAAGGGCAGGTGTTCCCATTGTAAAACAGGGGATGGGTGCCGATCCGGCTTCGGTTGCATTTGATACTCTCAAGTCGGCGGTTGCACAGGATGCGGATGTTGTGCTTATAG
This sequence comes from Candidatus Egerieisoma sp., assembly GCA_045594125.1. Classification (GTDB taxonomy): domain Bacteria; phylum Bacteroidota; class Bacteroidia; order Bacteroidales; family UBA932; genus Egerieousia. The sequence goes on from JAZNXX010000022.1 coordinate 17,041, forward strand.
ATACAGCCGGCCGTCTTCACAACAAGATAAACCTTATGAACGAATTGACAAAGATCCGTAATGTAATGCGTAAGGTTGTTCCTGATGCGCCTCACGAGGTATTGCTTGTCCTCGACGGTTCTACAGGACAAAATGCCTATCAGCAGGCAAAAGAGTTTGCCAAGGCTACAGATGTTACTGCCCTTGCAGTTACCAAACTTGACGGAACTGCAAAAGGAGGAGTTGTCATTGGAATCTCCGATCAATTCAAGATTCCTGTCAAATTCATCGGAGTGGGTGAGAAGATAGAGGATTTGCAGATTTTCGACAAAAAGGAGTTTGTGGCATCATTGTTTAAGGATTAATAATTTATAGATATGGATATTTCGTATAACTGGTTAAAGGAGTATGTGAATTTTGATTTGACTCCTGCAGAGGTTGAGACAATTTTGAACTCTATAGGTCTGGAAGTAGAGGGTGTTGAGTTAAGGGAAGAGATACCCGGCGGTTTGGCAGGTGTAGTTGTTGCTGAGGTGCTCGAATGTAACGAACATCCGGATTCAGACCACCTTCACGTAACTAAGGTAAATGCCGGTACAGGTGAGCCGCTTCAAATTGTCTGTGGAGCACCGAATGTTGCGGCAGGACAGAAGGTGATGTTGGCTACTCTCAATACAAAACTCACTTTCAGCAATGGTGAGGAGATAAAGATAAAGAAGTCAAAAATAAGGGGAGTTGAGAGCTTTGGAATGTTGTGTGCCGAGGATGAGTTGGGAATTGGCCATAACCACGAGGGAATTATGGTACTTGAGAGCAGTGCAGTGCCAGGAACTCCTGCCAAAGAGTATCTCAATCTCAAGACAGATACAGTATTTACCATCGGCCTCACTCCAAATAGGGTGGATGCCGCTTCCCATATTGGAGTTGCAAGAGATTTGAGCGCCTATTTGAGATTGAACGGTATGGGTGGAGAGCTTACCTACCCGTCGGTATCCGGCTTTACTGCAGGAACTGCTTCTGATGGTGCTATCGAGATTGAGGTAAAGGCAAAAGAGGCTGCTCCAAGATATTCCGGATTGACAATCAGAAATGTAAATGTAACAGAGTCTCCAGATTGGCTTAAGGCTAAACTTGTGGCTGTAGGACAGCGCCCTATCAACCTTGTTGTGGATGTTACCAACTTTGTTTTGCAGGAGATGGGCCAGCCTATGCACGCATTTGATGCCGACAAGATTGAGGGGGGCAAAGTTGTTGTCGATTTTACCCCGGAAGGGACAAAATTCACCACATTGGATGGAGTGGAGAGAGAGCTTTCTGATAAGGACCTTATGATCTGCAATGTTAACCGTCCTATGTGTATTGCAGGAGTCTTCGGTGGCCTTGAGAGTGGTGTGACAATGGAGACAAAAAATGTATTCCTCGAGAGTGCCTATTTCAACCCTGTATATGTAAGAAAGACCTCAAAGAGACATATTCTCAAGACTGATGCGTCATTCCGCTATGAGAGGGGTTGTGACCCAATGGTAACTGTCTATGCAATCAAGCGTGCGGCAATGCTGATTCAGGAGTATGGCGGTGGCGAGATCATAGGTGACATTATAGATATTCAGGCATCACCTGTGGAGCAGAAGGTAGTTGAACTTGATTATGCCCGTATGGAGCGTCTTATCGGCAAAAAGATTGGTGCAAAGACAATCAGGGATATTCTTTCATATCTTGAGATGGAGTTTGTTTCGGAGAACGAAAATGGTGCTGTGGTAAAGGTTCCTGCCTACCGTGTTGATGTATACAGGGAGTGTGATGTGGTTGAAGATGTTCTGCGCATTTATGGCTACAACAACATTGAGTTGCCGGCAACTGTAAAGGCCTCAATCAATGCAACTCCAAAACCGGATCCGGAAAGGGTAAGAAGCCTTGCATCTGAGTTTATGGCTGCAAACGGCTTTATGGAGATGATGAACAACTCCTTGACAAAGAGTGACTACTACTCACATTTGAAGAGTTATCCACAGGAGAAGTGTGTTATGATAATGAATCCGTTAAGTTCTGATCTCAACTGTATGCGTCAGACACTTCTTCTTAACGGTCTTGAGGTCATTGCTTATAACATCAACAGACAGATGCCTGATCTCAAACTCTTTGAGTATGGAAATGTATATTCTTTCGACAGCAACTATGTTCAGCCTGAGAATTACAAAGAGCCTGAGACCAATGTAAATGGAGCTCCACTACGCAAGAACAGCGAGCTGAAGAAATACTCGGAGGAGCCACGCCTCTCGATCTTCATTACCGGTAATGGAGTGCAGGCCTGGAGAAACAGGACATATTGCGGAAACTACTTCACCTTGAAGGGATACCTTGAGCTATTGTTCAAGAAATTTGGAATTGATCTGTCGAATCTTGAATATTCATTGGCCCCAGCAGATCTCTTCTCGGAGGGTTTGTCGTATGTTGTCAATGGAAAGGTGCTTGCAGTTATGGGAACAATAGCCCCTGCAAGATTGAAACAGTTTGGCATCAAACAGCCCGTTTATGCAGCTGAGATCAGCTGGAACCAGCTCTTCAAACTTATAAAGAAGAATAAGGTACAATATAAGGAGCTTCCTAAATATCCTGAGGTGAAGAGAGACCTTGCCCTATTGCTCAATAAGGAGGTGTCGTTTGCTGAGATAAGGAAAGTTGCCTTCTCAACAGAAAAGAAACTGCTCAAGAGTGTAAACCTCTTTGATGTCTATACAGGCGACAAGATTCCTGAGGGTAAAAAACAGTACGCTGTCAATTTTGTATTGCAGGATCTTGAGAAGACACTTACCGACAAGGCGGTTGAGGCAATTATGGCCAAGTTGCTCAAGGCATTTGAGGAGAAGTGTGGTGCTACCTTGAGGTAGGAGAGATTGCCTGATTACATAGAGGCACAACAGGGATGCGCAAATGCGCAAATTTTCCCTGCTGTGCCTTTTTATTTAGAGATTTCTCTTATCTCCTTTATCTGAATGATATCATCTCCACAGGCTCCTCCAGCTCTTTGTCGAGAGGGGTGAATTTATACTCAATCCTGTTGAAATCGATCTCATTGAGGTTGATGCACCGTATTGTGCTGTTGTATCTTGTACGGTAATACAGCTTGAGTTCCTTGAGGTCGGAGACTGCTGTACAAGGGGTTGCGCTCGGAACATCCGGTGACTGCCCGAGAGGATGCTCAACACCTATCGGGATATCGAAATTGTTGAGTATATGGAACGATTGGAGCACGCTCTTGTAAGAGGTTTCCATCTGCGGAGCGGTTGCCTTGAAGAATGCAATGCGTACAAATCTTGATGGGGATGTCATATCTCCCGGCAAGCCGAGTGAACCTGATCCTCCGCTAATGGGTGAGAGCTCAAAATCTGCCCATTTGCAACTCTCAGCAGCGCCAGGCTGGAGATTGATGTAGTTGCTCAGGTTGGTCAGGTGCCAGTTGAAATCGGGACCATTTGTGATGACTCCAACTCTATTCTCATAGAAGACAGGTTTACCATCTATAAACTCAAGAACCACCTGTCTGCCGCTCTTCTCACCAATGCGCCAATGGACGGTTGATGAGTCACCACCAACTGCTACAGATACAACCGTAACTGTCCCGACAGCCCTTTTTACCTCATCTATTGTTGAAAAATTACCAAGTGCCCAGGTGACAAATTGGAGATCTGCCAATGTCCTGTCATTCATTTCGGGATTGTACTCCGCATATTTGCCGAATTTTGGAAAGTAGAACAATCCGGCAGAGAGTCCTGCCTCATTGATTCCCTCAATAATGAACTCTTTCTGTTGTGGGGCAATTCCTGCAACTCCATATTTTGTCTTGTATTTAAGACCGTTAAGTCCCGATGGCGTGTATGATGTAATCTCCTCTCCGCGTGGAACAACAACATACCCGTATGGAACATAAGATCCTGCCCACTCCATTGTCCGGGCCATCACATATCCTCCATCTTTAGCCATAAATGATATTCCGGTGCAGGCAGGGACTTTGAATGAGACTGCAATACCTGTTGCAAGCAGTGCTCCTGCCAATATTTTTGTAGACCTTTTCATTGTAATAATAACTCAATTGGTAAGGTCATTAAAACATCGGGAGAGGATTATGGTTCATTTGTCCATAAAAAAGAGAGGTGGCTTCCATAATAGCCACCCCTCATCTCTATCTTATGGAGCATCAATCTGAAGCTGCACCTCTATTTGAGAGCCTTACTGATGGCATCCATCAACTTTTCAAACTCTTCCGCCTTATAACCTATCGAAGAGTAGACCAGTTTGCCGTTCTTGTTGAAGAGATAACTTCTCGGAATTGTACTGTCGGCAAATTTGGAGTAGACTTTGCGTTGCGGATCAGGATATAGCGGGAAGTCAAACCCCTTTTTGGCGTTATATTTTGTGAGCTCCTCATCGGTATGTTCACGGCCTATTACAATGAGTTTGAAATTCTCGTTTTTGCCATATTTTGGCCATAATACCTTCTGAACCTCTGCAAGTTCGTGCTGGCAAGGGCCGCACCAGGTGGCAAACATACATACAAGCACAACTTTTCCCTTCAGATCGGCGGGTGTAATATTGCCATAGACGGTTGAACTGAGTTCAATTGCCGGTAATGCAGCACCCAATGCCATCTCCTCCCTGGCTTGTTGTGATTGTGCAAAAACTGGTACTGAGATGAGCAATGTGAGGGCAATTGACACTATTTGGTACATCTTTCTCATACTTTCTCTGTTTTATAGGGTTTAGTAATAGCTTACAGTCTTCTGCTCAAGCTCGCCAAGCAGGTTGTTTGCAAGACGGCTCGCTCCAAGACGGAAATACTCCTTGTCAAGCCACTCTTTACCGAGAATGGTATCAACAATAGCGTAGTAACACAAAGCATCCTTCGCTGCAACCATACCGCCTGCAGGTTTGAAACCTATCTTCTTGCCGCACTTCTCATAGAAGGCCTTGATGCAGTTGCACATTACTATTGCAGCCATAGGCGTTGCCGCAGGCTCCTGTTTGCCGGTTGAAGTCTTGATGAAATCTGCACCTGCCTCCATTGCAAGGAATGAGGCTGCCGCAATCTTCTCCGGTGTGGCAAGAGCTCCTGTCTCAAGGATAACCTTAAGGTGCTTTTTGCCGGTAATTTTCTTGATCTCCCTAATCTCTTCTGATGCTCTCGCAAAGTCTCCCGCAAGGAATGCATTAAGGGCAAGAACTATATCTATCTCATCTGCACCCTGCTCAATGGCCATACTGCACTCAAGTTTCTTCACTTCAAGAAAACTCTGTGCATTTGGAAATACTGCAGCCACAACAGTTACATTGACATCTGGTGCTGTAAGGCTCTTTTTGACGGTACCTCCGAGGTTGGGGTAGATACAGATTGATGCAGGTGTAGGATAATCCGGGTAGTGCTCCTTGAATCTGTTGACCTTCTCGGCAAGTGCGGCAACCTTTTCAGGTGTGTCGGAACTGTTGAGTGTGGTAAGATCCATAAATCCAAGGCAGGCTGCAAGATTCTCCGGCCTGTTCCAATTCATCAGATTTGCCTGAATTGATGATAAAACCTTGTCGATATCCTCCAACTCAGGTGAATATCCATATTTTTCCAATAACTCTCTCATACTTTTCCTCTCAACTCTATTTAAATTGTCTCTTTATCTCTTCTTTTTTGCCGGTTACAGCTACTCTCTCCTCTTTGAATCGATAAGTATTGTTACCGGACCGTCGTTTACAAGTGAAACCATCATCTCTGCACCAAATTGTCCTGTTGCAATTTTCTTTCCGAGGGCCTCTTCCAACGAAGCAATCATCTTTTCATAAATTGGAACCGAGATATCTGGTTTGGCAGCCCTTATATAGGATGGTCTGTTTCCCTTTGCAGTGAGGGCGTGGAGTGTAAACTGGCTCACAAGCAGTATCTCTCCGCCGATCTCCTTTATGGAGAGATTCATAACACCATTCTCATCATCAAAGATTCTGAGATTGGTAATCTTTTTGGTCAGCCATACAATATCTTCATCACCATCTGCCTCCTCTATTCCCACAAGAATCATCATCCCCTTTCCTATTTTACCTGTAACCTCACCGCCTATGGCCACATTTGCCTCTGTTACACGCTGTATTACTACTCTCATACCTTAACCCTTTATTTGAATGTTGAACCCTTCAGCTATAAGCTCCCTTGCAATTGACTCCATCTCCCCTACAGTAACCTTCTGCAGATTTTGGGCAGGTGTCTCCCTGTCGATAGTGTACATCATAACCTCTCTTGGCTTCAGTTCCCTTACCAAAGCCCTCCATCTGTTGCAGTGCTCTTCATCTGTACAGTCGATAACCTCTCCGTCTACCTCGCCTTTCAGGAACATAGTCTGAAGGATGAACTCACCATTGAATAGTTTGATGTTGCTTATGGTCTTCTCAAGCGAGTAGGAGCTGTTGGGCCTGTCAATTTTGGCCACCATCTCCTCAATTGGAGAATCTATTTTGAGGATAGGGTTGTTCACCTTTTTAAGGGCGGCCCTTACCTCTTCCTTGCCCAGCTGTGTGGCATTTGTGAGTACAGAGACCTTAGCGTTGGGATAGAATCTCTCCCTCAATGCCAATGTAAAGTCTATTATCTCTGCAAAGTTGGGGTGCAGTGTAGGCTCACCATTCCCTGAGAATGTTATGGTATCAATGGGTGTGCCCTCAGCAGAGAGAGTTGTAAGCTTCTCTTCAAGGGCCTTGAAAACATCCTCCTTGGATGGCAGAGCAGTATCGTTCTTGCCATCTTTGTTCCATCCGCACTCGCAGTAGATGCAGTCGAAACTGCACCATTTGCCAAATTTGGGGAGAAGATTGACACCCAATGAATTTCCCAACCTGCGGCTCTTTATGGGGCCGAAAACTATATGGTTAAAGAGTATTGTAGACATCCCTAAACAAATTAAAGTGATTTTCTATGTTGTACTATCTCCTCCACTTACAGATTATACCAATCGTCTTGAACGGCTCTTCTCTGTAAGCTGTAATTTCTCCCAATCTATATTGTCAATCAGGACAACTCCCGGTCTTTTGCCAACTTCAAAAGAGCCGAGTTCATCTTCAAATCCAAGCGCTTTGGCTCCATTGTAGCAGGCCCATTTGAGAATCTCCTCAAGTTTGATGTGCGGGAAGCTCCCGTGCAGGCAGAGAATCTCCTTTACTATCGAGAGTATCTTGTTGCTTGACAGACTGTCTGTACCCAGACAGATTGCCAGATTATTCTCCCTCATAAGGTCGATAGGTGGAAGAGCTCTGTGGATGAATATGTTGGATAGCGGACATATTGTCCAGAACGGCTCTTCGAGATGTTCCAATGCATAGCTTATGCTCTTCTGGTTTGTTGCCACGTTGTGGACAAGCATAATTCTTCCCTTGACAGGTGATTGGGAGAATGAGAGCAATCTATCCACAAAATAGAGCAATGCAGGTTCGCCCGTTACAGGAGGTGTTGGAAGGTTTCTTCCTTTATAGTTCTCTGCCAGAGCCCCTGTACCTGAAATCAGCAGATCCTCCTCCTCCTGGCTCTCCTGGCTGTGGAATGAGAGAAAGCCGCTTTTCAGCCCCTCTTCTGCAGCCCTAGCAAGCAATTGTGGACTCATTGTATAGCAGGAGTGGGGTGTAATCGCTGCTTTGATTCCAAACTCCGCAGCCCTCTTTTCAAGCTCTTTCCCGCTTGCAATCACCTCGTCAACCTCTTCCGGAAGTGTTCCGAAGAGTTCAATGAAACTTCTTGTCTTGAGCGGCGATTTAGACTTGATGGCGAAGCTCTCGTCGCAGTTGCTGATATCGCCCATTGCACTTACACCCTGTTTGTAGAGTATCTCAAACTGATCTTCCAGAGCCTTTATCCTCTCCGGTTTGTCTGCAGATGAACGCAACTCATTTATCTGGTTGATGAATCCGCTCATTCCTGTTGCCTCTTTAAAGAGACCTACAAGGTGCGATAACTCTATATGGCAATGTGCATTTGTAAATCCCGGACAGAGTATTCCGTTGTAGAACTCCGTATCCTCGCACTCGCCATCCAGTTCTCCAATCTCAACAACGGTGCCGTTGTCGTCAACAACAACATAACCGTTCCTGATTGGTTCCGATGCTATCGGAAATATGTAATTTGCTGCTATTTTTTTCATTTTCTGTTATTTGCTTTTACGTTCCAAAACCTCTGCCGGCTCCAATATCTCTCCGGCCTTATTCTTTGGTGCACCAGATCTCTTTATCTCCTTTGAAGAGCCGGCCTTCAAAGGTTTCCTCTTCTCCAGTTTTTTGGCGTCCAACTTCTTCTCTATAACCCTCTTTTCAGTTGCCTTCTTTATATCTTTATCCTTTTTTCTCGCCTCAGCAGCCTTTTCGCTTCTCTCTTTTGCTATCAGGTACTCCCTTATGGCAACAGGATAGAGAGAATCTGCCATTGAGTGCGGTTGCGCCAGATCAACATTTCTCTGCCACCATCCTGAATTTCCCGGAAAGTCTACAGGAATTGTATCGGTAATGGGACGGATAGATTTTGCTTGTGGATACATCAGCCACTTGAGGCTTCTCAATACGGGTTCCTTCCAGAGTTCATCAATGTCTTTCTTCTTTTTGAGCGAATCCCTTCCCCACCAGGCAAACCTGTAGTCGAGATTCTTGTCGATAAGGGCAGATATCCTCTTCTTTTCAGCAGAAAGCTCATCCCGTGCCTTGATATGTATCTTCTTGAGTGCGTCTCCTTCAATCAGATAATATTTTACCGACTCCTGATAGTCAACGAAACTGTAGCCGTATCTGTTCAATATTCCCTCATAGAGCTGTGCAGTATCCAGCTGGGCACGAAGCACCGGCTGGTGCTCTATATACTGGTCGGCCAGGTACATCTCCTTTACAATCTGTACCATTGCCTTCTGAGGAATGACACTCTCGTTCCCCCTGCAGGAGAAGAGCATCAGGGTTACCATAATTGCCGGAATATGAAAAATATTCAATAAGTATCGCATATAACCTTTTTATGAACTGCAAAGTTAATTTTTTATTATTATTTTTGCCAATCCAAACCTTGCAAAATGAAGATCAGACCGCCTAAAATCATTAAAAAACTCTTCCCTACATTCATCTGGAATTTTCCCGATGAGAAGGAGGGTATTTTCCTGACTTTTGATGACGGCCCAAGGCCTGAAGTGACCCCTTGGGTACTGGATCAGCTCGACAAGTATAATGCCAAAGCCACATTTTTCTGTATTGGCAAAAATGTGGAGCTCTTTCCCGAACTGTTTGAAGAGGTGAAGAGGAGGGGCCATTCTGTTGGAAACCACTCCTACAGCCACGTGAAAGGGTGGGGTATGAAGACAGGTGATTATGTGCGCGATATTGATATTGCAGGTGATATGATTGGATCCAATCTCTTCCGCCCCCCTTATGCCAGGATAGGCCCGAACCAGGCCAGGGTGCTGAATGAGAGGTATCACGCAATTATGTGGAATATCCTGAGCAGGGATTATAACAGGTCGCTTTCGGGAAGAGCCTGTGCTGATCAGGTTATACCCCATATAGAGGCGGGAGACATAATTGTCTTCCACGACTCAATAAAGTGCTCTCCAAATCTGTTTGAGGCCTTGCCGCTCGTTTTGGAGGCAATAAAGGAGAAAGGTTTAATTTGTAAAAGAATAGAGTTATAAAGATGAATGTATTGGTATTAGGCTCCGGAGGAAGGGAGCATGCAATTGCCTGGAAAATCAATCAGAGTGAATTGTGTGACAGACTTTTTTGTTTGCCGGGAAATCCGGGAACCGCCCAGATTGCAACAAATCTGCAGGGAAGTGTAACAGATTTTGCATCAATAAAGAGTGCTGTACTGGAGAATGGAATCTCTCTTGTTGTAGTGGGACCTGAGGATCCGCTTGTGAATGGCCTTTATGATTATTTCAAGGCAGACGGAGAGTTGAAGGAGGTCCTTTTTGTAGGTCCGTCAAAGAGCGGTGCAATGTTGGAGGGAAGCAAGGATTTTGCCAAGGAGTTTATGACCCGTCACTCAATTCCTACAGCTGCCTATAGGACATTTACATCCGACAATATAGATGAGGCTGACAGATTCCTCGAGTCATTGCAGCCACCTTATGTGCTCAAGGCCGATGGTCTTGCTGCCGGAAAGGGGGTACTTATACCTGAGACACTTGAGGAGGCCAAATCATCGTTGCGTGAGATGTTGGGCGGTATGTTCGGCAAAGCCGGAAGCCGTGTTGTAATAGAGCAGTTCCTTAAGGGTATAGAGATCTCTGTATTTGTTCTTACCGACGGTAAGGATTACCTCATTTTGCCTCAGGCAAAGGATTACAAGCGTATTGGTGTGGGAGACAAGGGGCTCAATACCGGAGGAATGGGTGCTGTCTCACCTGTAGGATTCGCAGACGGGGAGTTTATGAAGAGAGTTGAGGAGCGTATTGTAAAACCTACAGTAAAAGGACTCTCTGAGGATGGTATTGACTATAAAGGCTTCATCTTTATTGGTCTGATGAACTGTGACGGTGATCCGTATGTGATTGAGTATAATGTGCGTATGGGTGATCCTGAGACGGAAGCTGTAATGACCAGAATAGATTCTGACCTCCTCTCTCATCTTGTTGCTGCTGCAAAGGGGGAACTGGCCGGTGAGAAGATTGAAATCTCTCCTAAGGGGGCGCTTACAGTTGTATGTGTTTCGGGAGGCTATCCACAATCCTATGGAAAGGGTTACGAGATTATGGGGTCGGAGTATCTTACTTCACCATCATCCAATGACGATAAGATAAAGATATTTCACGCAGGTACAACCTCCAAAGAGGGTAAGATTGTAACTTCAGGTGGCCGTGTACTTGCAGTAACTGTAAATGGCAATGGAATTGAGAATTGCCGTGAAACTGTTTATGAAGAGATAGAAAAGATTCTCTATACAAACAAATACTACAGGTCAGATATCGGTCTTGATCTTCTGAAGTATGAGTAGGATATGGAGAGGAGTTTTGTTCACTGGATTACTCCTGTAGCCGGATTGGCTCTGATGATATCGGTCTTTTTGCTGTTGCCCCCCTTGGAGGGCAGCAGCAATTGGATTCCGCTCTTGGGCAATTCCATAGAATCTCCAAATCCTGTTGTCGGCTGGAGTATTCTCGGCATTTCACTTGCAGCAACTCTCTTTGGCCTCTATTGCATAGTACTTAAGAGTGCATCACTATCCTTTCTACCGACTCTCCTCATCTATCTGCTTTTGCTCTTTGCAGATCCGCTGTCAATCAGCTTCAATATCTTACATATTGTTGTTGCCCTGATTGTATGGTCTCAGTTTTGCCTTTTTGAGAATCAGCTCTTTACAGCCTTTTTGCTGGCATCGTCAGCTATGCTCCTCTATCCTCCGGTATTCTGGATAATTGCTGTTTCCCTGATTATAAGTCTATTTTCGGGTGAACCGGACCATCTGCGCAATCTGATAAAGATGTTCTCGGCTATATTGTTGCCACTTGTCTATATTCTGATATTCCGCTGGATAAAATATGATGATGCGCTTGTTTTTCTCTCCTGCTTCAAAGATGAGGTTATAGCCACAGGATCGCCGCTTCATCTCTTTGATATGACACACTATTTCCTCTTTGCTGTAATGGGATATATGGTTGTAAGAAGCATTGTACTGATTATGCAGAAGAGTCCTTCAGGAGTGCTCTCATATATACTGAAGACAGAGATTGTGGTACTTCTGCTTGTTGTAGCGCTGACAATGCTGTTCTATACCACCGAGTCGCTCCCTCTCCATCTGCTTACTCTTGCGCCACTCACACTGCTCTTTTCATACTACTATAAAAATTGCGAGAAGAGGTCGCGTGTGAATCTTGAGTTCCTTTTTCTCATACTGGCGATGGCATTAAACTCAATATCCTATATCTTCAACTGATTGTTGCTGATATAGGATATTTGCAATCAATAGGTTAGTCTCTATTCACCTGTCAGCGTCACATCATACCCCAATTCATTTATTATATCAATGTAATATTGGGTAAGTTCAGGATTATATGGTTTATAATCGTACTCCATTTTATAGTCTGCTCCGAATATGCCGTATCCTCCTGTTATATTGGTGTAGTTTGAGACAATTTCATCTAACGATGAGAATTTGAAATCTTTGCAGTTCAACAGATAGAGGTCATATTCATTGGAAACTCCCATAATCACCTGTTTGTCGGCATTATCACACCTGCTGTCCCATATTCCCAGTCTCATTTCTGAGCTTGCACTTGTTGGAAATAGAGAGAAGGCAGGCCCCCAGAATTCGTAATCCTTTTCGTAACATCCATATTCGGGGTGAGATTTGATAAGTTCCATTATGTATGCGAGCTCCTGCCAAAAGAGTATCAATGTGGATGCATAAGCGCAAATGTATGATGAGAGGTTATATGAGTTGGTATATCCTTGTTCAAAAGCTATTCTTGCATATCTGTTAAGGAGCGGATAATCGATTTTTTTCCACGCCCAGCCTCCATCTTTATCTCCTATTGACCGGTTTGGAAATATTTTATAAATTTTTGTAGAATCGATGGTTCTTTTCTCTATACTAAAAATCTCCTCTGCTGAGTTGAATCTGTCTGTGCCATTATGGGTGGAGGCCAGTTTCTCTGTTATTATGCCATCATTTGTAAAGTATGAGTATACCATACCGCTTTTTGCTTCAGATTCGAGAGCATATGAGGGATATGCAATATACCACATTGAACCATTCTCCTTTATACTGTTACTTGTGTCGCTGAAGAAGTTTGTTATGTTGCGGTAGACTTGTGTGATGAGGATAGGATTACAATAGAATTTGCGTTCAACTCTATAAGGAGCAGTTGTGGTTGCTACAATCTCCTCGCCATTATATGAGATTTTGAGGGTATACCCTTTACCCTCAACAGGCTTATAGTTTAATGTGTAGCAGGATTTTGACTTGTCGTATTGGAATGCTCCAATAAGTTCATTTTCTGAAAACAGCTCTGCGTATGCACCTGAAACAGGTTGGTTGTCATCTTTTATAGTGAGATGTTGGATTCCGCTGTTATTGAGGATGCAGTAGACACCCAAGCCGTCCATATTTGGAATATTCTTTTCGGTTACTTCCAATTTGTTTCCGTTTGTCAGGATATCTGTGCTACTCTCTTTTTCTACATCTGCAATACTGCAAGAAAGCATAATTAGTGCTGTAATGGAAATTGCAATATTTTTCATACAAAATTTAAAAATTTAAAAATTTAAAAATTATTGTAGGTATTTACAAAAAGGCCCCTGTGAGTGGATATCCACTCTGCAGGAGACCTTCTCAATTGTTTATTGGGTAATACCCGAATTAGTTGGTACGGCCAGGGTAAACCTTAAGAGCCTCCTCAAGACATTTTAGGGCATTCTTAAGATCCTCTACTTTAAGAACGTAAGCCATACGTACCTGGTTGGTACCTTTACCTTTTGTTCCGTAGAAACCTGCTGCAGGGGCAACCATTACAGTCTGGTTCTCGTATGAGAACTCCTCAAGCAACCATTGTGCAAATTTGTCTGCATCGTCAACTGGAAGCTCAGCGATGGTGTAGAATGCACCCATTGGCATAGGAGAGAATACTCCAGGAATCTTGTTAAGACCGTCAACCAAAGTATTTCTTCTCTCAATGTACTCAGCTTTTACTGCATCGAAGTATGATTTAGGGGTCTTAAGTGCACCCTCAGCTGCAATCTGTCCGTATGAAGGAGAGCACAAACGAGCCTGAGCATATTTCAAAACACCCTTCATAACCTCTTTGTTCTTAGAAACGATAGCACCGATTCTAACACCGCAAAGGCTGTATCTCTTTGAAACTGAATCCAAAAGGATTACATTCTCCTCAAGGCCAGGGATGTGCATACAAGAGTAGTGAGGCTCCTCAGTGTAGCAGAACTCTCTGTAAACCTCGTCTGAGTAGATGTACAAACCGTGTTTCTTTGCAATCTCTCCTAGCTGGATAAGCGCCTCTTTTGTATAAAGGGTACCGGTAGGGTTACCAGGGTTACAGATAAGGATACCTTTGGTCTTAGGTGTGATGTGTTTCTCGAACTCCTCAATTGCAGGAAGTTTGAAACCCTCTTTGATCTCGCAAGAGATAGGAACCAATTTAACATCGTTCTGAACTGCGAAAGCATTGTAGTTTGTGTAGAAAGGCTCCATAACGATTACCTCGTCACCAGGATCGCAGGTAACTGCCAATGCAAATTGAACTGCCTCTGTACCTGAAGAGGTAACGATAAGGTCTGCAACCTCGATGTTGATGCCTACGCTCTTGTAATACTCAACAAGACCCTCTCTGTATGACAAGTTTCCAGCTGAGTTTGAGTACTCGATAACCTTAAGATCGGCATTCTTTACAGCCTCAAGAGCTTGTGGAGAAGACTCGATATCAGGTTGTCCAATGTTCAAGTGGTAAACTTTAACGCCTCTTTTCTTTGCAGCGTCAGCAAAAGGAACCAATTTTCTAATTGGAGATGCAGGCATAGCCTGAGCTTTCTTTGAAAGTGTTAACATAGTATCTTTTTATTTAAAATATGTTTATTAATAAGGTAACTCTATTTCAATTCTGCAAGAGACTTCATGAATCCCTCAATCTTAGGCATCATCTTGGATGTAGGAACTGCAAAGTTGTTGGTGAGGATTGCAAACTTTATAAGACCGTGCTTTTTGCCTCCTTCAACATATCCTGCATAACACCTTACATTCGACAATGATCCGCTCTTTGCGTGAATTTTATCCTTTACGGACTGGTCGGCATTCTTCAATACGCTCTTTAGGGTGCCGGGGCCGCCAGGCATAGGGAGACTGTTGAAGAACTCTTCAAAAATCTCACTCTCCTGCATAGCTGTATAGTAGTTGCAGAAGAACCTTGGAGAGACATAGTTCTGGCGCGACAATCCGCTGCCGTCCTCCATTGTAAATCCTGTATTGTCAACCTTCATCTCAGCAAGAACCCTGTTCAATGCAACGATTGACGAGTCGTAGCTGCCTACTCCGGTAAGCTCCTTGCCGATTGTCTTGAGAATTGTCTCTGCATACATATTGTTGCTTATGCGGTTTGTAACATTTACAATCTTCCACAATTCAGGAGAGTAGGTCTCGGTAATAGGGTTTCTTGCAATGTCACAACATTTGATCTCTTTTGCATCAATTATCTCAGGTAGTGACTCGATTCCGTTTGCAAGAAGGAACTCCCTGAAATGGTATCCGCAGCTCAAGAATGGAAATCTGTTTGAATTTGTCTCATATACCTCACCTTTGTCTGCGGCTACAGTACCAAGATATTGGCTCGCCTTTACCATATCCTGAACATAGTATCCGCTTCTGTTGCCTGTGCCCTCTTTTCCGGTTGTGAGTTCATTTACAACCTCAAGACCCGGCACGTGAGGATAGATTGCCTGTACTCTTACCTTCTCACCCTCTCTCTTTCCAGGGGTAAGTTTGAACTGCTGGCGGTTTTCGTAGAAAGACAAACCGCTTGGAGAACAGCCGTATGATGCTCCAAAATTGCCCCAAGACCAAGAATCCGGCATCATCTCACGCTCAAAGTAGCTGTCGTCTACAACAATGTTGCCCTCAATTCTTGTGATGCCCAAATCCTTTATGGCATTTGTCCATACTCCAAAGATTGAGTCGATGGCAAAGGCCACTGTATCTGCAGAGCCCAATGTAGGGTCGCCGCCACCGATGATTACAATGTCTCCCTTAAGGATGCTGTCTTTGATTGAGCCTGTATAGGCAACTTGTGTCTTGTATCTGAAATCTTTACCCAAAACATTGAGTCCCACTCCTGTTGAGATGGTCTTCATTGTAGATGCGGTGAGCATCGGGAAGTTTGAGTTCCACTCTGCAACAACGCGGCCGTTGTCGTCTACTGCAAGTATTCCGATGATGGCATTCTTGAACATCGGATCAGTCTTAAGTTCCCTGTTTATAAAGCTTTGGGCGCTGCTCTGGGCAAAGAGGAATGAACTCATACCCATCAGCAACATTAGTGAAAATAGAATTTTTCTCATCTCTTTTTTTGTAATGATAATTATTTACAAACTTAGATAAAAAGAGGTGAAAAAACTAATATTTTCAAAAATAAGTTGGAGCAATTCTCCAAAAGCAGCAAAATAGTGGCCGGTTATGCGGGAGAAATCTCTTTTTATACTCCAAATGGCTGGACTGTTGTGATGGAGAAGAGTGCAGTTCAGTCAATTTTAGCAAAAATAAATATTTGTGCAACTATGTGTAGTTTTTTGAAAAATTAGATGCTTTTTTACGGATATATGGTATGCCTATCATATATTTTAAAAAAAATAGTGATATGTGGAGTGATTTTGTTTGTCGGATGATGCTATTTTATCCAATAGTATCTATATTTGTGCATCTGATTGAGAACAATTAAAAATAATATATCTGTTATGACAAATATCCGCAAAAGGGCTTTGATGGAGTTTGCTTCACATAAACCCGAGAGATTTCACATTGAAGAGCGTCCGGTATCCGAATTTTTTGGAGAGAATGTCTTTGATCTTGAGAAGATGAAGAGATATCTCTCAACTGAGGCCTACAAGGCTGTTGTTGATGCCATAGAGTTGGGAGAGAAGATTGACAGGAATCTGGCCGACCAGATTGCTTCAGGAATGAAGGCCTGGGCTGTCAAGATGGGGGCAACCCATTATACCCACTGGTTTCATCCCCTTACTGATGCTACTGCAGAGAAGCACGAGGCCTTTATTGACCCATTGAAGGGGGGCGGAGTATTTGAGAATTTCAAGGGCAGCACCCTTATCCAGCAGGAGCCTGATGCCTCAAGTTTTCCTAACGGCGGATTGAGAAATACATTTGAGGCGAGAGGTTATACTGCCTGGGACCCGGGTTCACCGGCTTTCATTATAGACCAGACACTCTGTATCCCGACAGTCTTTGTGGCCTATACCGGAGAGTCTCTCGACCAGAAGACCCCTTTGTTGAAATCGATACAGGCAGTCGATAAGGCCGCCGTTGCAATATGCAGGATGTTTGATAGCAATGTTGCCAAAGTGAATACAATGCTTGGTATTGAGCAGGAGTACTTTATTGTGGATGAGGCTTTCTACAGGGCCCGTCCCGATCTGATGATCTGCAACAGGACGCTGATTGGACATACAGCTGCAAAGGACCAGCAGCTGGAGGACCACTATTTTGGAGCAATTCCTAACAGGGTGATGGCCTTTATGAAGGATTTTGAGACAGAGGCCTACAAGTTGGGAATCCTCCTCAAGACACGACACAATGAGGTGGCTCCCGGACAGTTTGAGTTTGCTCCAATTTATGGGGAGGCAAATATCTCTGTCGACCAGAATCTGATGATGATGATTATAATGAAGAAGATTGCCAAGAAGCACAAGCTTAAGGTGATTTTCCACGAGAAACCGTTTGCAGGGGTCAATGGATCGGGCAAACACTGCAACTGGAGCCTTGTTACAAATACCGGCGTCAATCTTCTTTCTCCAGGCAAGACTCCAAGGACCAATCTTCAGTTCCTCAGTTTCTTTGCTGCGGTGATAAGGGGTGTTTATGAGCACCATAGTCTGCTTATGAGCAGCGTGGCCTCTTTGGGAAATATGTTCCGTCTTGGAGGAGGAGAGGCGCCGCCGGCAGTGATGAGCATATTTATCGGCGAGACCCTCTCAAAACTTGTTGAATCGATTGAAAAGCTTACATCAAAGAATCTTACCAGCGTATCCGACAGGGAGGTGAAGATGAGGTCAAAACTCCATATTGTAAATCAGATTCCAGAAATTCTGCCTGACAATACCGACCGCAACAGAACCTCTACATTTGCATTTACCGGAAACAGGTTTGAATTCAGGGCTGTGGGTTCATCGTGCAATGTGGCTTCATCAATGTTTATACTCAATGGTGTTGTGGCGGAGCAGCTTGTAAGATTCAAGGAGTTGGTTGACAGGGAGATGAAGGATGGCTTGAGCCAGGATAAGGCGATGATGAAGATTATCCGTCAGTTCCTTGTCGAGTCTCGCAGTATAAGGTTTGAAGGAAACGGATATAGCAAGGAGTGGCAGGAAGAGGCTGCCAAGAGGGGATTGAAGGGGATAAAGAATGCTCCGGATGCATTCAAGGAGTATATCTCGGAGAAGAGTGTGAAGATGTTTGAGTCGCAGGGCATACTCACCGCAAGGGAGGCTCAGGCGAGATTTGAGGTGCTTAACGAGATTTTTGTAAAGAAATTGCAGATTGAGGCGAGAGTCTTGGGTGACCTTACTACAAATCACCTTATCCCTACAGCAATCTCATTCCAGAACTCTCTTGTAAATAATGTTATGGGAATCAAGGAGCTCTTCCCGACAGAGTTCGAGACTTTGGGCGCAACCCAGATGAGAATGATAAGGAAGATTTCGGGCTATGTAAACCAGCTGCATAATGAGGTTCACAATATAGTGGAGAGCAGGAGGGTAGCCAACAGGGTAGAGGATATTGCCAAGAGGGCGGACCTCTATCAGGAGACAGTCTTCCCTCATATCGACAGTATCAGGGTGATTGCAGACAAACTGGAGATGGTAATTGATGATGAGTTGTGGCCGCTTCCAAAATATAGGGAGATGCTATTTTTCAGATAGAAGAGGGTGAAGTTGGCTCAGATTTTAAAATAAATGCTATTTTTGTAGATTAAATTAAAATTGTTTGTTATGCAAAATTCTAAAGAGAACAGATATGCGTTGCGTGGTGTCTCTTCTGCCAAGGAGGATGTTCACGAGGCAATCAAGAATATTGACAAGGGATTGTTTCCAAAGGCATTCTGCAAAATAGTGCCTGATTTTCTCAGCGGAGATCCCGACTATTGTGTTGTTATGCACGCAGATGGTGCAGGTACCAAGTCTTCTCTCGCCTATATGTACTGGAAAGAGACCGGAGATATGAGTGTGTGGGATGGTATAGCACAGGATGCCATTGTTATGAATACCGACGACCTGTTGTGTGTGGGTGCTGTAGATAATATTATGTTGTCATCTACAATAGGCCGCAACAAGCAGCTGGTGCCTGGTTCTGTTATCAGCCGTCTGATAGGTGCTTCGCAGCGTTTCTCTGAGAAGATGGCAGACCACGGTGTCTCAATGATCCTGACCGGTGGAGAGACTGCTGATGTGGGAGATCTTGTAAGGACAGTTATTGTTGATAGTACTGTATGTGCAAGAATGAGGCGTTCAGATGTTATTGACAATGCAAATATCAAGGCCGGTGATGTGATCGTGGCCCTTGAATCATCCGGAAAGGCAGTGTATGAGGAGGAGTATAATGGCGGAATGGGCAGCAACGGACTTACATCTGCCCGTCACGATGTTTTTGGAAAATATCTTGCAGAGAAGTATCCTGAAAGTTATGATGCTGCTGTTCCTCAGGAACTTGTCTATTCAGGTTCGAAAAGGTTGGATGAGGTTGATCCTGTAACAGGCCTTACCTACGGAAAACTTGTCCTTTCACCTACCCGTACATACGCTCCTGTTGTCAAGGAGGTGCTTGACAAATATAGAAAGCAGATTGACGGAATGATCCACTGTTCTGGTGGAGCCCAGACCAAGATACTTCACTTTGTAGAGAATCTTAAGATAATCAAGGATAACCTCTTTGATACTCCACGCCTGTTTGAGGTGATCCAGCAGGAGTCCGGTACCTCTTGGGAGGAGATGTACAAGGTCTTCAATATGGGACACAGGCTTGAGTTCTATATTCCGGCGGAGATAGCCGACGATATTATTGCAATTTCCAAAAAGTATGGAATTGATGCCAGAATAATTGGAAGGGTAGAGGCATCTGAAAGCGGGGAGGCTGAGGTTCATCTTACAAGTAAACACGGTTCATTCATCTATAAAAAGAGTTAAAGTGCTATGAAGAGAGTATTTTTGTTATTGGTTGCGGCAGTTATTGTCTGTTCGTGCGGCACAAAGGGTAACAATGAGAAGAAGGAGGAGTTGTCTCCCATTATGAATAAGGCGTTGAATGATGAGAGTTCGCGTTTCTATGCAAATTTCAATGAGTTTCCTCAGGAGCAGAAGATGTTGCCTATAGGTGTATTTGATTCCGGTACAGGCGGACTTACCGTCCTTGAGGTGATGTTGACAATTGACAAGATCGACAATATTACAGGTGAGATGAAATCTGACGGAATTCCCGATTTTGCCGGGGAGAATTTCCAGTTCCTTGGCGATATGGCAAATATGCCTTATGGAAATTATGCGGCAGAGCATAAGGAGGAGTTCTTCAAGGAGCTTGTAGTGAAGGATGCCCTCTTCCTTTTGGGTGATGATTTCTATGCTAATGCTATGGAGAAGGAGCCTTCAGGTGTGAAGGAGAAGTCTAAGATTCTGGTGATTGCCTGCAATACTGCTACAGCCTGGGGTCTGAATGATATTGACAGAATGTTGGAGAAGAGCGGGACAGGTGTCAAGGTTATTGGTGTTATCAACGCTGGTGTAAATGCCCTTTATGAAAACCTCAAGAGTGACGCTTCTCTTCAGGAGAGCTGTGTTGGTGTTCTTGCCACCAAAGGTACAATCTCTTCCAATGCTTATGAGAGGACAATCCGTGAGATGTATCCGAACAGCGGTTACAACGGTACAATCAATGTGGTGAACCACGCTTGTGCAGGTTTTGCGGAGTCTGTTGATATGGAGAAGGATTTTGTCAATGTTGCCCTTACAGCTCCAAGAGCCGACTATAGGGGACCAAAAATGGGCACCGGAGATGATGATATCAAGGCAGAACTTTTGAAGGCCTACAATTTTACCTATGGCGACAATAAGATTCTCTATACTAAGGAGGGTGACGGTTTTAGTGAGTTCCAGCTCAATTCAGCATCCAACTATGCACGCTTCCACCTTGTTACACTATTGGAGAAACATCGTAAAAGCGGACATACAGCCCCTATAAAGAATATCATTCTGGGTTGTACACACTATCCTTTCCTTTTGGATACCCTGACCAAGGCAGTTGCTGAGTTGAGGGAGTATAAGGAGAATGGTGTGGCCGTATATGATAATATTCTCGCCAAGGATCTCAATTTTATTGATCCTGCACTCTTTACCGCAATTGAGTGCTATCAGGCTTTGAGGGAGGATAAGAAACTTGCTCTCAGAACTGTTGACGGAAAGGTTGATGCCTATATCTCTATTCCTGCATATGGCCTTGCTCCCGGTTCGGTTGATGAGGCGGGTAACCTTACTTATGATTTCAAATATGGCAGGGAGTATGGTACTGAGGAGATGACTACCCTTTTTGTTCCTATCTCAAGAAGATATGTCGGTAAGGAGAATCTCAGCCGTCTCGAAGCACTTGTTCCATACTCGTATAATCAGATAAACAAAACAATGGAGTAGTAGTATGGCTTATGCTAAGACTATAACATCACAGGAGTTGGAGCAGATGGAGTTTGCCTCCTTTTCAGGCTCGATTCAGGTGATTCAGGATGAGGGAGAGGAGTTTGACAAGGCCATAAGGTATTTGCAGAGCCAGAGAATGATTGGTTTCGATACTGAAACCAAGCCCTGCTTTGTTCCTAAGGTGCCAAGAAACAAGATGGCCATTCTGCAGTTGTCGGGAGAGGAGAAGGCCTTTATATTCCGTTTGCATCAGGTTGGCGTGCCAAAACGGCTGGCGGCACTGCTGGCAAATGAGAAGGTTCTCAAGATAGGTGCTGCCGTTCACGATGATATAAAGGGATTGAGGGAGTATTGTGATTTCCAGCCTGGTGGATTTGTCGATCTGCAGAAACTGGCAGGTAATTATGGCATTGAGGAGAAGAGTGTCAGAAAGATGGCTGCTATAATTTTGGGCTTGAGGGTGTCGAAATCGCAGCAGCTCTCAAATTGGGAGAGTGTACAGCTTTCGGATGCCCAATTGCGATATGCAGCTATTGATGCCTGGATCTGTCTTGAGATGTTTAAGAAATTGAATGAGTTGCTTTAGATTTGATGGAGTTGCTTTAACTCTATTCTCTTAATGAGTGTGGCAAATGGCAAAGATTATATTGAAAAAAGGTAAAGGTGAGTCTCTTAAGAGATTTCATCCTTGGGTCTTTTCTGGCGCAGTCCATAAGATGGTTTTGGCCAAGAGGGAGCAGGAGCCCCGCGAGGGTGATGTTGTTGAGGTGTATTCTCACGATGATGAGTTTTTAGGGTGCGGCCATTATCAGGTAGGCTCCATAACTGTAAGGATTCTCTCTTTTGAGAAACGTGATATTGATTCATCTTTCTGGTATGAAAGGCTTTCACAGGCATATAATGAGAGGCTTGCATTGGGACTTGCTTCCGGAGGCAGGGAGGGGGCGCCTACAACTGCCTACCGTCTTGCACACGGAGAGGGTGATTTCCTTCCTGGACTGATTATTGATATTTATGGCTCTGTTGCTGTAATACAGGCCCATTCAGCGGGAATGTTCCTGGTGAAGGAGAGGATTGCAGAGGCTTTGCGCCGTATTTATGGAGAGAGGCTTACAGCAATTTATGATAAAAGTGCTGCAACTGCACCGTTCAAGGCGGGCCTTGACCTTAAAGATGGCTTTTTGTGGGTAGCTGAGGGTAGTGAGCCGCCTCAGGAGGATGTTGTATATGAAAACGGAAACAAGTTTGTCGTCAATTGGGTTGAGGGGCAAAAGACAGGCTTTTTCCTCGACCAGAGGGATAACCGCGACCTTGTAGGGAGGTATGCTAAGGATAAAAGTGTATTGAACCTCTTCTGTTATACTGGAGGATTCTCTATCTATGCTTTGGCAGGTGGAGCAAGGAGTGTAGACTCTGTAGACAGTTCAAGGAGGGCTATTGATCTTGTGGATGCAAATGTGGCCTTGAATGGCGATGATTACCCGTCGCGCCACCACTCGTATTGTGAGGATGCTATTGAGTTTATGAGAAAGTGCGATCCCGACAAATATGATCTTATGATAGTTGACCCGCCGGCTTTTGCCAAACATCGTGGTGCCCTTGACAATGCATTGCGCGCATACAAGAAGTTGAATGCACTTGCGATTGAGAAGGTGAAGCGAGGCGGTATAATCTTTACATACAGCTGTTCGCAGGTGGTGGATAAACAGGCCTTTGCCCTGGCCATCTTCTCTGCTGCTGCCCAGACCGGCCGCAAGGTGAGGATACTTCACAGACTTACTCAGCCTGCAGATCATCCTGTAAATATCTACCATCCCGAGGGCGAGTACCTCAAGGGGCTTGTACTCTATGTCGAGTAGTATGGATGTTGTAATTAAAGTGATTATCTGTCAGGAATAATGGAGAGTATAATTGTTACAAAATCGGAAAAAGAAGATATATATAGGGAGGTGCTTCCCCAGATTGAATCTGTTATATCTTCTGAGGTGGATCTGGTGGCAAATCTTGCCAATGTCTGCGCCATACTGAAGGAGGTATTCAACCACTTTTGGGTTGGATTTTATATTGTGAAGGGGAATTGTGGCTATGCCTCACTTCCTGAAAGTCAAACTGTGACGGTGCAAAACTCTTGTGTTGCAGCACCTGGGAATTTTGAACTTGTGCTTGGCCCGTTTCAGGGGCCTTTAGCCTGTACCCGTATAAAATTTGGAAGAGGTGTATGTGGTGCTGCCTGGAGAGAGAAGAAAACACTTGTTGTCCCAGATGTAGATAAATTTCCAGGCCACATAGCCTGCAGTTCACTCTCACGTTCAGAGATAGTTGTTCCTGTAATCAAAAAAGGCACAGTAGTGGCCGTCCTCGATATTGACAGCAAGGATTTGTCATCATTTGACGCAACTGATGCACGCCATCTGGAGTCGCTTTCTGAAATGTTGTCGAATTTGGATTGGAATTTATCAAAATAAATTTTGGTACTTCCAAAAAAAATACTACTTTTGCAATCCCAAACCGATAATGGTACCATGGCCGAGTGGTTAGGCAGCGGTCTGCAAAACCGTCCACAGCAGTTCGACTCTGCTTGGTACCTCTGAAAAGGCGACTCAAAAGGTCGCCTTTTTCGTTTTTACATATATCACCTTTCATCCACATACAAGGTCGGTAAAATGGAAGCAATTGAAAAAATGGGAGCAATTGAAAAATGGGCTCCTTCCGATAAACCCAGTGGAGAGGAAATGTGGATAAAAAATTCTCTGTCCCTCTCCACGCAACAAATCTCTGGTTGTCGCAGTGGGAGAGGAAGCAACAGCAAACTTGGGTCTTGTCGCAAAGTGGTTGGGCACCGAAATCGTGGCTGTAGCGCGTTTAGGGGTCCCAACCCGGTAAAATTGATGTGCCCCCCAAAAGTTGGACATAAATAAACATTTATGGATCAACATAGAAAGTATTCATTTGATGACAAACTTACAGCA
>JAZNXX010000023.1:0-7552 GCA_045594125.1 Candidatus Egerieisoma sp.
TGCAAAAGAAGAAAAATGTAAGGGCAGATTATGCATTCAAACTTCAAGTTGTTAGTGATATCGAGGAAAATCATTTAACTTTGGTGGACGCCTCTTTGAAGTATAATGTAAGTGCTAGCCGATTAATAATATGGCTTAGAATAAAGCGCAAATACGGATGTGATGCATTGGCTATCACTAGGCCGGAGGCCGACCACCAAAGAATGATATGGGAAGACCAAGGAAAAAGAAACCAGAAGAGATGACAGAGCTGGAACGTCTCAGATACGAGAATGAGTGTCTGAGGGCAGAGAATGCTCTGTTAAAAAAAGTGAAAGCCTTAGTAGAAGAAAGAGAAGCCCGTCTCAGAGAGATTGGGCGGAAGCCATCCAAGAACTAAGGCAGGAACATGATCTCGAGATCCTTCTCGAGAAGACAGGGATGGCCAGATCCACATACTACTATCATACAAAAAGGTTGTCAGAACCTGACGGTTACGATGGTGCAAGAGCTGCAATCTGTAAGATATATGACCGTCATAAAGGACGCTACGGCTATCGTAGAATAACCTATCAGCTGCGTAATGATGGTATAGTTCTTAACCATAAGACGGTACAGAAACTTATGGTGGAGATGGGTCTGTATGGAAAGAAGAAGAAGGCTAAGTATAAGTCTTATAAAGGCGAGATAGGCAAGATTGCCCCGAACGTCATAGACCGAGACTTCATCGCAACTGCACCGAACCAGAAATGGACAACAGATGTTACTGAAGTCAAGATAAAGGACAAGAAGATATATCTTTCTCCTATCCTAGACATGTTCAATGGAGAGATCATATCTTACACCATATCATACCATCCTGATCTTAAGATGGCTTTAAGCATGCTAAACAAGGCCTTCAAGAAAATGGATATACCAGAGGGCCTTATACTACACTCTGACCAAGGATGGCACTATCAGCACCTGAGATATCAGAAAGCCTTGAAAGACAGAAATATAGTGCAGAGTATGTCCCGTAAAGGCAACTGCCTGGACAATGCTATGATGGAGAACTTCTTTGGACTTATGAAGTCAGAGTTGTTATATTTGCAGGAGTGGGACAGTGTAGAGCAGTTCGCGAAGGAACTGGTTAAGTATATACGCTACTACAATAATGATAGAATCAAACTGAGGCTAAATGGAAAGAGCCCGGTACAATACCGAGCTCTGTTCCAATCCAGGTCCGCTTCTTAATAATGTTAAACCGTCCAACTTTTGGGGGTCACATCATCTCCTCTCTCCGGGATTTTCTTTTTCCTAACAAAAGCATCTCTTTCGTGAGATTTTCCTATAATTTCTAATATTCTCCTCTTGCCAGTTTCTCCCTGCAGGCCCTTATCATATCATCAACCATCTCATTGATACCCCACTTTGGATTCCATCCCCACTCATTTCGCGCACAGGAATCATCCATACAGTCCGGCCAGGAAGCTGAGATTCTATCCTTGACAGGATCAATATTGTAATCTGCGGTAAACTCAGGTATTCTCTTCTTGATCTCTGCAAAGAGCTCTTTTGGAGTGAAACTCATCGATGTTATATTAAAACTGTTCCTATGGACAAGTTTTGCAGGATCAGCCTCCATCAACTGGGTTGTAGCCTCAAGTGCATCCGGCATATAGAGCATATCCATATAGGTATTTTCAGGAACCTCACAAGTATATTTTCCGCTCTTTACAGCGTGATAAAAGACCTCTACAGCATAGTCAGTTGTTCCTCCGCCTGGCATTGCACCATTGGAGATGATTCCCGGAAATCTGACACTCCTGGTATCAACACCAAACTTTGTATAATAGTAGTCTGAGAGCATCTCGCCTGCCACCTTGCATACTCCGTAAATGGTATTCGGACGCATAACAGTATCCTGAGGAGTCATATGGTGTGGAGTATTCTCACCAAATGCACCAATTGAACTCGGAGTAAATAGAGCACAATCATTCTCCTTGGCAATATTCAGGGCATTGAGGAGAGCACCCATATTTATATCCCAGGCAAGTTGGGGATTTCTCTCACCTGTTGCAGAAAGCAGTGCAACAAGATTGAATATGGCATCAATCTTATACTTTTTCACACAATTTGCATACTCCTCCCCATTGAGGGCATCAAGTGGAATTGCAATTGCACTTTTTGAGAGACGGTCCACGATTTCGGGCTTGAGGTCAGCTGCAATAACATTATCCTCTCCATAATGCCGCTGAAGATGAGGAACAAGCTCTGTTCCAATCTGGCCTCCTGCGCCAACAACTAATATGCGTTTCATCGATGTCTAAGTTTTTTCAGTTTTATTTTTTACAAATGTAACAAAATTAATGAATATAACTCCGAATTACAATTAAAGAATTTATCTCAATTTATCACGGTGATGTAACTGGCAATAGAGAGTTTCTTATTAATTTTGCAATATGGAGAGAGCGGCCAATATAGTAGAGACAATCCTCACGCTTGCAGCTGAAAACGGATTTGCCGATGTCGGATTTGCCGAATCATCAGAGTTGGGTGTTGAGATGGAGCGGTTCAACCAGGCAATGGAGAGGGGCGATTTTGCAGAACTTGCCTATCTTAAGAGAAATTGCGACAAGAGAGGAAATCCCTCACAGCTTGTTCCGGGTGCAAAGAGCGTCATTGTCTTTTTAATGCCATACGGGAATCAAGGGCAAATGGAGAGAGAATACCTTCCCCTTGATTTTGCCGGCAATGATTCTATTCCGGAGGAGTTACGCCTCAACAGCTACAAGGTTGCCCAATATGCATTGGGAGCCGACTATCACACCATTATAAGAGGCCGGCTCCAGAAAATTCTGGCCAGGATGGGTGAATTGGACAACACTATTCAGGGAAGGGCTTTTGTTGATACGGCACCTGTTCTTGAGAGAGCCTGGGCTGTAAGGGCCGGGTTGGGTTTCATAGGCAGAAACAACTTTTTGATAAGCAGAAGCTGTGGAATCAGGAATTTTATAGGGGTAATAATCTCCAATTTTGAGGTACCTGCAGAAATTATCGGAAAGTACAGGAAGCGTGCCTTAGAGAATATGCAAAGAGACTTTTGCGGAAGCTGCAACAGATGCAGGGAGGCCTGTCCCGTCAATGCTCTCACCCCCTACAGACTTGATGCACGGCGTTGCAACTCCTACCTGACCATCGAATCTAAAGATGCCACACCTCTCTCAAATCTTGAAAATGCAGGAGTGCGTGGCGGTTGGATATTCGGATGCGATGCCTGTATGAATGCCTGTCCTTGGAATGGGAAAAATATTGAAGGGGAAGCTCTCTTCAATCCCCGGATTATTCCATTACCCTTCAGCCATATTAGAAGAAGGTAGGAATATTGGCTTTTGCCCTGCAATATTTAACTTTACAAATTGAATGGAGAGATTATTATGGAATTCCGTACCAAAATAGAGATTGAGCCCCTCAAGAGAAAAATAACTGCAGATGAGCGGATCATCATAGTGGGATCCTGCTTTGCCAATGAGATTGGCAATCTTCTCAAGCAACACGGATTTTCAATTGAAGTAAATCCTTTCGGCACACTTTACAATACCTACTCGGTTACAAGTTCTATTGAACGGCTTGCTCAATGTAACCTCATTGCTGAGGAGCAGATAATAGATATATCCAAACATAGCACAGAGTGCAAGGATAATGTGACCGATAGTGGCGTAGAAAAGGAGAGCAGTTCGAGATATTGCTCATTTTTCCACCACAGTTCACTTGCCAAGGGAGGGAGAGAGGAGTTTCTCAACTTTGCAAACAGCCTTATCAAAGAGGGCAACAAGGCGATGGAAGAGGCAGATACAATAATTGTGACACTTGGCACAAGCTGGGCCTACCGTCACCTCCCTACAGATGTCATTGTCTCAAATTGCCACAAGATCAACCCAAAAGAGTTTGAACGGTTCTTTATCGGTGCAGATGAGAGTTACAGGCTCCTGAAAGATACAGTCGAGTCCAATCCGTCTAAAAGATTTATATTTACAGTAAGCCCTATCAGACATATGAAGGATGGCGCCCACGGCAACCAGATAAGCAAGGCTTCATTGCTCCTTGCCATAAACAGGTTAGTTGGAGAATTTCCCGAGAGGTGCCACTATTTTCCGGCCTACGAAATTGTTCTTGATGAACTAAGAGACTACCGTTTCTATGCATCAGATATGGTACACCCTTCTGAGGTTGCGGTCAAATATATTTTTGAACGTTTTAAGGAGAACTGCATCGACAGGAGCGCCTACAGGCTGATGGAAGAGAGTTTCAAACTCTATCGACAGGGATTGCACCGCACGCTTTACAATGAGTGACAGTACAAAAAAAGGTGGCCTTTCGACCACCTTTTCTTATATAAATCAGATTATTACTCTGCTTTCTCCTCATTAGCTGGAGCCTCAGCCTGAGCTGATTTCTTTGAGCGGCTTCTACGTGTAGTAGCTTTCTTAGCCTCTTTCTTAGGAGCTGAAGCCAAAGCTGCCTCGTTGAAGTCAACAAACTCAATAATAGCCATCTCAGCTGCGTCACCTACGCGGAAACCGGTTTTCAAAATACGAAGGTATCCGCCTGGACGATCTGCAATTTTAGGAGCAATTACGCGGAACAACTCTGAAACCGCCTCTTTTTGTTTTAGATAGCTGAACACTGTACGACGTGAGTGAGTGCTATCATCTTTACACTTGGTAATAATTGGCTCAAGGTAAACGCGCAATGCTTTTGCTTTAGCCAAGGTAGTCTCGATTCTCTTGTGAAGCAATAGAGAACAACCCATATTAGCCAACATAGCCTTACGGTGACCGCTCTTACGACCCAAGTGGTTAAATGCCTTATTATGTCTCATCTTTTATTGTTTTTTTTCAATATTATACTTAGTAACATCCATGCCGAAAGACAATTTCAATCTGTCAATCAACATATCTATCTCTGTCAATGATTTCTTACCAAAGTTTCTGAATTTCATCAACTCAGCCCTCTGATGCGATACCAAGTCAGCAAATGTCTCTATATCTGCAGCTTTTAAGCAGTTTAATGCTCTCACAGAGAGTTCCATATCTGACAATTTTGTTAGAAGGAGATGACGCATACGCAATGACTCCTCATCCAACTCATTGCTAACAACCTCTGGAGTAGTCTCCAAGCTTATCTTCTCATCCGAGAACAACATAAAGTGGTGGATCAATATCTTTGCAGCCTCTTTCAAAGCCTCTTTTGGATGAATTGAACCATCTGTTGTAATCTCAATGTTCAACTTCTCATAGTCGGTTCTCTGCTCAACACGGCAGTTCTCATATGAGTAATTCACATTGGTAATTGGAGTAAAAATAGAGTCGATGGCGATTGTACCGAAAGGTGCACCCTCAACTTTATTCTCCTCAGCCGGAACATAGCCTCTTCCTTTGTCAATTCTCATATCGATTGACAATTTTACAGAAGGCTCCATCGAGCAGATGTGAAGCTCCGGATTCAATACTTTAAATGAAGAAAGACTCTTTGAGATATCTTCAGCAGTAAAATCTTGCTTACCACTAACAGTAACAGTAATCACTTCGCTATCCTCGCCCTCAATCATTCTCTTGAAACGAACTTTCTTAAGGTTAAGGACAATATCCACTACACTCTCAATTACACCTGGAATAGTGTCAAATTCGTGGTCAACACCATGAATTTTGATTGAGGTGATAGCAAAACCCTCAAGTGAAGATAACAATATTCTTCTCAATGCGTTACCAATAGTAATACCATAAGTTGGTTCAAGAGGTCTGAACTCAAATCTACCAAAGGTCTCGGTTGAGTCGAGCATTATTACTTTATCCGGTTTTTGGAATGCTAGTATTGCCATTTCTATTAATTTTTATTAGTGTTACGCTTAAAAGCAAGTTTTTTATTTAGAGTACAACTCAACGATCAACTGCTCATTGATAGTCTCAGGGATCTCGGTTCTTACAGGGTGGTTAAGGAACTTACCTGAAAGTGAAGCGGCATCCCACTCCAACCAAGAGTATTTGTTTGCAGAAGCTGCAAGACTTGCCTGAATAACCTCCAAGCTCTTTGATCTCTCACGAACACCAATCACGTCACCAGGTTTAACCAATACTGAAGGGATGCTTGTAACCTCACCGTTCAATACGATATGACAGTGGTTAACCAACTGACGGGCAGCTGCACGTGTAGGAGCAATACCCATTCTATATACGATGTTATCTAGACGAGACTCCAACAACATAATAAGGTTCTCACCTTTGATACCTTTCATCTTT
Organism: Candidatus Egerieisoma sp.; assembly: GCA_045594125.1. GTDB lineage: Bacteria > Bacteroidota > Bacteroidia > Bacteroidales > UBA932 > Egerieousia. Next base: position 6,258 of record JAZNXX010000023.1, read on the forward strand.
GAAGCTTTCTCATACAAGTTACGGAACTGTCTCTCCAACAAACCGTAAGCGTATTTTACTTTTTGTTTCTCTTTTAGCTGAGTACCATACTCAGAAGATTTTTTTCTCTTTTTTGCGAGGCCATGTTGTCCTGGAGGATAGTTTCTGCGTTCAAAACTCTTGTCAGGGCCAAAAATAGGCTCTCCGAATTTGCGGGCGATTTTAGTAGTAGGCCCAGTATATCTTGCCATATTAAATTACTATTTAAATTATTAGGAAATTATACTCTACGGCGACCTTTTGGTCTACAGCCGTTATGTGGAAGTGGAGTAACGTCGATGATCTCAGTTACATCAATTCCTGCTCCAGCAATAGTACGAATTGCAGATTCACGACCTGCACCTGGACCTTTAACATAAGCCTTAACCTTGCGCAATCCCAAATCGTAAGCAACTTTTGCACAATCAGCAGCTGCTACTTGTGCTGCATATGGAGTATTCTTCTTAGAACCTCTGAAGCCCATTTTACCTGCTGAAGACCAGCTGATTACTTGTCCTTGGCCATTGGTTAAAGTCACAATTACATTATTAAATGTTGATGAGATATGAGCCTCGCCATATGCCTCAACCTTAACAACTCTCTTCTTATTAGTTGATGTTTTCTTTGCCATAGTCTTAGGTTCTATTATTTAGTTGCTTTCTTCTTGTTTGCTACAGTCTTCTTCTTACCTTTACGGGTACGGGCATTGTTCTTAGTGCTCTGACCTCTTACAGGCAAACCGATACGGTGACGGATACCTCTGTAACATCCGATATCCATCAGACGTTTAATGTTCAACTGAATAGTAGAACGAAGTTCTCCTTCAATTTTATACTCTTCTGCAATTGTTGCTCGAATTGCAGCGATTTGGTCATCTGTCCAATCTTGCACCTTAATGTTTACGTCAATACCGGTTTGACTAAGAATTTTTTTGGCAGAACTGCGACCAATTCCAAAGATATAGGTTAGACCTATCTCTCCACGTTTGTTTTTTGGTAAATCAACTCCGGCTATACGTGCCATAATTATCTATTTATTTTAAATCTTTATTGTTTACAATTAGGAATTATCCTTGGCGCATTTTGAACTTAGGATTCTTTTTGCAAATGATATACAAACGGCCTTTGCGTTTTACTATTTTGCAGTCTTCGCTACGCTTTTTAATGGATGCTTTTACTTTCATTGTATTTAGTTTTTATTTGTATCTGAAAGAAATCCTTCCCTTTGTCAAATCGTAAGGGGACATTTCAACTCTCACCTTATCACCAGGCAAAATT
>JAZNXX010000024.1:0-60874 GCA_045594125.1 Candidatus Egerieisoma sp.
CTGTCTGTTCGATATTCTGTGCAAGGATGAGGCGGGTGACCAATATCTGATTGAGATGCAGAACGGCAAGGTGGGCAATATAAAGGAGAGAATTATCTACTACAGCTGCCTGATGAATTTCACATTTGAAAGCAATCCAAAACTAAGAAGAAACATCCAGTTCTACGACATTGATGATAGGGAGATCTTCTCCGACAAGCTGAATATTATAATTCTGCAACTCCCTTGTCTTAAGGTAGAAACGATTGGCCAGTGCAATAAATATTATGAATATTTGCTATATTTGTTGAACCAAATGCAGAGAAGTCTGAAGACAATAGCCCAACTGAAGGATTAAGTTACCAGAACCTCATTGCCCCAAAGGACAAAGGAGATTTTTTACAAGGTACTTGATATGGCCGATGTTGCCACCCTCTCCGAAGAGGAGCAGTTGAGCTATGAATCTGCCTTGAAAGGCTATATGGACACAATGAGCTGCATTGACAATGCGAAAGAGGGAAGGGCTTGCAAAGGGTAGAGCTGAAGGAAGAGAGCAAGGGCGTGCTGAAGGTGAAACAAAAGGAAGAGAGCAAGGGCGCGCAGAAGGTGAAGCAAAAGGAAGAGCCGAGGGTAGAGTTGAAGGCCTTGCAGAAGGACTTGAACGAGGCCGCGCTGAAGGCATATCAGAACGAAATATGGAAATCGCCAGGTCGATGAAGAGCCTCGGGTTGGATATTGGTACAATAGCAAAATATACTGGAATATCTGTAAGAGAGATTAATTTTCTTTAGTATTGAAGATTTTTTTTGCTCTCACTTACTCCTGTCTGTCCCTTTTTTATCTATTTGCCGATACATTTTTTTTATTTGAGCAGAATTGCTACATTTGTATATGTGTTACTGCGGTCGTATGAAAATGATTGTCAGAATGCTGATAGGGCGGTCGGTGTATGGTTGTGTGTCGTTGTGTATGGCTGTGTTGATATGACCGGTCCAGTGCTAAGGAAATATTAAAGGTAAATATATGAAAGTTGGAGTATGTTTTAAGAGAGCGATGGCTGTGGTGATGGCTATTGTGATATTGTCGGGTTGTGATTGGGTGAAGGGAAAACTTGGGATGGCTACGTCCGAAGATATTGAGCGTATGAAGATTGAGATGGAGCAGAAGGCTTTAAGGGAGAGGCGTATTGCTGATTCTATTGAGAGGTTGAGGCTTGATTCGTTGAGGGCTGCTGAAGAGGCTCTTCAGAAGAGAGGGCTCGAGAAGCGCTTTTATGTTATAATGGGCAGTTTTAAGGAGAGTGCCAATGTGGGTGTGATGGAGAGTGAGATCTCAAAACTTGGCTATAAACCTGTTACAATCCCATTAAAGAATGATTTTGTGATGGTTGCATTGGGCGGTTATGACACATTGGAGGAGGCTTGCGCTGAGGTCGGTAAGGTTGAGAAGGATAATTTGTGTCCGTATGATGTGTGGGTCTATGATGTGAATCAGGGATTGCACGAGGAGTAATTTGGCACAAGGTGTAATTATCACGAGGGGTAAATGTGCCATAAGGTGTGATTTTATACATTCAAGGGCTGTCCGATAAGTGCCAAGTTCTTGTGTGGGATCATAAAATGGCTGATGAGGATTGGACAAAGAGCTGAAAATTAATCCTGCAGAACAGGAGCGATTTTGAGAGATTGACAACTTTGGATATTGGAAGATTTAAAGTTTATAAATATATAAAACAGATAAATAGATATGAAGACAACTGCTTTCACCCAGAAACATATTGATTTGGGTGCAAAAATGGTAGAATTTGCAGGTTACAATATGCCTGTTGAGTATGTAGGAATCAAAGATGAGCACATTGCCGTAAGAGAGAATGTGGGAGTTTTTGATGTTTCGCATATGGGTGAGTTCTGGGTTAAAGGTCCCAATGCCCTTAAATTTGTTCAATATGTAACTTCCAATGATGCATCTGTATTGGTTCCAGGTAAGGTTCAGTACTCTTGTTTCCCTAACGGAAAGGGTGGTATTGTTGATGATCTTTTGGTTTATTGTATTGATGCTGAGACCTACTTCCTTGTTGTGAATGCAGCGAATATTGAGAAGGATTGGAATCACCTTGTTGCAATTGCCCCTAAATTTGACATCACTCCTGGTAAGGAGCTTTATAATGCTTCTGACGAGATTTGCCAGTTGGCTATCCAGGGTCCTAATGCATTGAAGATTATGCAGAGAATTTGCGACCAGCCTGTCGAGGATATGGAGTACTATACATTCAAGAAGTTGACTTGTGCAGGTATTGAGAATGCAATCTTCTCTACAACAGGATATACAGGAGCCGGCGGTTGTGAGGTTTATGTTGCAAATGAGGATGCTGAGAAACTTTGGAAGGGCGTTTTTGAGGCTGGTGAGCCTGAGGGTATCCGTCCTATAGGTTTGGGAGCAAGAGATACTTTGCGTCTTGAGATGGGATTCTGTCTATATGGCAACGATATTGATGATACTACTTCTCCACTTGAGGCAGGATTGGGTTGGATCACCAAATTCAATGATGTGAAGGGTGATTTCATCGACAAGGATTATATGCTTAAACAGAAAGCCGACGGACTTACACGCCGCTTGTGCGGATTCGAGTTGATTGACAAGGGTATTGCACGCCACGGATATGAGGTTTGTGATGCTGAGGGCAATGTTATAGGTTTTGTAACATCAGGAACAATGGCTCCGTCACTTGGTAAGGCAATCGGTATGGCTTATGTTGCAGCTCCGCTTTTTAAGGCTGATAGCGAAATATATATCAAGGTAAGAAACAAGCTTCTTAAAGCTGTAGTGGTGAAAACTCCTTTCTACAAGAAATAGAGGCGTGAGCGATATTTTCAGGCGCTGCATCATTTTGTTCAGAGACTGCTTGTTTTATACGGTCTGATATCTGCCAGATGGTTATTTGATGGTTCTCGGATAGTGTAAGATAGTTATAAGGCGGTTGTCTGATCAGTAGTGCGGAGTATGATTCTTTATGAGGATGATTCAAAAGGCGGAATTTGAGATGATGAGAAATTACCCTTTTGGTCATCCTCAATTTGTAAAAGGTAAATTTTGACACTATGAAAGAGAACGAAGTTTTTGATTGGGCAAAGGGGTGTGCGTTTGCTGTCACAATTTGCGATTATAAGGCAAATATCCTCTATATGAATGAGAAATCAAAAGCTACATTTGCCAAGTATGGTGATATTGTAGGTAAGAATCTCAAGGAGTGCCACTCTCCAAAATCGTGGGAGATGATTGGAAGATTGCTCTCAAAGGGCGAAAGCAACTCCTACACAATAACTAAGGGAGGGGTAAATAAACTGATTCACCAGACCCCTTGGTATACAGATGATTCTGAGAAGGGGATACTGCTTGAAGATGGCAGGATAGTAGGCGGACTTGTGGAGCTGTCGATTGTACTGCCCGGGCAGATGCCGCATTATGACAGGGATGCAGCTCAAAAATAGATAATTTAGGAAAATTGTAAATGGAGATATGGGAAAATTCAGATTTGAGCACAACAATATAAATGTGCGTGATTTGGAGAAGAGTCTTAAATTTTATGAAGAGGCTCTTGAACTTAAAGAGAGCAGGAGAATAGTACCTGAAGATGGATCGTTTATAATAGTATATCTGTCGGACGGACAGTCCGATCACCTGCTTGAACTTACCTGGTTGCGTGATTGGGACAGGGCATATAACTTGGGCGACAATGAGTTCCACCTTGCATTCAGGGTTGCGGATTTTGATGCGGCACACGAATTGCATAGCAGGATGGGGTGCATCTGCTTTGAGAATCCGGCAATGGGAATCTACTTTATTGTTGACCCGGACGGATATTGGCTTGAGGTATTGCCAGAGAGAAGATAATTAAATTTGAAGAGAATGGAGAGAAAAACCGGAATGCCGGCGGTAAGGCTGGCACTGTTGCCTATTGTATTGTTGCTGATGGGTTTGACATTTGAGGCCCGTGGACAATTTATGCAGGGACGCGTAGAGGGTCTGGAGGGTGATATGAAGAGGCACGTGGAGTTTATAACCGCAGATTCGCTGGCAGGCAGGGCTGTAGGCAGTAAAGGAGAACTGATAGTGGCAAATTATATTTACGACCAGCTCTCAAAGGCCGGAGTGACACTGCTTACCCCACGGGATGGCGAGGATTTCTACATTACAGGAGAGATAGCCGAGGGTGTCAGTAAAACAGACTCTCTCCATTCAAGAAACATTATAGGAGTTGTTGAGGGATATGATCCGGAGTTGAGGAATGAATATGTGGTGATAGGTGCACATATTGACCATCTCGGAATAAATAAAGTGACGGTTAACGGAGAGGAGAGGGTGCAGATCTATCCGGGTGCTGATGATAATGCTTCAGGAGTGGCAGCCCTTATAGAGTTGGCTAAGGAGGTGGCAAATAACAGGTTCACCTTCCGTCGTTCTGTAATCTTTGCATTTTTTGGTGCAGAGGAGGTTGGAATGGCCGGAAGCTGGTATTTCCTCAACCGCTCATTCTCTGCTACTGACAAGATAGTGATGATGATAAATCTTGATATGATAGGACGCAGCAGTGGAGAAAACCGTCCGCAGATCTTTACAGGAATAAAGAGCAGCCAGCTGGATATCATAGTCAAGAATCTCTCCCAACGTCCTTTGTCGCTCCAGCCGGAGTTGAGCGGAACAGACTATTTCCCATCTGATCACAGGATGTTCCACGAAAAGGGAATTCCTATTGCTCTTGTTACAACCGGAATCCACCGGGATTACCATACCCCAAGGGACCACCGCAATATGCTTGACTATACGCAAATGGAGCAGATTGCAGAGTTTGTCTTTGCATTGGCGGCACAGATTGCCAACAGGGATACAAGAGTGGATCAGGAGCCGGAGCCGGTTGAGGAGAAAACCTCAGATCCCGACAGATATTATACCCAGAGCGAAGTTGACAAGAGAGCCACATTCCTTCACGGAGATGAGACCCAGTTCCTCAACAAATGGGTATATCCTTATCTTAAATATCCCGACAGTGCAGTTGCAGCAGGAGAGTCTGGAATTGTTGTGGCGGAATTTATTGTTGGAAGCGACGGAAAGGTCTCCAATGTGGTGATTGCCAAAGGTGTGAATGATGAATTGGATGAGGAGGTAAAGAAGGTTATCCTGGCCTCTCCAAAGTGGAAACCTGCAAAATTGAACGGCAGGGAAGTGCGTATAAAGACAGCTGTTGCGGTAGAGTTCAAATTATCAAAGAATGCCAGCTTCAAACTAAAGAAATAGAGAGAATTTTTTATAACTTTGTCGGCTATAAATACTATAGCTGAAATGGAGTACAATTTTTTAGAAATTGAGAAAAAGTGGCAGGCTTATTGGTCTGCAAACAAGACATTTGAAGTAAAGGCTGACTCTTCAAAACCGAAATATTACGTATTGGATATGTTCCCATATCCATCGGGTGCAGGTCTTCACGTGGGACATCCGCTCGGATACATTGCAAGCGACATCTACAGCAGATATAAAAGATTGAAGGGGTTCAATGTACTTCACCCTATGGGTTATGATGCATTCGGACTTCCTGCAGAGCAATATGCAATCCAGACAGGCCAGCATCCTGCAAAGACCACAGAGAACAATATCAACAGATACAGGGAGCAGTTGGACAGAATAGGCTTCTCGTTTGACTGGAGCAGAGAGGTGCGCACTTGCGATCCGGAATATTATAAATGGACACAATGGGCTTTCCTCCAGATGTTTGCCCACTACTACAACAACGATACCGACAAGGCGGAGCCGATTGATTCGCTTGTTGCGCTTTTTGAAAAGGAGGGTAACGGCAAGGTTAATGCCGCTTGTGGTGATGTTGAGATCTTCACTGCAGAGGAGTGGAACTCATTTGACGATAAGAAGAAGAGTGATATCCTTATGCAGTACAGAATTGCATATCAGGGCGAGACCTCTGTAAACTGGTGTGCCAAATTGGGAACAGTGCTTGCAAATGACGAGGTGCAGGGCGGTCTCTCAATCAGAGGTGGTTATCCTGTAGAGCAGAAGAAGATGAAACAGTGGCAATTGAGAGTATCTGCCTACGCTGAGCGTCTTCTTGTGGATATGGATGAACTGCAATGGACCGACTCCTTAAAGGATATGCAGCGCAACTGGATCGGCAAATCCCAGGGTGCCGAGATGGTCTTCAAGGTTGGAGATTACGAAATGACAATCTTTACAACCCGTGCAGATACAGTCTTTGGTGTTACATTTATGGTTCTTGCACCAGAGAGCGAGTGGGTGGAGAAACTTACAACAGCGGAGCAGAAAGAGGCTGTTGAGGCATATCTTAAAGAGGCCAAGAAGAAGACCGAAAGGGAGAGAATGGCGGAGACCCGTAAAGTTACAGGAGTATTTACCGGTTCATACGCAATCAACCCTCTTACAGGTGACAAGGTGCCTGTCTGGATAAGCGAATATGTATTGGCCGGATATGGAACAGGTGCAATTATGGCGGTTCCTGCACACGACAGCAGGGACTATGCATTTGCAAAACAGTTCAACCTTCCTATAATCCCGTTGATTGAGGGATGTGATGTAAGCGAGGAGAGCTTTGATGCGAAAGAGGGCATAATGTGCAACTCCGGTTTCCTTAATGGGATGAGTGTAAAGGAGGCTATTCCTGCTGCAATAGAGTATGTGGAGAAGGAGGGAATTGGCTGCAGAAAGATCAACTACAGATTGAGGGATGCAATCTTCTCACGCCAGAGATATTGGGGCGAGCCATTCCCAATCTACTATAAAGATGGAATTCCGACTCCGGTTCCGGAGAATGAGTTGCCGCTTCAGTTGCCTGAGGTGGACAAATTCCTCCCTACAGAGAGCGGAGAGCCACCATTGGCAAGAGCAGAGAACTGGAGTTACAGCGGCTATCCTCTTGAGACCAGTACAATGCCGGGCTTTGCAGGCAGCAGCGCATACTACTTGAGATATATGGACCCTTGCAACAACTCTGCACTTGTAGATAAGGAGATTGACGGATATTGGAGAAATGTGGATCTCTACATCGGTGGTACAGAGCATGCGACAGGTCACCTTATCTACTCAAGATTCTGGAACAAGTTCCTTTATGACCTCGGCTATGTGGTAGAGAAGGAGCCGTTCAAGAAACTTATAAACCAGGGTATGATCCAGGGACGCTCAAACTTTGTATACAGAATTGTAAATACAAATACATTTGTCTCTTATGGATTGAAGGAGCAGTATAATACCACCGAGATTCACGTTGATGTAAATATCGTGAATAACGACAGACTTGATATTGAGGCCTTCAAGAGATGGATGCCTGACTATGCAACAGCTGAATTTATCCTTGAGAATGGTGAATATATCTGCGGATATGCAGTTGAGAAGATGAGCAAGAGTATGTTCAATGTTGTCAATCCTGATAATATATGCAACACTTATGGAGCCGATACATTGCGTCTATACGAGATGTTCCTCGGACCTCTTGAGCAATCGAAGCCATGGGATACAAAGGGTATTGATGGCGTAAACAGATTCTTGAAAAGGTTGTGGAGACTCTTCTTCAACAGGGAGGGTGAGCTTTGTGTCTCAGATGAAAAACCATCTGCTGAAGAGTTGAAGGTTCTCCATAAACTTATCAAAAAGGTTGGAAATGACATTGAGGCATTCTCATTCAATACCTCGGTAAGTGCATTTATGATTGCATTGAATGAGTTGCAGGATCTCAAGTCGCACAACAAGGAGATACTTGAGAACATCATCATACTTCTATCACCGTTTGCACCTCACATCACAGAGGAGTTGTGGAGCATTCTCGGCCATACTGAGAGCATCTCATTTGCAAAATTCCCTGAGTATGTGGAGGCATATACCATTGAGAACACATTCGAGTACCCTGTTTCATTCAATGGTAAGATGAGGTTCAAGCTGGAGCTCTCTAAGAGTCTCTCTGCCAAAGAGGTGGAGGAGGCCGTGAGGGCAAATGAAAACACTGCAAAATATCTTGGCGACAAAGCCATCAAAAAGATAATTGTGGTTCCGTCAAAGATAATAAATGTAGTTTGTTAATTAATACTTGTGTAAGATGACAGCAGGTAAATTATTAAAGATATTCAAGACATATACCATCCTTACAGTTGGTGTGTTTCTTTATGCATTCAGTTGGGTTGCATTCATTATACCAAAGGGGATTTCGGGTGGTGGTGTCACCGGTATATCTTCGATAATCTACTACGCTACCGGGGAGGTAATACCGATTTCAGTATCGTACCTGGTGATAAATGTTGTGCTGCTTATAGGCGGTACAATATTGCTGGGAAAGGGTTTTGGATTCAAGACCATATACTGTATCCTCTGTGCCTCCCTGATGTTTGAGGTCCTTCCGCAGTTTGATTGGATAACAGGTCTGTCGGATATTCCCGACAAATTTATCAATGCAATAATAGGTGGAGCCATAAGTGCATTTGGAATTGCCGCCATATTTATGCAGGGTGGCAGCACTGGCGGAACGGATATCATAGCCATTGTCCTCTCCAAGTACAGGGACAGTTCTCCCGGAAAAATATTTATGTATTGCGACCTGCTGATTATCGGCTCAATTATCCTTTTGCCTGGTAAAGGGTTGCAGGATGTTGTATATGGATATATGCAGATGGTCTCATTCACATATCTGCTCGATATGCTTCTCACAGGTTCGAAGCAGTCGGTCCAGATAATAATCTTCTCGTCAAGATACAAGGAAGTTGCTGATATGATTATCAGGGATATGAACCGTGGCGTAACGGCACTCAATTCAGTTGGCTGGTATTCGCAACAGGAGGGAAAGGTGCTTATTGTTGTTGCACGAAAACAACTCCTACCTCAGATTACAGCAGCTGTAAAGGAGGTTGACCAGAAGGCCTTCATCTCCGTAACTTCAGCGATGGGCGTTTATGGCGAGGGATTTGAGCAGGTGAAGAGCAAGCGCAAGAAGGGTGGCTCCGGGGGCTTTATGAGATTTATTCAAGAATAAGATGAATTTGAAAAACATTTTGGGTGAGATAAAAGCCTATCTTGTAATAACAATAGGTCTTTTATGTTATGCTTTGGGATGGGATCTCTTCCTTATCCCCAACAATATGGTCGGAGGTGGCGTAACCGGTATTGGTGCAGTGTTGTTGTATGCTTTCAATATTCCGGTAAGTTACTCCTTCTTTATAATAAACTTCATTTTGCTGCTCATTGCATTGAAGGTCTTGGGCAAAGGTTTTGGAATCAAGACTGTATATGCAATAGTTGTAACATCAATTTTCCTTGACATCATTCCGGATATCCTTCCGGAGGTATTTGTTCAGGAGATTGCCATAAGCAATGGAAAGCTCCTTTGTGCAATCTTTGGAGGTGTTGTATCGGGATTGGGTATCGGAATATGTTTTTCACACGGTGGAAGTACCGGTGGAACAGATATCATAGCATTGATGATTACCAAATACAGAAATGTATCGGCAGGCAGGATAATACTTATAATAGATATCTTCATCATTGCATCATCATTCCTTCTTCCCGCACAGGAGATATATGATGCATCAGGCAATGTCATAGGTGTTGAGAGTCTGGGAATGCGCTTTGCAACCGTGCTCTATGGATATATTCTCATTATGGCCTGCAGCTTTACCATCGATCTCTTTGTGTCGGGTACAAAACAGTCTCTTCAGGTATTCATCTTCTCAAAGAAATATGGGGAGATTGCAGACTCCATAATCTCAGATATCGGGCGTGGCGTAACGCTTATCAATGCCCAGGGATGGTATACAAAGAATGAGAGCAAGATTGTTATGGTGGTTGTAAGAAAGACAGATATAAATATGATTTATAAAATTGTAAAATCTGTCGACAGGGATGCCTTTATGTCAGTAGGAAGTGTTACAGGTGTCTACGGCAAGGGTTTTGATGAAATTAAAAAATAAATGTGGCAGAGAGCGGGGGTAAAATTTTTTAAAATTGTATAAATCTCAGCGCGCTGTTTCTTATCTTGTTGAATAATAGAGGGTTGGTTTGTACTTTTGCGCATCAAAAAATGCACTATGAACCTTCCGGATTTATTCTTGACAGTTGAAAGAGGAGCACTGTTGCTCTCGTGTCTGATCTATTTTGCTTTGACTGCATATCTTGTATGCGGATATCTGATAAGGAGAGAGAGAAGGTTGTCCCAGAAGAAGATGATTCTGGCCTTCCTCTCCCTTTTTTTATTGGTTGTGGAGGAGCTGTTGCTCAGTAATATGACAGCTACGGTTCTTTCAGGAGCAAGCAGACTTCCGCTTTTCTGTGTCAAACTCTTTATTGGAACATCTCTCTTCATACTCTATGTCTATCAGTCAATAGGCTTTATATCAGAAGGTATTGGAATTGGTCTGGTATATCAGTCGGTAATAGCAGCCATATTGCTGGCAATAGACCTTCTTGCACTCAGACAGTCGGGATTCCTTGCCAATCCTGTCCCGCTATCTCTTCTATTTATGGGTATAGTAGCCTCGTTTCTGCTCTTAAGGTTCTTCAGTATGTGTCTGAAGAGGTATGAATCAATACTCCATACAATTCAGAAGGAGAATTTTATTGAGGCGAGTGTGATTCTTGGAGGCTCTCTCATTATTGGATTTATGGTTGTTGTTTCAATTCAGGTTGACCACTATGCTGCCACACTTCCCACATTTGTAACTCTTGTGGCACTTCATCTGGGACTCTATTACCGCAACAGAAAGGGTGGTGAAATGCGGCGCAACTATAATCTTGGAGTGAAAGAGAGATATATTCCATTGGTGGAAGAGCTGGGTGATGAAGACTATCTTGATGATTATAAGATAATACAACGGCTTATCCGCTATTTTGAGAAAGAAAAGCCATATTTGAATCAGGAGCTTAAACTTGCTGATGTTTCAAAGGAGATCTATACCAACAAGACCTATCTTTCGAGGGCCTTGAACCAGAGGATGTCAAAGAATTTCAATCAGTTTGTCAACTATTACAGAGTGAAGGAGGCCTGCAGGCTCTTTCTGGAGGATCCTATGATCAAGATTGGTGATATGTGTACCAGAAGCGGTTTCAAAAGCATAGCTTCATTCAGCAATGCCTTTAACCTTAATATAAGATATACACCGGCGGAGTGGTGCAAGGAGGTGAGAAAGAAATTAAACAATAACGAGGATGTATCGGTTAATGACTATTTTGATTAGGCTGCTCGATTCATTGAAAAAATATCTTGAGCAGTGTGTAGGGGAGAGGGAGCTTAAAGCAAGAAGCGTTGCAGGCAGATATTATGATGAGTGTGAGGTCTCTGTAAAGAGAGGTGACCATCTTGAGGAGGTGATGTTGAGGGCAGATCAGGTAATGGAGGAGAGGAGGCTGTTCCTCAATCCCAACCTTACTCTCGGAGAGCTTGCCAAGGAGATCTGGAGCAATAGGACTTATCTCTCAAATGCACTGTCGAAGAAGAGGGGCATAAATTTTAAGAAATATGTAAATGGTTACCGATTGAACTATGCAATGACAATAAATTTCACCGGGGATGAGGATATGCTGGATATAGCCTGTATGTGCGGTTTCAGAAGTTTGAGAACTTTCTATTCTGCAATAAATGAGAGTGGAATAGATGTATTGAAAAATGGCAAAAATCCCTATCTTTACAGAAAATTTAAATATATGGCAGACGAGAAGATAATATTTTCAATGAATGGAGTGGGCAAGATATTGCCTGCCAATAATAAAGTGATTTTGAAGGATATCTACCTTTCCTTCTTTTATGGAGCCAAGATTGGTATTATCGGTTTGAACGGTTCTGGAAAATCAACCCTGATGAAGATTATTGCGGGAATTGAGAAATCATATCAGGGAGAGGTGGTCTTTGCCCCAGGTTACAGTGTGGGATATTTGGAGCAGGAGCCTCAATTGGATGATACCAAGACCGTCAAGGAGGTTGTGGAGGAGGGTGTACAGGAGGTTGTAGACCTTATGAAGGAGTATGAGGCTGTGAATTTGAAGTTTATGGAGCCTATGAGTGATGAGGAGATGGCTAAACTTATAGAGTATCAGGGTGAGTTGACAGAGAAGATTGAGCAGGTGAACGGTTGGGAGCTTGACTCTAAATTGGAGAGGGCGATGGATGCCCTTATGTGTCCTGAGCCTGATGCTTTGGTAAAGAACCTGAGTGGAGGAGAGCGCCGCAGGGTTGCATTGTGCCGTCTGTTGTTGCAGGAACCGGATGTTCTTTTGCTTGATGAGCCTACCAACCACCTTGATACAGAGAGTATCCAGTGGCTTGAGGCGCATCTTCAGCAGTATAAGGGTACAGTCATTGCAGTAACCCACGACAGGTATTTCCTTGATAATGTTGCAGGGTGGATTCTTGAGCTTGACAGGGGTGAGGGTATTCCGTGGAAAGGCAACTACTCATCTTGGCTTGAGCAGAAGGCAAAACGTCTTGAGATGGAGGAGAAACAGGAGAGCAAACGTAGAAAGACATTGGAGCGTGAGCTTGAGTGGGTAAGGATGGCTCCTAAAGCGCGCCACGCAAAATCAAAAGCCCGTCTGTCTGCTTATGAGAAGATGATGAACGAAGACAGGAAACAGAAGGAGGAGAAACTTGAGATATTTATCCCTAACGGACCGCGTCTCGGTACAAATGTGATTGATGCCCAGGATGTAACCAAAGCTTTTGGCGACAAGGTGCTTTATGAGGGACTCAATTTCAAATTGCCGCCTGCCGGTATTGTGGGAGTGATTGGTCCTAACGGAGCAGGAAAGACCACACTTTTCCGTCTGATTATGGGATATGACAAGCCTGATAAAGGTACTTTTACCATCGGAGAGACAGTAAAGGTGGCCTACATCGACCAGCAACATAAGGAGATTGATCCTGATAAGACTGTCTATCAGACTATTGCCGACAACTCTGAGTTTGTGAAACTTGGCAATAAGGAGGTGAATGCGCGTGCCTATGTCTCAAGATTCAACTTCTCGGGTGCAGATCAGGAGAAGAAGTGCGGAATCCTGAGCGGTGGTGAGAGAAACCGCCTTCACCTTGCCCTTACATTGAAGGAGGAGGCAAATGTGCTTTTGCTTGACGAGCCTACCAATGATGTGGATGTAAATACCATCAGGGCATTGGAGGAGGGCCTTGAGAACTTTGCAGGTTGTGCAGTTGTAATCTCCCACGACAGATGGTTCCTTGACAGAATTTGTACCCATATCCTTGCGTTTGAGGGGGATTCAAAGGTCTATTTCTATGAGGGTACATATTCCGAGTATGAGGAGAACAAGAAGATGCGTCTCGGCAATGTAGAGCCTAAACGCTTCAAATACAAGAAATTGATGGAGTAATATCCGAAGTGATATAGTCAGGATAAAGAAGAACCGGCAACACAAGAGATCTCCGAATGGGCGGACTCGAGCGGTTGCCGGTTCTTTATTTGTTGCAGCTCTATTTAGAGGCAAACTCTAATTCTTTGCAAGTTCACTGTTTATAAGTTCAACCATCTGGTTAAACTCTGCCTCTTCGAAGAGTCTGGTAAGCATAATTATCTTGCCCTCCCTGTCGAGAATTATATTTCTTGTAACGCCAGCACCCTCTGCGCAGAATAGATTGAATGTCTTGCCCTCAAGGTCAAGTGTAAGCGGATAGGTTACAGGAATCATCTCTGCAAATTTCTGGGTTGTAGGTGCATCCTCTTTCAGATCTATGCCGTAAAGGGCAAACTCGGGGTGCTCCTTCAATTTGAGCCATATATCTTTCTCGATGAAAGGCATCTCCTTACGGCAGACTCCACACCAGCTTGCTGTAAACTGGAGCATCACCACTTTGCCTTTGAGTGATGATACAGGAATCTTCTCCCCATTAAGCAGATGGAGGTCAAATTCAGGCACCATATCGCCTACTTTTACGATGTAACCGCGCTCATCGCCGGCAGGTTTGGCTGCACTCTCTGTTACAGCCTCTGCAGCAGAGGCCTTCTCATTTTCATTTGATTTTGGGTTTGAACCGCAACTTGCAACTGTCAATGTAATGGCTGCAGCTGCAAAAAGAATCATTGCTCTCTTCATAATTTATAGTGTTATTGTGTCAGATTTCACTCAATTCAAGCCAACGGAGCATCTTTTCGTCAAGGATTTCAATAATCTCTCCTATCCTTAAAGAGGCTTCTGTAAGCTTTGCTATCTCCATATTGCCTGATGAGAGGGCCTCTTCAAGCTCCTTTTTCTCAGATTCGAGGCTCTCAATCTCCTTTTCGAGCTGCTCAAACTCTCTCTGCTCCTTATAAGACAATTTGCGTTTTTTAGGTGGTTGGGTCTTCTCTCTCTGGCTGTTGGTGAGATTCTTCTCCTTGCCGTTGGATGAAGAGCCGCCCTTCCTGGCCTCATTCTCCCTCTCAAGAGCCCTCTTTTCTGCCTCTTTATCTTTCATATATTGACGGTATCCCGAATAGCTTCCCACAAAGTCCTTTATGGCTCCCTCCCCCTCAAAGATGAAGAGATGGTCGGCCAGCTTGTCGAGGAAGAACCGGTCGTGTGAAACCACAATCAATGTTCCCGGAAAGCCCTTGAGATACTCTTCAAGGACATTGAGGGTCAGGATGTCGAGGTCATTGGTAGGCTCATCGAGAATGAGTACATTGGGATTCTTCATCAGAACTGTCAGCAGGTAGAGACGTCTCTTCTCTCCTCCGCTAAGTTTTGATATCCTGATATTGTGCATAGATGGCGGAAAGAGAAAATAGTTGAGGAATGTGGTTGCCGGAACCCTCTTCCCGTCGGCAAGTGTCACAACCTCTGCAATATCCTGAACTGCATCTATAAGGGTATCATCAGGCCTGAAGTTGATGCCTGATTGGCGGTAGTATCCGAAGACTACACTCTCACCTCGTTCAATCTCTCCTGAGGTGGGGTGCAGATTTCCGGTAATGAGGTTGAGGAAGGTGCTCTTTCCTACACCATTCTTGCCCACTATGCCAATCTTCTCTCCCGGGGCAAAGTTGTAGGTGAAATCCTCAATTCCAACCCATCTCCTCTTCTTCCCGTCCTGCTCACCGTTTTCCCAGACATAGTTGAGGTGTTTGCAATTGACAATCTTTTTGCCCAGACGGCTTATCTTGACATTTATGTCGAGGCTCTTTTCAACAACCCTCTGTGAAGCCCTCTCTTTGAGGTCGTAGAAGGCATCTACCCTATATTTGGCCTTTGTTCCGCGGGCACAGGGCATTCTTCTCATCCAGTCAAGCTCTGTCCGGAGCAGATTGCGGGCCCTGTCGGTTTCGGCCTTGAAGTTGTTTATCCTCTCCTCCCTCTTCTCAAGGAAGTAGGAGTAGTTCCCGTTGTACTGGTAGAGTTTCCCCTCCCACAACTCAAGGATCTGGTTACATACCCTGTCGAGAAAATAGCGGTCGTGGGTAACCATAAGAAGTGTGCAGCGTGATCTGGAGAGGGTCTCTTCGAGATACTCTATAGTTTCAAGATCGAGGTGGTTGGTAGGCTCATCCATAATGAGGAAGTCGGGCTCAGTAATGAGCATTTGGGCAATGGCAAGCCTTTTCAGTTCGCCACCACTCAACTCTCCAACTCTCTTTGAGGTCTCCTCCAGCTTAAGCCTGAAGAGCATATCATTTACCTTATATTCATTCTCCCACTCTGGAATCTCAATCACCTGTGATGACCCTTTGGTGCGACTCTTCTTTATATCTGACTCTCTCTTTGCCTTGAGAACAATATTGTAAAGAGTCTCTTCGGGAGGAAAAACGCTCTCCTGTTCCAGAAATGAGATGGTGATATCCTTAAGGAACTTTACCTCTCCCCCCCTGTCGGATGAATCCTTTCCGGCAAGTATCGACAGCAAAGAGCTCTTGCCCGTTCCGTTGGGTGCAATCAGCGCTATCTTGTCGCCTTCATTTATATTGAAACTGATATTCTCAAAGAGAATTTTGGTTCCATAGGATTTTGAGATATTTTCTACTTGAAGATAGCTTGCCATACCTTTTAGATGAAGAATTTGTTGACTTTAGACAAAACCTGTGGAAGCGCAAATACAACAACCCTGTCGTATGGCTTTATTACAGTATATTCATTTGCAATGAAGCTCTCGTCGCCTCTGATTACACCTCCAATTATGGCCTCTTTCGGGAAATTGAGGTCACGAATTGCCCCCTTGGTTATTGAACTGTCGGGGTTTACGATGAATTCAAGTACTTCGGCGTCTGAACCGTTGAGACATTTGATGGATCTCACCTTGTTGCTTAGAGTAAAACGGAATATACGGCCGGCGGTGCTCAGTTTCTTGTTTATTACCGCATCAACACCCATTCCCTCGGCCAATTTGATATACTCTATATTCTCCACCTCTGCAATGGTCTCCGGAACTCCCATCCTCTTTGCGGCAACGCAGGCCAGAATATTGGTCTCCGAGCTGCTTGTAACGGCCACGAAGGCATCGAAATCCTTTACATCCTCCTCAATGAGAAGATCGGTATTTCTGCCGTCGCCATTGACTATAAGGGTCTTCGGCAATATACCTGCGAGATATTCGCATCTGTCTGCCCTCTGCTCAATTATCTTAATCAGCTCCACATTCTTCTCCATCTTTCTTGCCAGCATCTCGGCTATGCGGCCTCCGCCGACAATCATCAGCTTCTTTACATCAATCTCATTCTTTCCTGAGTAACCCATAGCCTCCTTTACACCCTCTTTGGTACAGATGACAAAGACCATATCATTCTCCATAAACCTGGTCTCCCTGTCGGGAATGATGGTGGTGCCGTTACGGGATATGGCTACAGCCTTGTATGGAGTCTCATTTCCAAGGCGCAACATATCGTAAACGTGTTTCTGGATAAGCGGAGCTCCATCGTCCAACCTGAATACTACCATCTGGAGACGGCCTCTGGCAAACTCCATAAATTCGGTAGTACCGGTCTGTTTGAGAAGGTCTGATATCTCATAGGAGGCAATCTTCTCGGGGTAGAAGAGGAGGTCTATACCCAATTCAGTAAACATAAGCTTGTTCTCGTGATGCATATACTCATCATTGTTTACCCTGGCAGTAACCTTCTTGCTGCCCATCTTCTTGGCAAGAAGAGCACTGATAAGATTCATATCCTGATCATGAGCCGGACTTACAGCAATGAACAGATCGGCTTCTGGAGCTCCCGCCTGAACAAGAGTCTCAATAGATGTGGGATTGCCCTGTACAGTCACAACATCCGCTATCTGGGCCAGTTTGTTGAGGTTGGCCTCATTGTTGTCGATAATTGTAAGTGCATTCGACTCTGTGCTGAGCATCTTTGCCAAATGGCTTCCTACTTCGCCTGCGCCTGCTATGATAATCTTCATATATCGGAAATTATATTTACAACCTTCAAATTACAAATTTAAAGAAAAAAATCGGACAGCTGAAGGCTGTCCGATCCAATATCAATATTCTTCTTTGGATTAATACTCCTCTTCGTTAAAGAAGAAATCCTCTTTGCTTGGGTAATCAGGCCAAATCTCCTCGATGCTGTCGTATATTTCGCCATCATCCTCCAAATCATTCAAGTTCTCAATTACCTCAAGTGGCGCTCCGGAACGTGTCGCATAGTCAATAAGTTCCTCTTTTGTTGCTGGCCAAGGTGCATCCTCAAGTTTAGATGCCAATTCTAGTGTCCAATACATAATTCAAAAAATTAATTATTAGGTAATTATCCTCATCTGTTTTTTTTGCGGGCGCAAATATAGTAAAAGTTTTAATATAACCTAATAGAATATTTGGTTATGGCAACCAAAAGGTCTCATCAACTCCATTTTTGTGGCAAAAGAAACGGCCGAGGGTGAAGAGGTAATCAGAGAGGCGGTTGAGATATTTTATTCCAATCTCCAATTGTGATTCTGCACTCTCCCCGCCATTGCATTGGGGCTCAGATCCGCACTCCTGCACTATTGCCAGTGCGTGGCGCTCTGCCCTGCGGCAGATAGTGCGCGCAACGTGACATTCGGAGGCTACACGGGGGTCTCCCGGAAGGATGAATGCTCTCTGAGGCGGCATTTCGCCGGTCATTATATCAATTTCTGACTCAAGGAAGGTGATATCTTCTCCCGATATCTCTTTCAACTTCTTTACAGAGCCGTCTGATGCAAAATGGGCAGATACAAGCATAAGGTTCTCCTGTATCTTGCGCAATACATCCTCTTCGTGGAGGCTGTCGGCATCGCATATAATCAGACCAATATATGAAATGAGCTCATCCACATCACCGTATGCTTCAACTCTCGGATGGTTCTTTGGAACTCTTTTGCCTCCTACGAGAGAGGTTGTCCCTTTGTCTCCTGTTTTTGTATATACTTTCATCTTAATTCTTTATTTTTTTCGTTTATAGTATCACTCTCTATCTTTCCATCCCTCAATCTTATTATCCTGTGGGCATATTGGGCTATATCCTCTTCGTGAGTAACAACAATGACAGTATTGCCTTTGTTGTGGATATGTTCAAAAAGATTCATTATATCTATTGAGGTCTTTGTGTCGAGATTGCCGGTAGGTTCATCAGCCAGTATTATTGCAGGGCGGTTTATGAGAGCCCTTGCAACTGCAACCCTCTGTCTTTGGCCTCCCGACATTTCCGATGGCTTGTGGTCCATCCTGTCTGCAAGCCCCACACTCTCAAGAGCCTCTCTCGCCCTCACATCCCGCTCCTTAGCAGCAACTCCAGAGTAGATGAGCGGAAGTGCCACATTCTCCAGGGCTGAATATCTCGGCAAGAGGTTGAATGACTGGAAGACAAAGCCTATCTCCCTGTTCCTTATCTCTGCCAGCCTTGAGTCGTCAAGCTGGCTTACATCTGTGCCATTCAGTATATACCTTCCCTCAGATGGAGTATCGAGACATCCGAGAATATTCATCATTGTGGATTTGCCCGAGCCCGACGGCCCCATTATGGCAACATATTCGTTCTCATATATTGTGATGTCGACCCCGTTGAGAGCCTTTACCTGTTGGCTCTCCAATTTGTAGATCTTCTTGATTCCCTCTATTCTTATTACCTCTTTCCTCTCTGCACCCATTCTCCTGGCCTCCATTTAATCTCCGTTATTTGATATGTTTGAAAAAGTCACTCATAAATTTATGGATTCCCTCCAGCGCAAGTGGAGTATTCCATCTGCTTCTCTCCCGTTCGCCAACCTCATTTGAAACAGTGCGGACCTCAAAGAACGGAATCCCCTCAAGAAGGCAGACATAGTAGACAGCAGCCCCCTCCATACTCTCGATATGGGGGTTGAACTGGCGGTAGAGTTCATTGTATCTCTCCTCTGTTCCTGTTACTGTCTGTACGGTCACACCTGTTGCCTGCGGATAATTTCTGATAAACTCCTCCATCTCTCCTTCAAGCGGTTTGCGGTAGAGTGCGCCCCCTTTGAACGGGAAGATGTTGGCATCAAGAATCTCCATCTCAAACAGCGTCTCAAAGCCCAACAGTGTCTCAAAACCCAAGTCGCCGAAATACTCCTTCTCTATAATGGCAATGCTTCCCATTGGGAAGAGTGCCTTGCCATTCTCCCCATCCTTGAAGGAGTAGCTTCCTGCAATGCCTGCATTTATCACAAGGTCATATCCGCCTGCACTTTTGGCCTCCATAATCTTTTTGGTCAGCCTGTAGCAGGTAGAGGTTGTGCCAATGCCGGTAAGCATAAAATCCACGACTGTATCCTTTGGAAGAATATCCCTGCTCTGACGGTATGCCAATTGTGCCGATTCAATCTCCTGCTGCTCGGCAGCTGTTATCAGAATACGTTTGATCTCCATATTTTCATTGCATTTATAGTGAATAAAGATGGAACTTGAAGATTACTCCACCTTCACTTCTGTTGTCAACTGTAATCTCTCCTCTGTGGTATTGGACAGCATTCTGCACAATGGCCAATCCCAGGCCGCAACCTCCTCTCTTTCGTGTACGGCCCTCTTCAATTCTATAGAAGCGGTCGAATATGCGTTGCAGATTCTCTGGCGGAATACCCTTTCCTGTGTCGGTGAAGGTGAAGTCGATGCGGTAGCCTCCGTCACCGGGAATCTGGTTTATTCCGGCAGAGAGCGTTATTTTTATATTTTTTCCTCCGTGTTCAATAGAGTTGTCAATCAAGTTTTTGAATAGCGAATATATTAGAGAATAGCATCCGGTCAGCCTCAAGTTGGTGCTTATCAGAGAGGTGAATTCAACACCATTCTCCTCCAGCTTGTAGCCGATCTCGGTGAGTACCTCATTAAGGCATTGGGAGATTACCACATCCTCATTCTGGAATGAAGATGACTTTTCATCAAGCTTGTTGAGGGTCGACACATCGTTTATCAGTGATGATAGCCTGAGCGACTGGGAGTATGCCTTGTTGGCAAATTTGGTGATCATCTCACGTCCCATCTCCGGAGAATTGAGTATTGTCTCCAAATAGGCTCTGATTGCAGTAACCGGAGTCTTGAGTTCGTGGGCCACATTGTGGCTCATCTGCTCCTTGTAGAGCTTGGTCTTCTCATAATTTGAGTATGTATCAATAATCTGCCTGCAAACATCGCCGAACTCATCTTTAGGGAAACGCAGGTTCTCATAATCTTTGGATGAACTGTTTATGATGGTAATGAATTGCCGTAGTGCCAGAATCGGTTTCGACAATTTTCTGGAGATGTAGAAGATTATAACTGTCAGCAGGAGCAGGAGGAGAATGATGATATAGGTAAAATGTTTGTCATTTTTGGATTGTCGTATAATCTCATTCTTGCACTCCAGAGCTGTGCGTATGTAGAAATTCGGATATTTTTTTGCATTGAACAGATAGTCGCCGTCTACCGAAATTGCCTCCCTCAGCACGGTGCCTGAGCCAAACTGCCTGGCAATTTTAAGCTCTACCCTTGAGATGACTGTATTTTCGATAGAGTGGTTGAAATTGTCGAAAAGGACCTTGAAATTGGTATCCAGAACCGTAATCCTCACCTTGGCTGGCAGCGGAATGGAGTCATAGGGGGTATGGTTGTTTATAGCCTTGAAGGCAATATCATTGTAGAGACTGGCGGCAGCCTCGTTGCTCTTGAGATTGTAATCTATCTGTTTGGTATAGGTAAAGACCACAAAGACAAGTGCAAGCATCGAGAGTGCAAGCAAAAAGTAGAAGATGAGGTTATATTGATACTTTATCTTCATACCGCCTCCTATTCATCATCAGTTGGCTGAAGAGAATATCCGTATCCGGAACGGTTTATAATCATATTGCCATACTTCCCGAGCTTCTTGCGAAGTCTGGCTATATGGACATCCACAGTCCTGTCAAGGACAAAGCTCTCATTTTTCCAGACAAGCTGCAGTATCTCCTCCCTTGAAAAGATCTTGTTCTGGCTCTTTGCCAGCAACATAAGGATGTCATTTTCCTTCTTGGTGAGGATAATTTCTTCATTATTCACATATACCCTCTTGCCGGCGAAATCAATGGTAAGCTTGCCGATAATCACCTTTTCATTTTTCTGTACGGCTGCCTGTTCTGTTTCAGTTTCTGTCTGGAGTGAGTTCCTGTTGCCCGAACCGGTTACTGAATCACTCTCCTGATGTGAAGTGTTGCTTCTTGTGAGTACTGCATTCACGCGGGCAATGACCTCCTTGATTGAGAATGGTTTGGGAATATAGTCATCACACCCCTTTTCAAATCCCGACAGGATATCGTTTTCACTGTCAAGGGCCGAGAGAAAAATAATGGGGATATTGTTATAGTACTCTTCCCTCAGAAGCTGGGCCATCTTAAGACCGCTAATCCCGTCCATCATTATATCGAGCAGGATGAGATGGAACTTCTCCTTAAGCTTGAAGAGTGCCTCCTCTGCAGATGAGGCGCAGACAACTTCGTAACCGTTCTGTTCCAGATTATAATGGAGGATTTCGCATATATCCTCTTCGTCGTCGACTACCAGTATTCTATACTTTGAAAACTCTTTTCCCATTAACAAGCAGGTTTTAATTGGAGATTTGTACACAAAAATAGTATAATATTTCAAAAAATGCTACTTTTGCTATCACTAAGAGGCTGAAAGAGCCGTTTATTCACTCAATTACAAAATTTGACAATCAAGGATATGGCTTACATAAAGAGAGAGCAATTTGACGCAGAGACAACAGAAAAACTTGCTGCACATTATAAGGCAATACTTGAGCTGCTTGGAGAGGATCCTGAAAGGGAGGGACTTTTGAAGACCCCTGAGAGGGTGGCCAAGGCAATGCAGTTCCTGACACAGGGTTATTCGGCAGATCCTGTTGCCATATTGAACTCGGCACTCTTCAAAGAGGATTATCAGCAGATGGTTCTTGTGAAGGATATTGAAATCTATTCTATGTGCGAGCATCATATGCTGCCATTCTACGGCAAGGCCCACGTTGCCTACATCCCCAACGGATGCATTACGGGATTGAGCAAGATTCCCCGCGTAGTTGATGCCTTTGCACGCAGACTCCAGGTACAGGAGAGGCTTACCGTGCAGATAAGGGATTGTATCCAGCAGACACTCAATCCGCTTGGAGTTGCAGTTGTTATAGAGGCAGCCCATATGTGTATGCAGATAAGAGGAGTGCAGAAACAGAACTCTGTCACCACAACATCAGCCTTTACCGGAGTCTTCCTCAAGGATATAAGGACAAGGGAGGAGTTTATGCGTCTGATTGGCGTGAACCTCCATTAAACCTGATTCCGGATTCTGAAACAATCAAGAAAATCATAACATTTAAAAAGATAAGATATGAGAGCAATCAAACAACTTTCAGTAATTACAATTCTGTTGTCGGTAATGACAATTTTGATAGTTTCGTGTCAATCTGAGGAGAAGGCTGCAGCCTATCCTATGTTCTGGACCTGGATGGAGGATCTTCCTGGTGTTGATATGGAGCAGACATTTGCAAATATGGCAGAGGCTGGAATTGATGCGGTAATGCTTCACGCAGCCAGTGCGGAGGATTATAAGAGAGATATTGAGATTGCAAACAAATATGGAATAGAGGTCTATGCCTGGATGTGGACCCTCAACCCTCCACGTCAGGAGCGTAAGGAGGTTCTTGCAGCCCATCCTGACTGGTTTGATGTAAACAGGAACGGAGAGAGCCTTGCAGAGCACAAAGCCTACGTGAGTTCATACAAATTCCTCTCACCGTCGGTACCTGAGGTTAAGGAGTATCTTTTGAAGAGGATTGATGAACTCTGCCAAATTGACGGAATAAAGGGTATATGCCTCGACTATTGCCGCCTTGTGGATGTGGTATTGCCTATATCGTTGAGTTATATATATGAGATTACCCAGGATACTGAGGTCTATCCACAATGGGATTTCGGCTACCACCCTGCAATGTTGAATGCCTTTATAGAGGAGTTCGGATATGATCCCCGCAATCAGGAGGATCCGTCAAGAGACCTCAAATGGAGACAGTACCGTTGCGATAAGGTTACAGAGATTGCAAATATGATGGTTGACGCAATCCATTCACACGGAAAGGTTGTAACAGCATCTCCATTCACAACACCAAAGATAGCCTCATTTATGGTTGCACAGGATTGGGGAAAATGGAATGTTGATATAGCTTTCCCTATGCTTTATACAGATTTCTACACTATGGATCCGGAGTTTGCATACGAAGGAACAGTTGAGAATAACAGAGACAAGAACCCTGTAACACTATTGGGCGCAGGTCTTGATACTGAACTCGGCGGAGATCCGGAGCATATCTTTGCAAAGATGGATGCCGCTTTCAAGGGTGGTGCACAGGCAATTTCACTCTATACAATAGCCGGTCTTGATACTCCGGAGTTGAGAAAACGTTTCAAGGCATATGCCGACAGCCTCAAGAGTCTAAGAGCAGAAAATGGTGGGGCTGTACCTTTTGTGAAGGCAGAGGCTGCAGATACAAATCCATTTGTACATAAGGGATTGATGGCTGTTGTTGAGCGTAATATCCAGAGAATGGTTGCAGGTGAGGCAATCCACGAGTATAGTGTGAATGGTATGGTTAAGGATGACCCTTCAAAGAGCTATCCTGCATTGGATCTTGGTGAGTACAAACTTATAAAGGAGAATGAGCGCATTAAGGTCTACAATGTTACCGATAATGCAAGCAACAAGAGTTTTGATGTAATCTTTGTAACATACGGTGATATCATTTCGGGCTGGGATGTACGTCCAGCTTCAAAATAGAGCAGTCGGGGCTCCCCTCTACTGATCACTCTTACCCTCTGCCGCCATCGCTTTATTGAAGCAGTGGCGGCAGATTGGTTCATAGCTCTCCTTCTCGCCAAGTTCAACAAGTTTGTCGCTTTTGGTGAGTCTGTGTGAGTGGTGTGCAAGGTTGCCACATTTTACACAGATGGCGTGTACCTTTGTAACATACTCGGCTGTAGCCATAAGTTTGGGCATTGGACCGAATGGTTTGCCAAGATAATCCATATCGAGTCCGGCGCAGATTACCCTGACTCCTCTGTCGGCGAGAATCCGGCAGACATCAACTACATTCTCATCAAAAAACTGGATCTCGTCTATACCAACAACATCAACATCTCCGGTAAGGAGAAGTATACTCTCCGACGACTCCACAGGGGTGGAGAGGATTGCGTGGGCATCGTGAGATACCACCTCTTCATTGGAGTATCTTATGTCGATTGCAGGCTTGAATATTTCAACTCTCTGGTTGGCAAATTTGGCCCTCTTCAATCTGCGGATAAGCTCTTCTGTCTTACCTGAAAACATTGAGCCGCAAATAACCTCTATCCAGCCTGCCTGTTTGGCGTTTTCTAAAAACATTTTTTGTATTTTTGTTGGTTAAACGGGTAATTTTGTTGCAAAGATAAAAAAGTTGCAGATATGGATAACAGGAAAAATAACTTTATAGAGTTGAAAAAATTGTTAACGATAGCTGTCGGGATAGTGGAGGAGAACAATACTCTCCTTGAGGCGCGAATAGGGGAGCTTGAGCAGCGGGTGGCATATTTGGAGAGAAGGCTTGAGGCTTTTGAGGCAGACTCGTCTGACGGAGCGGTTTCTGCAACAACTGCGGCAACAGTTGCAGGAGAGTGCTTGCCGGATGAAAATGGCTCGGAAGATGAGAGTGAGGAGCTGTCGGTTGAAGATGATTCTGACGGTGAGAACGGAGAGTTTCAGGATGAAAATGATTTCTCTGATGCAGATGATATCGAAGATGATGAGTTCCCGGACGAATACGGAGAAGAAGACCCGGAGGAGGTGAAAGATAGCCTGGACAATGATGAAGAGGTGTTGCCGGAGGAAAATGGCTCGGAAGATGAGAGTGAGGAACTGTCGGTTGAAGATGATAGCTGGGTGGAGATGGAGAAGATTGACTTGGATGACGGTTGTGGCGAGGAGACAAATATCGACAGATATGGTGGTAATGAAGAGATAGAGCTCTCTGTCGACCAGTCTATTCAGAATGAAATACAAAATGAGATATCCAAAAACGGCAATGTGCCGATAATAAATGATGCCTCAAGGCCTGATTGGTTTGATTGGGAGGTTGACTATCCAGGACCATATATTGATGATGTGTACAAGGGAATCAGCTTCAATGACCGGTATGAATTTGTGAAGGAACTCTTCAATACCACAAATAATTTGTCGGAGGCTGAGTACAGGTTCAAGGATACTCTGGATATTATTAATGAACTGGCAACATTCAAGGATGTTGTGGAGTATATCAGGGCAAAATTCCCTGATTGGGATGAGTATAGTGATGAGGTGTACAGATTTTATATGATTGTAAGAAGAAAATTCAACAAGAGGGGATAATATGGCAAAACTCTATTTGATTCCCACACCGGTGGGAAATCTTGAAGATATTACATTGAGGGCATTGAGGCTGCTCAAGGAGGTTGACCTTATATTGGCGGAGGATACCAGAACAAGTTCGGTGCTTTTGAAAAAATATGATATCCACACCAGGATGGAGAGTCACCATAAGTTCAATGAACATAAGACAGCTGCCGGTATCTGCAGCAAGATATCGGGAGGAATGAATGTGGCGCTTATCTCTGATGCCGGAACTCCCGGAATATCAGATCCTGGGTTCCTGCTTGTGCGCACCTGTGTTGAGGCGGGGGTAGAGGTGGAGACTCTGCCTGGAGCAACAGCTTTTGTTCCGGCTCTTGTAAATTCAGGATTCCCTTGCGACAGATTCTGTTTTGAGGGTTTCCTTCCGGTAAAGAAGGGACGCCAGACTAAATTCAAGGAGATGGCCCTGGAGGAGCGCACCTCTATAGTTTATGAATCGCCATACAGATTGGTAAAGACGCTTGGACAGATTGTTGAGTTTATGGGGCCTCAAAGATATGTGGCGGTTTGCAGAGAGATCTCGAAGGTTCACGAGGAGTGCAGAAGGGGAACTGCCCAGGAACTTTTTGAATGGTATTCCAAAAATGAACCTAAGGGGGAGATAGTGGTAATAATAGCGGGAGCAGGATATGAGAGGGGAAGAGAGATACCAGAAGAGGAGTGATGGCCGTAGTGGCAGGGGCTATGGTGACAATGGCATTTCAAAGGGGAGGTCAACGGCTGTAATAGTGCTGATATTGGCCCTGTTTCTATATCAGGTAACTCTTTTTGTAGTTGAAAAGAGCAGCAAAAATGGCGGCGCACCCGGAACATATAACTCTGGGGATAGTGCCGCTGTTGCATTCTTGCCCGGACAAATGGAGAATCATCCAGTCAAAGGTGCCAAAGCTGTCAAGGGTGCCAAAGGTGGCGCAGATGAGATGGCGCTTTTTTCATTTGACCCCAACACTGTAGGTGCCGACAGCCTTGTCCTTCTGGGACTGAGTCCAAGGCAGGCGGAATCGATCCTGAAGTACCGTGCAAAAGGGGGAAAGTTCCGCAGGAAGGAGGATTTTTCAAAAATGTATGTTGTGAGTGAAGAACTCTATGCAAGGCTTGAACCATATATAGAGATAGCTGACAGCAGCCCTTATGCGGATATTAAGATGAAGAAGAGGCGGGAGAAGAAGATGGAGAAAGAGTGGAAGAATGTGAAAGAGGATGCAAAAGAAAAAGTTGAAGAGAATCAGGGTTATCAACGGGAACAGCGGATACCTCTTATGGTAGAACTGAACAGTGCAGATACATCACAGCTTGTAAAACTCTATGGGATAGGTCCGTATTATGCAGAAAAGATTATTGAATACAGGGAGCGTCTTGGAAATTTCTACACTCCACGCCAACTTATGGAGGTGGAGGGGATAGATTCAGCCAGATTTGCCCTATTTGCCCGCAATGTAAAGGCTGATGCATCTGCAATAAGACAATTTTCGCTTGATACAGCAGGAAAGCGTTTTCTCATATCCCATCCATATATAGGTGCATATAGAGCAAGAGGCATTATGCTTATGAGGGAAAAATTTGGAGCTGCTGCCTGCTCCCTGGAGAACCTTGTAAAGGAGAGGGTTATTGCAAAAGATATTGCGGAGAAACTCTGGTATTATATTGTGGAGTAGTTCCCGATTCAAAAAAATGGTAAAAAGACCTCATCTTTTCCAAAAAAATAGTACTTTTGAGTATCAAATTTAATATAGGATTATGGGAATAATAACTTGTTCCAAAATTGTCAAGAAGTTTGGCGATTTTACGGCACTCAACTCACTTTCAATTGATATTCCTGAGGGTGAGATTTTTGGTCTTCTGGGACCCAACGGAGCTGGCAAGACAACACTTATCAGAATAATAAACAGGATAACAGTACCCGACAGCGGCGAACTCTTCTTTGCCGGCCGCCCTATGAGAGATTCCGATATAGAGAATATCGGTTATCTTCCTGAAGAGAGGGGCCTCTACAAGAAGATGAAGGTGGGGGAGCAGGCGCTTTATCTTGCAAGGTTAAAGGGTATGAGCACTGCGGAGGCAACAAAGGAACTCAAAATGTGGTTTGTCAAGTTCGGTATTCAGGCGTGGTGGAACAAAAAGGTGGAGGAGCTCTCCAAGGGAATGGCCCAGAAGGTGCAGTTTATCACTACAGTGCTCCACAGACCAAAACTCCTCATCCTGGATGAGCCTTTCTCAGGATTTGACCCTGTAAATGTAAATCTTATACGAAAGGAGATTCTTGATATGAAGGCGGCCGGAACAACCATCATCCTCTCTACCCACAATATGGAGAGTGTTGAGGAGTTGTGCGACAATATTGCCCTCATAAATAAATCGAATCTTATAGTTTCAGGCAATACCGACAAAATCCGCAGGGAGTATGGAAACAATCAGGTGGAGCTTATATACCGCTCATCGGAGAGGCTTGGAGTACTCGCAAATGGTGCTGGAACAGACTTTCCGTTTGAGATTGTCTCTGATGAGGAGTGCAAGGCGGGCTGGAGAGCTGTATTGGAGGTCCCAAGAGAGGTTGGTAACTCTCAACTGCTTGGAAGTGTAATCGGCAGCGTTGATGTAGTCTCTTATCAGGAGCTCATTCCACGAATGAAAGATATCTTTATCAAACTTGTAAATTAGTCTCGTATTATGAAAAAGAGTAAGATAGGAATAATTATAGGAAGGGAGTATGCAATCAGGGTAAAGAAAAAATCCTTTATCATTACTACAATTTTGACCCCTTTGCTCTTTGCGGCACTTATGATAGTGCCCTCATTGATTGCTGTTTATGGTGGAGGAGATGAGGAACAGAAGAGAATAAGGGTTATTGATGAGTCCGGCATAGTCCTCCCGTATCTGGAGAGCGGGGATGAGGTGGTATTTGAGAAGTCGGCTGAGGGAGAGAGCCTTGCCTCACTTAAAGAGGGATTCAAGGAGTCGGAACTTTTCGCAATATTGGCCGTTTCTCCATTGGACAGCAACAAGAACCTGAGTGTGTCAGTCTATTCGGAGAAACAGTTGAATGTAGATCTCAAGATGAGGATACGCAGAAATGCAAACAAGGCTCTTGAAGAGTACAAACTACGTTCGTACGATATACCCGATATTGAGAAGGTTCTTGAGGATATTGAATCTGATGTTCCGGTCTCAACCTTTACCATTGATGAATCAACTGGAGAGGAGAAGGCCTCTATGGTTGAAATCTATATGGGTATCGGATATATAGCAAGCTTCCTCATCTATATGTTCATCTTTATGTTCGGAAGTATGGTAATGAGGAGTGTAATAGAGGAGAAGACAACCAGAATTGTTGAGGTAATTGTCTCCTCTGTAAAGCCGTTTGAGCTGATGATGGGCAAGATAGTGGGTGTTGCAGCAGTCGGCCTTACCCAGTTCCTTATATGGATTGTAATAACCTTCAGTATTGTAACGGTATTCTCGGCTGTTATAGGTTCCGACAGTGGTGCATTGGGAGACCAGTCTCAGATGGAGCAGGTGGCTCTTGCTGTTGAGAGTGCTGGAGTGGAGGGCGTTGAGATGCCGCAGATTCCGCAGACAGGAGAAGAGGATGATACATTTAACTCAATTATCGATACATTGAAGGGGATAAATTATGTGCAGATAATACTCTGTTTCCTTATCTATTTCCTTTTGGGATATCTGCTCTATTCAGGAATGTTTGCAGCGGTAGGCTCTGCCGTTGACAACGAGGCGGATACACAGCAATTGATACTTCCTGTAACAATGCCTCTGATTATAGGACTCTTCATTATGCTGCACACTTTCCAGTATCCCGACAGTACATTGTCGTTCTGGGGCTCGATTATCCCATTTACCTCACCTATGGTGATGATGGCCAGAATAGCCTATGGTGTTCCGTTCTGGGAACTTGCTCTCTCGATAGGTCTGCTTGTTGTAACATTCCTCCTCTTGACCTGGTTGTCGGGCAAGATCTACAGGATTGGAATCCTTATGTATGGCAAGAAGGCATCGTGGAGAGATTTATGGAGATGGATAAAAATTAAATGATGATATTGAGATGAAGAAAATTTTATTGATAATGCTCTCTGCCTTTGTGGCTTTCAGTTCATTCGGGCAGGGCTATGTAAAGGGTGAATGGAGTAGGGTAAAGATGGATTCTACTTGGAATTGTCCCGATGGAAAGGCTGCGGAGGTGATAAACAGATACCGTCCGTCAGTTGACTCTCTGCTTGTACCGATAGGCACTACGCTTGAAGAGCTCACCTCATATCCTCCAGAGGACAAATTGTCGAATCTTGCCGGAGATATAATGCTTGCATACGGTACTGCATATCTTAAGGAGAGTACAGGAGAGAGCAGTGCCCGTGCCGATATGTCGATTACCAATTTTGGAGGAATAAGGGCCTCTATGCCGGCAGGTGATGTTACCTCTTTTGATATAATCTCTATCTTTCCGTTCGACAACAAGATTATGGTACTCGACCTTGAGGGAAAATATGTGAGGGAGCTGATGGAGAACTTTGCCAAAAGGGGACGGGTTGAAGCAATGGGAGGTGTCCGTCTGAAGATTGACAAGAATGTGCTCGTAGAGTGTACAGTGGCGGGTGAACCTATTGATGATGAGAGAATTTATAAGGTTGTTACCATTGATTTCCTGTTGGGCGGCGGCGATAGTGTATATGCATTGAAGTATGCCCAAAAGATTGAGGATTGCGGTGTATATATGAGAGATATTGTAATTGACTACATCAGAAATCTTACTGCAGAGGGCAAAAAGGTTGAGGCTGAAGAGGATGGAAGGGCAATTGTAATAAAAGAGAAAAAATAGAAGCTATGAAGAGATTGTCGTATATATTGTTTTTGTTTTTCATCCTTGCATTCTCCGGGAATGCGAAGGGACAGGATCTTGTGATTCTCCATACAAATGATACCCATAGCCAGATTACCCCTCAGGTAACAGGAGAGGGAAAGGGATTGGGCGGATATGAGAGACGTGAGGCCTATATCAACAGTGTCAGAAGGGAGCATCGGAATGTATTGTTGATTGACGCCGGTGATTTCAGCCAGGGAAGTCCCTATTTCTCTCTTTTTAAGGGAGATGTGGAGATTGAACTTATGAATGCCCTAAAATATGATGTGGTCTGTCTTGGAAACCACGAGTTTGACAATGGTCAGGCAGAGTTGGCCCGCAGAATCGGCAATGCCAAATTTGATGTGGTCTGTGCAAATTATGAATTTGATGAGGGTACCCCGCTTCACGGAGCTGTCAAACCTTATACTATAATAAAGAAGGGCGGAAAGAGGATTGGAATCATAGGTCTACTTGTAAATATAAAGGGAGTGGTCTCAAGCAAATATCTTAAGGGTGCCAACTATCTTCACCCTGTAAAGGTTATGAATAATCTGGCTCTTGAACTGAAGCATACCCATAAATGTGACCTTATAATTGTAGTTTCGCATTGTGGCTACTATGAAGGACGGGAGAATAATCCGGGCGACAGGTATCTTGCAGCCCAATCGGAGAATGTGGATATAATAATAGGCGGCCATAGCCATACAAAACTTGAGGATAAAGTTATTGTAAAGAACAAATTGGGACGCGATGTGATGATTGTTCAGGATGGAGAGAAGGGTGAATATGTAGGCCGGATAGACCTCTGGTTTGAGTAGAGACCAAAAATAAAAATGAGAGTGATCGGGTTGACACTCTCATTTTTTTGCTTTGTAGGTATATTTCTTAATTATAAAGATACCTCTTTATCTTGCTTGTTGCAGTCTTCTGGAATGCCTCGTGCTGGATATATACCTCGGTAATGCGGGAGAATTTGTTTACCCTGCTGTTTACATAATCAGCCACCTCTTTCTTGAGAGAGTCAAATGAACCGCTCATACTCTCCATAAGCTCCTCCTTCTTCTGGTTGTAAGCGGCCTTTGCCTCATCCCTCTTTGCTGCGTATGCGTGGTAGAGCTCCCTGCGTTTCTGGTCGTATGCTTGAGAATATTCGCTCTTGATGTTGTTGTAGGCCTCCATATATTCAGCCTTCTTGCTCTCATACTCTGCAATCAGCTCCCTCTTCTTCTCCATAAATATGTTGTAGAGTTCATCCCTCTTTTTGTTATATAGCTCAAGCTTCTCAGGAGTAGGGTGAATTCTGGCAATCAGTCTTCCTTTGTATGAAGTGACGAGAGATTCGGTAACCGACATATGTGAATTGATTACAGTCTCAATCTCCTCCGGATAGATATTCTCTCCGCTTGGTCCCAAGATCATATTCTTCAGACGGCCTCTGATTGAGAGCCACCCCTTCTCATCGATGTAGCCAAGATCTTGAGTCCTGAACCATCCGTCTTCGGTAAAAGCCTCTGCGGTGGCCTGAGGGTTCTTGTAGTAACCCATCATAATATTGTCGCCCTTGGCCACAATCTCACCCTCACCGGTCTCAGGATTTACATTGTCTATTCTCAATTGTACGCCGGGAACGGCAGGGCCTGTGGTCTGCCACTTTACCATACTTGGAATTGCACCTGCAAGGAGCGGACAGCACTCGGTAAGTCCATATCCGATTGCGTATGGGAATTTTGCCTCATAAAGGAAACGCTCCACAATTCCGTCGAGTTTTGCACCTCCGATTCCAAAGAATCTCACTCTTCCTCCAAACATCTCGCGCATCTGTTTACCAACTACAAGATGGAGCAGTTTGCGTCCTACGATTGTCTTGTAGAGGGAGGCTGTAATCTTCTTTGCGTTGATCTTTGGAAGGATAGAGTTTTTGTAGATCTTCTCAATAATGAGCGGAACAACCAGTATTGTCGTTGGTTTTACAACCTTGAAAGCCTGTAGCAGTGCTGATGGAGTAGGGGCCTTATCCAAATAGTAGACAGAAGCTCCACTTGAAAATGGAAGAAGCAGTGAAAGGCTGTTCTCAAGAGTGTGCGATAATGGCAATATTGAGAGCCATACGTCCCACTCGAAACTTGGCCTGAGCTGCATAGCCGATTTGAGGTGAGAACAGAGATTCTTGTGGCTGAGCATCACACCTTTTGAGTTTCCTGTTGTGCCTGAGGTGTAGATGATGGTTGCAAGATTCTCCTCCTTTGGAACAAACTCATCCCCTTCGAGAATATTCTGCAATTCATCCAGCTTCTTCTGCATCTCTTTTAGAGTAATCTGCTTCTCTCCCTTGAGAACCATCTCGCTCTCTACAGGGGTGCTGAAGGTATTCTCTCCTTTAACAACTGTGAAGTCATCAATCTCAATGATGGTCTCCATTCTCTCCCTGACCTCTGCAGTCAACTTTCTTGAGAGCTTCTTTGAGACAAATATCGCCTTTGCCTCAGCATGCTCAAGGATGTTTGCAATTTCAGTTTCGGAGAAATCGGGCAGAAGCGGAACCGCAATACGGTTATATGCCAAACAGCTGAAAAAGGCTACACCACAATTGGGCATATTCTGAGAAAGGATACCCACCTTGTCTCCTGCCTTGATATTGTTGTTTAACAAAAGAGCCGAAACCTCTTTTACCTTTACTCCAAACTCTCTGTAAGTGTAAAAATTTCCACCTATTGTACAGAGATATTTGAGCTTCTCAAAGGCTTTTGTTTTTGAGACAAATAGCTCCTTTATTGTTTTAAAATTCATCATATTTTTATCTGGTTTTGGTTTAGCGGGGTGTAATAACAAAAAATATACCATAAGTTAAGCTTATGGCATCGTGTTGCGGTGAAAGATGCCTTCTCAGGAAGGTCATCCCTACTCCAGGTCGTTACCCAGACTGAAATTCTCCGGGTATTTGCCCTTTATTCCCATCTCTTTGTAGATCTGACGGATCCTTTTAAGATCTGCTTGGGCATCGTCGGTAAGTTCAAATCTCTCTCCTCTACCAACCTGCTTTTTGCCCCAGTCAAAATATCCCAGATATACAGGAACATTGCAGGCTTTTGCAATTGTATGGAAACCGGTTTTCCATCTCTCTGTCCTTTGGCGTGTACCCTCGGGTGCTATGGCCAGATGCATAACCTTTGCCTTGTTCATCTCATTGATCATCTGTATTGCAATGGTCGCCCCTTTTTTTCTGTCGACAGGTACTGCTCCAATCCAACGCATAATAGGACCGAGCGGTCCCCAGAAAAACTCCTTCTTTACCATTACACTTGCCTTTCCTCCTACAGCTGTGTAGTATAGGTAGGAGATTACGAAATCCCAGGCCGATGTATGAGGTGCTCCGAGAATGATCCCTTTAGGTGCATCAAGAGGTGGCTCCATTGTTTTCCAGCCCAATAGCCAGAGAATAAATTTGCAGATGTATTTCATATTATTGTTTGTTGATTATCTCTTCAAGTTCCAACTCGTTGCGCAGGTTCTGTTTGATGAATCTCTGCCTTTCCATTGTGTTCTTGCCCATATAGAACTCCAGCAATTCATTTATTGAGTCGTCTCTGGTCAATCTCACCCTGTCGAGTTTGATATCATCACCTATGAAATAGGCAAACTCTTTGGGATCAATCTCTCCCAAACCTTTGAATCGGGTAATCTCGGGGTTCTTTCCAAGTTTGGCAATTGCCTTCTCCTTCTCCTCCTCTGAGTAGCAGTAGTAGGTCTCCATCTCACTCTGCTCACCGTTCTTGCCCCTCTTTCTCTTCTTTCCGTCAGGAACCGCTCCACTCTTCTTCTTCCTTACCCTGAAAAGTGGTGTCTGGAGTATGTAGAGGTGGCCCAATCGGATGAGCTCAGGATGGTATTGGAGGAAATATGTGAGCAGCAGGAGTCTGATATGCATTCCGTCAACATCGGCATCGGTTGCAATAATCACCTTGTTGTATCTGAGATTATCGATATCCTCCTCTATGTTCAGTGCAGCCTGCAGCAGATAGAACTCCTCATTGCCATATACCTTCTCCTTCTTGAGACCGTATGAATTGAGGGGTTTTCCTCTAAGGCTGAATACTGCCTGGGTATTTACATTACGACATTTTGTGATGGAACCGCTCGCAGAGTTACCCTCAGTGATAAATATCATTGTATCCTGGCTAAGCTCCTTCTTGTCGTTGTAGTGTATCCTGCAGTCGCTGAGTTTCTTGTTGTGGAGGGTAACGCTTTTTGCCCTCTCCCTGGCAGCCTTCTGTATGCCGAGAATTGCCTTGCGCTCCTTTTCATTCTCCACAATCTTCTTCAACAGAGGATCTGTGATTGACGGATTTTTATGTAGATAGTTATCGAGATGCTCTGCAAGGAAATCGAGGATGAAACTTCTGATTGTAGGACCATCCTTGGAGATATTCTTTGAGTTCAAACCGGTCTTTGCCTGATTCACAAATGACGGCTCCTCCACCTTTATGCTTATTGCAGCCACAATCGACTGCCTTACATCTTTAGGGTCAAAATCCTTCTTGAAAAACTCCTTCACAACCTTTGCCACACCCTCCCTGAAGGCCATAAGATGTGTTCCTCCGTGGATGGTATTCTGTCCGTTTACAAACGAACTGATATTTTCGCCATTTCCTGTTCCGTGGGTTATTGCAACCTCTATATCTTTGGTCGATAGGTGGATTATAGGATAGAGAGGTGGCTCTGAGATATTCTCTGAGATGAGGTCAAGAAGTCCATTTTTGGATTTGTACTCAACGCCATTGAAATTTATCGACAGCCCTTTGTTGAGGTAGGCATAGTTGCGCAACATTGTCTCCAGATGTTCGCTATTGTAGCTGTAGTTCTCAAAAAGGGAGCTGTCGGCAATATACCTCACAAATGTTCCGTTCTTCTCTGTTGTGGGTTCACTGCCGCTTCTGAGAAGCTCTCCTTTGCTGAATTCTGCAAAGAAACTCTCGCCGTCGCGGTACGACTGGATGTAAAAATTGGTGGAAGTGGCATTTACAGCCTTAGTTCCCACTCCATTCAGTCCAACCGATTTGTGGAATGCGGCGCTGCCATATTTTGCGCCGGTATTCATCTTGCTTACAGCATCAATGACTTTGCCCAACGGAATACCCCTTCCAAAGTCGCGTACGCTCACAACATTATCTACAAGAGTAATATTGATGGTTTTTCCATATCCCATTACAAACTCGTCGATTGCATTGTCGACAATCTCCTTGAAGAGGATATAGATTCCATCATCCGGATTTGAACCGTCACCCAATTTGCCGATATACATTCCAGAGCGTCTGCGGATATGCTCGTTCCAGCTCAGCGTTTCAAAATCATCCTCTGTATAACCTCCGGCAGAGCTGGCCACCCCATTTGCAAATAGCTCTTTATCTGTATTTGAATTCATTTAAGATCTGTTTATTTATATAGGCAATCAGCCACAAAGGTAAAAAAAATAGTTACCTTTACCAATCAAATTTCAAACCTGTGAAGAAGCTTTTATATTTGTTGTCGTTTGTACAGCACTATATAAAAGATGAAAAAGGTTGCCACTTCAATAAATGAAGAGAGCAACCCTATACTTGTTGGGGCCCCTGCCCAAACAGACTCTATTGCTTACCTTAAAAAGCCCTTTGCAAGCAGCAGCTCTGCAATCTGGACTGCATTGGTGGCAGCGCCTTTTCTCAAATTGTCGGCTACACACCACAAGTTCAAACCATTCTCTACACTTGGATCTCTCCTGATTCTGCCTACAAATACCTCATCCCTCTCCTCTGTGTAGAGAGGCATCGGGTATGGCAATCTTTGGAGTGCTGCAAACTCCTCCTCCCTTACAGCTTTTGAATCACTCGCTGCACCACTCTTATAGCCATTCTTTGCAACTCTGCATCTCTCCTTCACCTCTTCGTCACCGATGGCCCCATTCTGCCTCTCCCTGTCAGGCATCACATTGTCCACCACAACAACGCCCGGGGTATTTCTTAAAATCTCCATAACCTCCTCATCGTCAAATTTACATTCGAACTCCAGGTTGACAGACTCTGCGTGGCCGCCCAAAACGGGGATTCTTACAGCAGTAGGAGAGACCTTTATACTCTCATCCCTCATTATCTTATGGGTCTCATTCACCATCTTCATCTCCTCCTTTGTATATCCGTTCTCCAGAAATTTGTCAATATGTGGCAACATATTCAGATCAATCTGATACGGATAGGCAGCCCTGTAATCTCCCCCTATTATATTCTCCTCAATACCCTTCCATCTTCCCCTCTCCTCACACAACTGGTCAACAGCCTTCTGTCCTGTTCCTGTAATGCATTGGTAAGTAGAGACCACTATCCTCTTTATCCTGTATCTCTTGTGCAAATCTGCAACCGCAATCAGCATCTGGATGGTAGAGCAGTTCGGATTGGCAATGATCATATCATCCTTCTCAATCACATCTCCGTTAATCTCAGGAATTACCAGCTTCTTTTCCGGATCCATTCTCCAGCAGGCAGAGTTGTCAACAACCCTGCATCCCGCCTTGGCAAACTCCGGTGCATATCTTCCTGAAGCCTCGCTTCCCGCCGAAAAGATTGCCAAATCCGGTTTCATTCCAATAGCAACCTCCGGAGTAACCACCTCATACTCCCTTCCTCCAAAGACGATCTTCTTTCCCTTCGATCTCTCTGATGCCACCGGTATAAGTTCTCCAACCGGGAAATTTCTCTCTTCCAATATTTTCAGGATTTTGGTGCCTACCAGGCCTGTGGCACCTACTACAGCTATTTTCATGTTTTATAATTTTAAACTTCGTATTATTTTGTTGCTTCGTCCCATCTTTCTCCTCACATACCCGAAGTATGCTGCGGGAAATCTGCTCCTTGTGCCTCATACTACTCGTTTAAAATTATAAAACGGGCAGTATTCCGGTTTAAACTTCGTACTATTTTGTTGCCATTATTTGAGGATGTCGTTGAGCAGGCCGCTTGCGGTCTGTCTTGCTCCAGCCCCGGCTCCCTTGATTACGACTCCTTTAGGGTAATACTCTGTTGTAATCAACATTGCATTGTCACTTCCCTCAAGTGAGTAGAATGGGTGTGTGGAGTCAACTTCGCCAAGTGCGATGCGGTAGAGCGGTTTGCCTTCTGCCGCCATCTGCTCCTCACTTTTATCAAGGATTGCCATAAAGCGCAATTTCTTCCCCTCTGCTGCTGCCTTTTCATATTTTGCCTTGAGATTCTTCTCTTCTGCCTCAAGTGCATTGTAGAAATACTCCTCATCTTCGGCAAAAGTTATACCCTGCGGCTCAAGAACATTGGCAGGAACAAACCCTTTGAAATCAATATCGGATGCCTCCAGCTTTTCACCCGCTTCGCGTGCTGATATTATGAATTTTCTCAATACATCTGTCCCCGACAGGTCGAGACGGGGGTCGGGTTCGGTGTAGCCAAGCTCCTTGGCCTCCTTTACCAGCTGGGCAAAACTCTTCTGCGCATTGTAGGTGCTGAAGAGGTAGTTCAGAGTACCGCTTACAATTCCCTCAATTCTGCAGATGGTATCGCCGCTGTTTATTATCTGGCGTATCATTGCCAATACCGGCATTGCAGCACATACAGTGGTTTCGTAACGGTATGTTACCCCCTCAGAGAGGGCACACTCAAAGAGTTCCCTGTATGAGTCGTAGTTGAGTGAATTGGCAATTTTGTTGCAGGCAACCACAGAGAGCTTACTGCGGAAAAGTTCGGTGTAGATTGCTGCGATATTCTTGTTTGCTGTGCAGTCAACAAAGATGGAGTCGCTCAATTTGGAGGCGAGAACTTCATTGATATACTCATTGTTGCTGTTTCTGCAGCCGTTCTGTAGTCTCATTGTCATCTCTGCCTCATCGCCAAGTTCAATTCCATTTTTATTGAGAAGATACCGTTTGCTGTTGCAAAGTCCGCATATTACAATATCCTTCTTCATTGTCTCTGCAATGAAGCTCCTCTTTTTACGGATAATCTCAACCAAAGCCTTTGATACTGTTCCATATCCTGCAATGAAGAGGTTGATTCTCTGGGCGTTTTCGCTAAAGAACTCCTTATGGATGGCTCTGATGGCATCCTGAACCTCACCTGTCTCAACAACTGCCGAGACATTCTTCTCAGATGAGCCCTGTGCAATTGCCCTGATGTTGATTCCTTCACGGCCCAATGCCTCAAACATCCTGCCGCTTGCTCCTGACTGGTTCTTCATATCATCGCCTACAAGGGAGATGATGGAGAAGCCCTTTTCAACTCTTAGAGGATCAACCTTGCCGAGTGAAATTTCATAGGCAAAGAGCTCATCTGTAGCCTTTTTGGCCTTGTCGGCATCGGCTTCGTCTATGGCAATGCACATTGTATGTACCGACGAAGCCTGTGTAATGAGTATTATATTTACATTATGTTTGCTCAATGTATCGAAGAGTCTGCTCGAATAGCCTGGAATTCCAACCATTCCACTTCCCTCCATCGAAAGGAGTGCAATCTTGTTTGAGCTTGAGATACCCTTTATCTTGTTGTCCCCCTCAGGCGGATTCCTCTCAATCAATGTACCCGGATCTTCTGGCTGGAAGGTATTCTTTACATATATAGGAATACCCTGTTTTACGACAGGCTGGATTGTAGGAGGGTAGACAACCTTTGCTCCAAAATGGGAGAGCTCAAGAGCCTCTTTGTAGGAGATATTCCTTATAGGATGGGCTTCCGGAACAATTCTCGGGTCGGCTGTCATCATACCGCAGACGTCTGTCCATATCTCAAGGACTCTGGCCTGAGCCCCTACAGCAATAAGGGAGGCAGTGTAGTCTGAACCGCCCCTTCCGAGTGTCGTTGTACGGCCCAGTTCATCTGAGGCTATGAAGCCTGGAAGGATGTGGAGTTTGTGGTTTGTTGAACCGAAGTACTCCTTGATATTCCTGCTTGTAACCTCTGTAAGGACAATATTCTTTCCAGCAGAGTTTTCGGTCTTGATGAGTTCGCGTGAATCTTTCCATAGATGGCTTATGTTGAGTGACCTCATCTTTGCACTGATAATCTTTGTTGAGAGCAGCTCTCCAAAGCTGACAATGTGGTCGAGGCTGTGTGAACTGAGCTCCTTGAGGTAATATACACCTTTGCAGATATCCCTCAGTGCGTCAAAAAGGGCAGAACACTCCTCCTTTATCTGGAGAGAATCTTCTGAAGGGATCAACTCGTCTATCAATGCAAGATGTTTTGCCTCAAGGTTGCCGATCCTCAATGTATAGTTGCCGTTCTGGGCAACCGCCTCTCTTCCTATCGCTATCAGTTCATCTGTGCAGCCGCTTATTGCAGATGAGACAAGCACGCTTTTGTCCTTTTTTAGAGTCTCCCTTACAATGGCTATCACCTTATTTATATTTTGTGCATTGGCAACAGAACTGCCGCCGAATTTCAATACTTGCATATTCTTACCGGTTAATAAATTTTACAT
This sequence comes from Candidatus Egerieisoma sp., assembly GCA_045594125.1. GTDB lineage: Bacteria > Bacteroidota > Bacteroidia > Bacteroidales > UBA932 > Egerieousia. The sequence goes on from JAZNXX010000024.1 coordinate 40,167, forward strand.
AATTAAATAATCTCTCTGATAATCTCTACAATCTGTTGCCACTCAATTAGAAAGCCATCGTGGCCAAAGAGTGAGCCTATCTCCCTGTACTCTCCTCCGGGGATGGCAGCCGCCATCTCTTTCTGCTCCCGGCAAGGGAAGAGGCCGTCGCTGTCGATACCTATACAGATTGTCCTGGCCCTGACCTTTCTGAGGGCATTTGCCACACCGGAACGGCCGCGTCCAACATTGTGGCTGTCGGTAACATTGACCATTGAGAGATATGAGTATGCATCAAATCTCTCCACCAGTTTTTTGCCCTGGTATTGCTGATATGATGCAGCCCTGGAGCTCCACATTGTCTCTGGATCCTCCTCTGACTGGGTTGTGTTATACCCAGTGTAGCTTCTGTATGAGATGAGGGCGAGAGATCTTGCCGCAGCGAGTCCCATCTTTCCACCGCAGGCCACTGCCCTCTCATTGCCGTCGGAATCCTTTTGTAGAGTATAATGTGACTCAAGGAATGACGGGTCGGCGTAGAGGGCCATACGCATTGATTCATTGAATGCACTCAGCCAGGGGGTTACCCTTGCATTGCAGGCCAGAAGGACCATATTTTCAAACAGTCCGTTGTTTATTATGCTCCACTCTACAGCCTGGAATCCTCCTACAGATCCTCCAATTATGAGGTCAATTTTATTGATACCCAACTCTTTTCTTAACAGTTCGTGACAGGTAACAAGATCGCGGACGGTAAGTTTCGGAAAGTTGAGCATATATGGTTTCCCCTCTTCAGGATTGATTGTGAGGGGAGAGGTAGAGCCATAGCAGGAACCCAATACATTGGCACATACAATTGTATATTTGCGCGGATCAAGATATCTACCCTCTCCAACTATTGTATCCCACCACTCAACCGGATTTGAATTTGCAGTAAGTGCGTGGGTGATCCAGATTACCTTTTTGGCCGTACTCTTCTCTACGGATCTGTTTGGCTTGCCATACTCTTTGGAGATATGGTAGCATATCTCAACCCCTCCAAGCCGTTCTCCGCTCTCCAGTTCTACTGTTCCGTTATATTTGAATAATCTCTTCTCCATAAATTACAGCAGGCGTTATCCCAATATGGATAGGGCCTTGTCAAAATCGTTGATTATATCCTTGATATTCTCTATGCCGATGCACAACCTTAATGTGCCCGGTTTGATACCCACATTCAGAAGCTCCTGATCGTTAAGCTGTGCGTGGGTGGTAGTTGCAGGGTGTGCAACAAGTGATTTGTTGTCGCCAAGATTGGCAAGTAGTGTAAAGAGTTCAAGATTCTCAACCACCTTGGCAGTCTCCTCTCTTGAAGCCTTCAAGTCAACAGTGATTATTCCTCCAAATCCGTTTCTCAGATACTTCAATGCGTTCTTATGGCTTGGATGGCTCTCAAGTCCGGGATAACATACCCTCTCAACCTTAGGATGCTTCTCCAGCCATTTGGCAAGTTCAAGTGCATTGTCGCATACCCGTTGTGCACGCAAAGAGAGCGTCTCCACTCCTGTAAGAAGGAGAAAGGCGTTGAATGGACTGAGACAACATCCGTAATCCCTCAAACCTTCACTTCGAGCCCTCACTGCAAAGGCTACATCTCCAAAGACATTGTGGAAACTCAACCCTTTATATGCAGCTGCCGGTTGGGTGAATTGGGGAAATCTTCCGCTCGACCAGTCAAAGTTTCCAGCATCAACAACGATGCCTGCAATGGAGTTTCCGTGGCCTCCTATCCATTTGGTTGCAGAGTGGGTGACAATGTTGGCACCCCAGTCGGCAGGGGCACAGAGATAGCCGCCACATCCTACTGTATTGTCGACAATAAGCGGAATCTTGTGCTTCCCGGCAACTCTCTTCAGCAGATCAAAATCAGGCACTGAAAGGTCTGAATTGGCTATTGTCTCAACATATATTCCCTTTGTGCGCTCATCAATAAGGGCCTCAATCTCCTCTTCCTGACAGCATTTGCTGAATTTTACCTCTATTCCCAGACGGGGCAGGGTAACCTTGAACTGGTTGTATGTGCCTCCATATAGGGAGAGGGAGCTTATTATATTGTCTCCAGCTTCGCAGAGATTCTGGACAGCAAGAAACTGGGCACTCATACCCGATGAGGTTGCCACAGCAGCCTTGCAGTTCTCCAGAGCTGCAATTCTCTTCTCAAATACATCAACTGTAGGGTTGCTCAGGCGGGAGTAGATGTTTCCATCCTCTTCAAGGGCAAAGAGCCTTTTTCCGTGTTCGATATCTCTGAATGCATAGGCTGCGGTCTGGTATATAGGTGTAGCACAGGCGCCTGTTGCAGGATCAGGCCTGTGTCCTGCGTGTATCTGTAATGTCTCAAAACTATATTTTTCCATAATGAATATTGTTTTATTGCGTAAAGGCATAGCCTCCACATAATTCAGGAGACGGACTCCCTTTTATATAATGATTGGCTGTTTTTTTGATTTGAAAGTCCATATTTCTGAATATGAAATCTTTCGGAATAAAGCAGAGCATCTTAGCGATGCATTCGCATTGATGCGTCGAAAATACAATACATCATACCAGCCATTTGTACTGACATATTAGAATCGGTATGAATGTTTGCGTACATATTTTCTTCAGGAATGAGTTGCCAAAGGTAAACAATAAAATTAAAAAGACAAAAAAAAAGGGTGGCTGCAACCACCCTTTCCATTTATGTATATTCTCTCTATTTCAACTTCTGGAGCTCGCTGTTCATCTGTCTAACAGATGACGCCTTGTCGTTATAGATACAAGGTCCGGTCACACAACCGCTCTCACAGGCCATAACCTCGATGAATGGTGATGGAGCTTTACCTGTCTTGGCATATAGCTTGAGCAGACCGATATTCTTCTTGTCGAGATTTGCTATCTGCAATGCGCTCAAATTTGCCTTTGCAAGATACTCCTTGACAGCTCCGGTAACACCGCCTGTCTGGGCAAATCCGTGTGCATACTTCACAGACTTGAACTTCATAGGGTATGGCTCAACTGTCTCAAGGTTGATATCCATTCCGCTCAATACAGAACCCATCTCCTCGAAGGTCATTGTATAGTCAACAAGTTCGGGATATTTTCTTGCCTCCTTCCTCTTTGCAAGACAAGGGCCTATGAATACGGTAATTGCCTCAGGATCCTCTCTCTTTACAATCTCACCTGTATAATACATTGGAGATTTGGTTGTAGAGATATATTTCTTGATCTCAGGAATATGTTTCTCCGACAACTCTATGTAAGAAGGACAGCAGCTTGTTGTCATAAACGGTGCACCCTCATCAATTCTCTCAAGGAACTCCTCAGACTCTATTCTGGTAGTCTCCATTGCACCTTGAGCCACCTCGATTACATCTGAGAAACCAACCTCCTTCAATGCTCCATATATCTTCTCAATAGGGGCATTGAACTGTGCAAGGATGGCAGGGGCAACCATAGCAACCACCTTCTTGCCCTCCTTTATTCTCTGGAGTATGTCAAAAACTTGTGAAATTTCAAATATAGCACCGAATGGACAGGCGTTGACACATTTTCCGCAGTAGATACATTTGGTCTCGTCAATAACCTGTACTCCATCCTCATTCCTGGTTATAGCCTTTACAGGGCATACATCTTCGCAAGGGATAGGAATGTAGACAATTGCGTGGTAAGGACAGCTCTTGTGACATTTTCCGCAGCTTATACAAGCCTCGTGGTCAATCTCTGCCTGACCCTTCTTGTTGAAATGGATTGCATCTTTTGGACAGTTCATATAGCAACTGCGCGCAACGCAACCTTTACACAAGTTGGTAACCTCATAATTTACCTGAACGCAAGAAGAACAGGCCTCGTCAATTACGCAAAGGATATTCTCCTTCGGATTCACCTTTCTGGTGGTAGCCTGTTGGGCATAATATGAGAGCGGAGTAAGTTCATCCTGCTCGTCACTCATATCAAAACCGAGCAATGGGAATGATTTGTATTTCCATACAACACGCTCCTTATGGACGCAGCAGCGACCCATAACCTTTGTCTTGCGCGGACTCAATTCAATTGGAAGGCGGTCGATCTTTCCAACAAGCGAATCCTCTTTCCAAAGTTTAACCAATGTGGCCAAGAGTTTATGGCGCACAATCATTACATTATTGGTAAAAGCCATATATATAACAATAGTTTAAGTTACAAGCTGTCAGCAGGGTATCTGCCGTTAACTGGAACTGCGGCCAAAATACAACCCTGATAATTAAAAGTGCAAATATAGTAAAAAAACTAACTGTTCCTATATTCTGCAGGTGTCATTTTAACATATTCAAGAAAATAGCGGTTAAAAGCGGTTGGGCTGAAACCTAACGACTTGGCGATTTTATTGATGCGGATATCCGAACTTTTAAGCTGGGCTTTTGCATCGGTAATGATGAGCTCCCTCAAAATCTCCTGTACCGTCTTGCCTGTGGCCTTCTTGATTGTGGCGCAGAAGTGGGATAGGGTGAGACCTATCTCATTGGCATAGAATGTGGCTTTGTGCTCAGTCATATAGTTCTCGAAAGCAAGCTTTATGAACTCACCCAAAATCTCATACTCCCGGGGCCGTTTCTCTATAACCTTCTCCTCTGTCTGGCTATATATATTGGAGAGGACATCAAAGAATATCTCTATAATGTGGTACATCACCTCCTTGTTCAAAATGTTGAATTGTGATTCCGTTGCCCTCATCATAAGGGAGATGGACTCTTTGAAAAAGAGGGCTGTCTCCCCGTCGAGGTGGAGAACAGGGTCATTTATGATGCTTGCCAGGTGTCTGGTGGTGTTTTTCCAGAAATTTATGGTATTTATAAAGGAGGAGGAGAACCCAATGAAGGCAAGTGTGGCATCTTCGCTCACCTGGTGGATCTGCATAAGGCTACCCGGAATAATTACCACAAAATCATTTTTTCTTACAGTATATTCCGACAGGTTGAGACTCGCCTTGACACATCCTTCAAGGCAGATGGCAAAGACTCCGGCTTTAATCTTTGCAGGGTACATTTTGTAGAAATCCAATATCTTACCCGACAGATTGTCGTCCATTATATAGTCGACCGGAATGTCGTATTTCGGGAAGGGTTCATCAAGTCTCATCTCTATTTTGTTGTGAAAGTGGGACAAAAGGTTGCACACTTTCTGGTTCTATTGCAAAATTAAATAAAATCGGGGATTTTTTAGAGGAGAAAATCGGATAAAACGATAGATTTGTATATAAAATTGGTAAAATGCAGGGTGAAATAGTGAAATTTAATATCTATTTTTGCGACGATTATTAATACGGTATACTATGAATATTTTTAAGTTTTTTGCGCTCTCCGTTTTTGCGCTCTCCATCTTTGCCGGCTGTGCAAAGGAGAGTTGTGATTATGGCGACGGCAGCGCAAGTTTCAAATTGGATGCCGACTATACTGTGGCTTCCAATACAACCAGGGCTGAGGGGCAGCCTGAACTCAATATCGATGAGTTCACGCTGGAGATCTTCAACTCCTCAGGTGTAAGGTTCAAAAGGTGGAAGTATGGCGAAATCAAGGAGCAGAATGTCCGGATGAATGCCGGAAACTTCAAGGCAAAGGCGTGGTACGGTGATTCGACTGCTACCGGATTTGATGCCATCCATTTTGCAGGTTCATCCGATTTTGAGGTGAAGGGACAAAGCACAACTCCTGTCTCGCTCCTCTGCCGTATGGCAAATGTAAAGGTTGCTGTCGAGTGGGGAGAGAATATCAGGAATGATTACGCCGACTACTCAGTGAAGATCTTTAGAGAGGGCAAGAAGGGTGAACTTCTCTTTACCAAAGAGGAGAACCGTTGCGGCTACATTCCGGCAGGAGATATCAAGATGGAGGTGACATTGGTCGGATTGGATGGAAAGAGCAGGGTCTATAGACCTGAGGCGGTAGCCTGTGCAGGGAATGATTTTATCACATTTGAGATTGATACCAAGAAGATTCCGGAGGAGGAGCTTACAATCACCTTCAAGATAGAGAACGGAACTGAAGTGAAGGAGGAGACAGTTGTCATTCCTTCAATCTTTGTGGCAAAAGAGGCTCCGTCATTTGAGCCTAAAGGATTTGTAGAGAATGCTGTCGGCTTCGTGGAGGGTTCCGGAGTAGAGGGGGATCTCTATGTGGGAATAACAGCTCCGGCATTCATCTCAAGCTGCAGACTCATCTCAGATTCAGACTTCTTGCCAAGCAGCTGGCCTGCTGAGGTCGACATTATGAGCGGAAGCGAGGAGGTGCTCTCTACACTCCGCAGCTATGGCCTTGACTGGAATCTTTCAAAGGAGAGCCGCTACGGTATGGTGGACTTCAAGGCATTTGCCCGCAAATTGCAGGTTGCCGGGGATAATTTGCACAACTTCAAACTTATAGTTACAGATACTAAAGGAAAGAGCAGCGAGATATCTCTTGACTTCAACATCACACCTGTAGAGCTTACCGCCTCTCCAATAGAAGATGTTGATATGTGGGCAACCAGAGCATATATAACTGTCACTACAAATGGCTGGAACAGCGATGCATTCAGAATTGATGCAATGAGCGGCTCGGATGTGGCTGCAACATTTGCTCCTGTGCCTGTAAGCAGGGAGGGCAATGTGACAATCTTTGAGGTTTCTGGACTGAATCCATCAACAAAATACTCTTTCAGGGTAAATTATAATAATGGTTTGAAATATTCCGAACTTCTTTCAGGAACTACAGAGGCTGCACAACAGCTATCAAACGGCTCGCTTGAGGGGTGGAGCCAGACTCAGGTATGGAAGGCTACTGCCTCTGCCGGAACCAACTCTGCTGTGATATACAGGGCTGAGGTGCCAGGATGGAGTACAAGAAACGACCTCACCACCAAGGGGGCCAAGACAGAGGCAAGCTGGTGGAACAACTACGGACTTTGGTATAAATGGTGTTCAAACAGTATTGAGACAGGTGATTCGAGAAGCGGTGCCGCTGCGGAGATCTCTACAATGGGCTTCTGGACAGCAAAGACAGGTTCATTCTATACCTGTTCATCTGATGCCGTACTCGGAAAGGTGCAGAGTGCCGGTGTAGCTTATGTCGGATATCTCTTCTTGGGTACTTACGACAGTGCTTCAGACAAATGTACATTGGGAGTAAGCCATACCTCCCGTCCTGAGAGTGTCTCATTCTGGTACAAATATGTTCCTTGCAAGAGCGGAGCCGACAAGTGCACCGCATACGCAGTGGTATATGATGCCGGCAGAAATGAGATTGCCCGCACCGAAACTTTCCAGTCGGCGGGCGCCAATACATATACTCAACAGGTTCTGAAGTTGAACTATACAAACAAGAAGGCCAAGGCTGCATATATAACAGTATTCTTCAAGTCGGGAGATGATACCGACCGTATGAAGATGCATCTTGTTCCTGGCGGTGGAAGCACCACCACAGCAATGTATGACAAGGTTGTAGGCAGTGTGCTTACAGTCGATGATGTGGCCCTCAATTATTAATCCTGTAGTTTTAAATAGAAAATATAAAAATTGTAATATATGAAAAAGTTATTTTTTGTGGCAGCCTTGGTGAGTCTGATATTCTCCGGATGTTCAAAGGATGAGTACAGCAATGAAATTACCGAAGGCTTTGGTGCAGTTCAGATTGATTTGACAAGCAGCGGTGAGTTTACAGAGACAAAAACCGGAAATGTAGAGGTTGGAAACTTCTATGTGAGGATTCTTAAAGGTGAGACAGTTGTCAAGAGCTATAACAGCTATAGCCAGGTTCCCAATGCAGTTGAGGTTGCTCCCGGTACCTATACAATAGAGGCAGGTACACACGAGAAGGATCCTGCTGCATTTGACCAGCCTATTTTCTACGGCTCAAAGGATTTTACTGTGGCTGCAGGAAAAGTTGTTCCTGTAAATTTGACCTGCAAGCTCACAAATATGAAGGTTACAATCAAATATACCGAGACCTTCGGAAATGAGATTGCAGATAATTTTGAGATAGCTGTAACCAACGGTACAGGCAATCTTGTATTTACCAAGACAATCATAGACAATGGAAGCAGCGGCTACTTTACAGTGGCTCCTCTTGTGGTAAAACTTACTGCACAGAGAAAGAATATCGGTGATGAGGTTCTCCATACAATTGAGATTCCTGACGGAAAGGCCCAGGACCATTTTATCCTCACATTTGATGCTCAGGAGACCGGTGATATCGAGTTTGGAACTGAGGATGGAGGTTCCGGTATCGTAATTGACTGGAGTGTAAACAACAGAGAGCACGAGGTTATAATTCCGGGTGAAGATGAGACAGAGATTCCTGATGAGAATCCAGAGGGTGGCGATCCAGAAGGTGGCGAAGGCAGTGGAGATAATGAGGGTGGAAACGACCCGGTTGAGGAGTATCTTCCAACCGTTTCAGGTGACGGAATAGGAACACCTAAGGAGATAAGTATGAGTGCCGACAATGAGAATGTGGCAGTTGATATCAACATCGCGGCACTTAACGGCAAGACCATAAAGGATATACTTGTAACAATATCATCGGATCCTGTGGATTTCCAGAATCTTGTAGGTATGTTGTTCCCATCATTGGGAGGCACATTCAGCATTGTAGATTTCAGCGATGCGCAGGGTGCGGAGCGCAAGATGGTATTGGGCCCTATGACGGAGAGCAATCCGGATGGACTTGGCCTTATTGCAGATCCCGATACAGATCCTATTGCAGGCAAAACATCATATACCTTTCAGATTGGCCACTTTATGGGGGCATTGGCCTCTACCGGTCTTTCGGTAGGAACACTCTGCAATTTTAAATTGAAGGTCATCGACAGCGAGGATAAGGAGACTACAGCAACTTGTGTGATAAAGATGGTTGAGTAGCAAATATGGTATGTGATATGATAAAGGTTATAAGAAATATATTGGCAACAGTTGCTCTATCGCTGCTCCTCTTCTCCTGTACAAAGGAGAATGAGGCGGGTATGGGTTACCTGAAACTGAAGGTAGAGCAGGATGAATCTCTGGTTGTCGTAGGAACAAAGTCGGAGAGTGAGCCTGTATTCAGGGTAGAGATCTTCAACTCTGAGGGAAAGAGCATTGCTTCTTGCGAAAACCATAATGATTTGGCTACCACCCCGCTCTCATTGAGAGCCGGAAGCTATAAGGTTGTTGCATCATCAGGCATAGCGGGTGCTGATGCAGCTTTTGATGCTCCGTTCTACAGCGGAGAGACAGATGTGGAGATTATAATAGGAGAGACAGCAACTGCTGAGGTGGTATGTACACTCTCCCAGGTCAAGGTCTCTGTTGAGAGTGATGAAACCATCACCTCTGCTTTCAAGGAGGTTGTGGTTAATGTGACCAATGGTGCAGATTTCAGCGACAAGTCAAAGGTCCTATCATTCTCATTGCAGGAGGGTACAATAGGTTTGTCGGCAGTTGCCGATGATGGAGTTGCAGGATACTTTGCCTGTACCGGTACCCTCAAGTATAGTATTGATCTGACAAACAATGATGGGGAGAAGTCGGAGGGTGAGATCTTTGGAGAGTTCAAGGATGTGAAGGTTAGGGAGCACTATATAATGACACTCACACTCTCTGACGGAGACGAGGGTGGTGCCGTATTGCCTGGAATCGGCCTTGATGGCTCCACCAATGACCACGAGATTGATGTGGATGTGAATCTCAACAAGAAACCGAAACCTTCATTCACAACAAATGGATTCAACCTCGCAAATATGCAATATGTCTCTTTGGGTTCTACCCAGAACTGGCAGGTGTTTGTCACAGCCAAAGGGGGACTCCGCGAACTTGAGTTGGGCCACTCTTCGCAACAGCTTGCTAATATGGGTATTCCGGCATCATTTGAACTTGTGTCCATTGCATCATCTGTTGCATCTTCTGTAAACGGCGCGGGAATTGTATGGGATGGAGTTGCTGAGGGAACTAAGGCCAAAATTACAATAGATTTCAGCACACTCTTCAGCAAACTCCCTGTAGGTGAGTATGCAATCAATATGAGGGCATTGGACAAACAGAACCAGGAGGTATTTTCAACCCTCTTATTCAAGGTGATTCCGGCTGTTGAAACCTCTACCATAAGTGCAGATGCCTGGGGCAAGCACGCATTCCTATATGGCGTATACAATACAGAGCAGGCCCCTGCAGGTGTTGGTTTCGAGTATAGGAAAGAGGGTGAGGAGTCCTGGACAAAGGTTACTGAGGGACTCTCATTTGATGGAGTAAATTACTCTGTAAAGATTACCGGACTTGACCCTTATACAAAATATACTTACAGGACAGTTTCCGATAAGGAGCCTTCAAATGAGATGGAGTTCATTACATTGGGTGCAGAGCAAATTTACAATATGAGCTTTGATGCCTGGTATAAGAATGGAAAACACTGGTATGCCAATGCTGATCTTGGAGAGAATTTCTGGTGGGATAGTGGCAATGAGGGTGCAAATACCCTGAGTGAAGTGAATCCTACACGGCCTGAGGAGAGTGATATTGCTGTCACCGGAACAGGCAAGAAAGCGGCAAAACTGATCTCAAGTACAGCTGCCGGACAGTTTGCTGCAGGCAGTCTCTATCTTGGAGATTTTGGCAGTGCAACATTGAGCCCTATTGGTGCGAAACTCAATTTTGGAAGACCTTACAGCTGCAAGCCTCTTGGCCTTAAGGGATATTACAAATATGACCCTGTACTGATCAATAAATATAAGGCTCCGCATACCGACAAGGCCAATACAATGGATGTATGTCAGATCTATATTGTCCTTGCCGACTGGCTTGCCGGCTATTTTGAGGTGAATACGGGAACAAGCACCTTTATAGATGTGGCAAATGACCCTCATATTATAGGTTATGGCTCGTTGGAGAATAATGAGAGCACTGATGGCTGGGTAGAGTTTGATATTCCTATTGAGTACAGGAACAACAGAATACCTACCACCTGTGTGATTGTATGTTCTTCAAGCAAATATGGAGATTACTTTACCGGAGGCGTGGGAAGTACTCTGATAGTAGATGAATTTGAGTTTACATTTTAAATATTATGAATCTTTTTAAAGGCAGTATTATTGCATCCCTCCTTCTTGTTTTTGGTTGCATCAACCTCTATGCACAGCAGGAGAGCGGCGAAAAATTCTCAAGAGGCATTGAGAACAGGACTTTTGTACCAAAGGGATATTGGATTGCGGGAGGTACATTCTCCTATAGCGAGAACCGCGCAGATGATTATGAGTTTTTGGTTATAGAGGATATCGACGGCTCAAACTACTCATTCAAGGTGAGCCCCTATGTCGGATATTTCTTTAATGACAACCTTTGTGTTGGAGGCCGCTTTACATACAGCAGGTCGATGATCAAGCTCAACTCTACATCATTGAATATCTCTGAAGACCTTGATTTTGATATTGATAACTTCTATACGCTCCAGCATATCTATTCGGGTTCGGTCTTCTTCAGAAACTACATAAGTCTTGGCGAGAACAAAAGATTTGCAATCTTCAATGAGGTAAGACTTACTGCCGGTGGCGGCGAAGGAAAGCAGATGTCGGGCAGCGACGAGGTGAAGGGCCATTATCAGGATATCTTCCAGATGGAGTTGGGAATAATCCCGGGCATCACAGCCTTCATTGCTGAGAATGTGGCAATAGAGGCCTCTGTAAATGTGCTTGGTTTCTCATATAAAAAGTATGATCAGGTGAGGAACCAGGTATATGAGGGAAGTTTTGAGAGCAGCAATGTGGATTTCAAGGTTGATATCCTCTCTGTCAATATTGGTATAGCATTCTATTTCGACAGACTCTTTGGTTCGTCAAATGGTAAAAAGGGGAAATAAGAGGAGGTGAATGATGAAACTTTATAGATACAGTGTGAGATATGGGTTGATTGCCCTGTTCTCTATGGTTGCCCTTGGCGGATGTATAAAGAATGATGTTCCATATCCTGTTGTTGAGGCTGAGATTGTCTCATTCAGGGTGGATGGCCAGAAGGGTGCAACCAAAATCAATGCAACCGACAGGATTGTGACTGTAGATCTGCTTGATACTGTCGATATACACAAAGTCAAGATTGATGAGTTCATTGTCTCTGATGATGCGCAGGTTACACCTGCGGTGGCGGAGTATGTGGATATGTCGCAGACTTTGGAGTATGTGCTGACAACTTATCAGGATTATCTCTGGAAGATAAAGGCAACCCAAACCATCGGGAGATGGATTGATGTTGAGGATCAGGTGGGAGAGGCAATCTTTGATGAGTATAACAGGATAGCTCTTGTTACAGTTGCCTCAACGGCGCAGTTGGGCAATATTACTGTGAGGGATATGAAGATTGGTCCTGAGGGGAGCAAGATCACGCCCGATTTCAGAAGTGTCAACGATTTTACAGTCTCAAGGGAGTTCACCTGGAACTACAAGAACAGAAGCGAGACCTGGGTCATCAAGATTGTAAAGTCTGAGGAGACTGTTGTAACCTCCTCTGTCAACCCCTTTGCAAAATATATTATTGCAGGAGGTGAGTTTCAGGTAGGTTCCGGAACACCTACATTCGAGTATAGAAAAAGCAGTGAGAGCTCATGGAATCTCTGTTCAGATGTGGTTGTTGACGGAGGTGTATTTACAGCCAAAATCGGCGGTCTGGAGCCCGAGACAAATTATGTTGTGAGGGCTAAGGTAGGTGAGAAGAGGGGTAAGGAGCTTTCGGCAAAGACGGAGGCAGCCCTTCAAGTGGAGAATTCAGATTTTGAAAATTGGTGCAAGGAGGGTAAATCCTGGTTCCCCAATCTTGACCTTACAGAACCACATTACTGGTGGGATTCTGGAAATAGGGGAGCCAACACACTTGCTGAGAAGAATCCTACTGTTGCAGAAGAGAGCATAGTTGTAAAGGGTAAGGCTGCAAAGATGAATTCAATGTCGGTAGTTGGAGTATTTGCTGCAGGCAATATCTATACAGGCAAATATGTGAAGACTATTGGAATTGGTGCCCAGCTGGACTTTGGTGTTCCGTTTGAGAGCCGTCCATCTTCATTGAAGGGCCATTATCACTACACACCCGGCAAAATCGACAAGACAAAGAGCAAATATGACCATATCAAGGGACAGAATGATACCTGTCATATCTATGCTGTACTTGCAGATTGGAATGCCCCGTTTGTGATAAATACAACAGATGAGATATTCCTTGATATCAAGAATGATCCGCATATCATAGCTTATGGCGACCTGCAGGATGGAAAAGGAACTGACGGGGCTTATGAGGAGTTTGAGATCAAGCTTGAGTATAGGGATATGGTGCGCAAGCCAAAATATATTCTCATCTGTGCTGCTGCCAGCAAATATGGTGATTACTTTACCGGCAGTACAAGCTCTGTTCTCTATGTTGATGAGTTTTCGCTCTCTTATGAGTAATGATATTTTATGACACTATAGTGAGAATGTGACGGAGGATATCCGTCCTGTAAACGGATTTATAACGCTCTATAATGATTATTACTATTAGTGGAGAGATTATCCTGCATAATCTGCAGAGGATATCTCTCCACTTTTTTTAACTGCATCTCCTCTTTCTACTTCTCTGCTCCCAAAATCTGACGGCAGATATACTCTCCAACTTCGGTTGTGCCGTAGCAGACCTTTTTGCCATCAGCGCCTGCCGATGCAAGGTCCTCAGTTACAAATCCCTCCTCTATGGCTTTGCGGCACGCCTCCTTGATCTCCTCAGCCTCTCTCTTCATCTCAAATGAGTACTCCAGCATCATTGCTGCAGAGAGGATAGTTGCAATAGGGTTGGCAATATTTTTCCCTTTTGCTTGCGGATATGAACCGTGGATAGGCTCATATAGCGATACGCTCTTGCCTACCGAGGCTGAAGGCAACAGACCTATAGATCCTGTTATGACACTTGCCTCATCGCTGAGGATATCGCCAAAGAGATTCTCTGTAAGTACCACATCAAACTTTCCCGGTGCAGTGACAAGCTGCATTGCCGCATTGTCCACGAACATATAGTCAAGTTCCACATCGCTGAATTTCTCCTGATGCAACTCCTTTACAGTCTCTCTCCACAATCGGCTTGTAGCCAAAACATTCGCTTTGTCAACCAAAGTGACAGCACCTCTTCTGAGCCGAGCGAGTACAAAGGCCTTCTCAGCCACCCTTATAATCTCCTCCTTGCTGTATACACAAGTATCAAAGGCAGTTGCCCCATTTTCGCTTCTGCCTCTCGGTTCCCCAAAATAGAGACCTCCGGTAAGCTCCCTTACAATCATAAGGTTGGCCCCCTCTATACGCTCTCTCTTAAGAGGAGATCTCTCTATAAGGGAGGTGAATGGCTCTATCGGCCTCAAATTGGCAAAAAGACCGAGGCTCTTTCTCATCTTAAGAAGTCCCTGTTCAGGCCTCACCTTAGCTGCAGGATTATTGTCATATTTGGGATCTCCAATAGCTCCAAAGAGGACGGCATCGCTGCCAAGGCAAAGTTTATGGGTCTCCTCTGGATATGGATCACCGCAGGAGTCAATGGCGCAAGCTCCAACAATACCCTCCTCAAAGGCAAATTTGTGGCCATATTTCTTGCCGACAGCCTCCAATACATTTACAGCTTGTGATATAATCTCCGGGCCTATTCCGTCACCCGGAAGAACAGCAATCTTTTTCTCCATAATTTATGCTTCCATTATTTCAGTATAATTCCAGTGAACCTCTATCTCTCTCCGGCTCTCTGCTCTTCAAATTTACAAATCAGCTCTTTGGTGGTAAGAAGATAATCTATATCCTCCAGACCGTTCTCAAGACAGTGTTTCTTGTACTCTCCTACAGGAAACTCTTCAAATGCCTCATCTCCCTCAATGCTGATTCTTCTCTGAGGAAGATTTATGATAAGTCTTACCTCCCTGTTTTTCTTGTGGGCCTCAAAGATCTTCTTGAGGAACTCCTCGCTCACCTGAACCGGAAGCAAGCCGTTGTTAAGGGCATTATTCTTGAAAATGTCGGCAAAAAAACTCGATACAACAGCTCTGAAGCCATAATCGGCTATGGCCCAGGCTGCGTGTTCACGACTTGAGCCGCAACCGAAGTTTTTGCCAGCCACCAGAATCTTGGCATCCCTCTTTCCTATGGCAAATACAGATTCCTCTATCAGTTCGCCATTCTCTCTATATCTCCAGTCTCTGAACATTGCCTCGCCGAATCCCTCCCTTTTGGTGGCCTTGAGGAAGCGTGCCGGGATGATCTGGTCGGTATCAATATTTTCTACAGGTGTTGCAATAATTTCAGATTCCAATATGTTTATCTTTTCAAAAGCCATCTCTATTCTTTTTTAATAAATCCCCTTTAAAACTCTACCGTTGTACTACAAATTTCGCGGGTCTGTCACCACTCCGGTAATAGCAGCAGCTGCTGCCACAACAGGACTGCACAGCATTGTCCTTGCACCTTGTCCCTGACGGCCCTCAAAGTTTCTGTTTGAGGTTGACAATGAGTAGGCTCCAGATGGAACTTTATCATCATTCATTGCAAGACAGGCAGAACATCCCGGTTGGCGGATCTCAAATCCGGCCTCTGTAATTATTTCGTAGAGACCCTCAGATTTGATCTTCTCTTCAACCTCCACAGAGCCGGGTACCAGCCAAACTGTAACTCCATCGGCCTTCTTCTTGCCCTTTACATACGAGGCAAATGCCCTGAAATCCTCTATCCTGCCATTTGTGCAGCTTCCAACAAAGATATAGTCAACCTTCTTGCCAATCATCATCTCGCCCTCACTGAACCCCATATATTGAAGACCTTTTTTGCCGCTCTCATCACACTCCGGAATTGTTCCGGTAATTGCCACACCTCTTCCAGGATCAGTTCCATAGGTAACCATAGGCTCAATATCCTCGCCATTGAATGTAAACTCCTTGTCAAAGATTGCATCGGAATCGCTGTATAGCTCTTTCCAATTTTTTACAGCCTCTTTAAATTTCTCTCCGGCAGGGGCAAAACGGCGGCCTCTGATATATTCGAATGTATTATTGTCGGGTGCAACGAAACCTCCGCGCGCTCCCATCTCAATGCTCATATTACAGACGGTCATCCTCCCCTCCATACTCATATTTTCAAAAACCTCTCCTGCATACTCTACAAAGTGTCCTGTTCCGCCACTTGTTCCAAGCTTGGAGATGATATAGAGAATCACATCTTTTGGAGTCACACATCTGCCCAGTTTGCCGTTAACAGTGATTCTCATCTGTTTGGGCTTGTTCTGCAGCAATGTCTGTGTTGCAAGTACCATCTCAACTTCAGAAGTGCCGATGCCAAATGCAATCGAACCAAAGGCACCGTGGGTTGCGGTATGGCTGTCGCCACATACAATAGTCATTCCAGGCAAGGTTATTCCCTGCTCCGGACCAATTACGTGTACTATTCCATTGGCGGGATTCCTGAGAGGAAAGTATGTTATCCGGTGGTCGTTGCAATTTTTTGCAAGTGTCTCAACCGGAACTCTGCACGATGGGTCCTGGATGGGTTTCTCCTGATTGAGGGTAGGGGTATTGTGGTCGCAGGTTGCAAAGGTGCAGTCCGGACGGAATACCTTGATTCCCCTCTTCTTGAGTCCTTCAAAGGCTTGTGGAGATGTTACCTCGTGTATGAAGTGGCGGTCGATATAGAGTTGGGTAGGTCCATTTTGCAGCTCCTGCACGATGTGCCTCTCCCATATCTTGTCAAATAGTGTTTTTCCCATTACTATTACTCCGTTTAAAATTGGAACTTTTCTTCCTGAATTCTTTTTAATTTTTAGATGAATTTGGATATCGCATCAACAAAGGCCTCAACAGATGCCGTGATAATATCGGTATTGGCTGAGAAGCCATAGTAGAGATTTCCTCTGTTCTCTACCTGTACGTGAACCTTTCCAACATCGTTGGAGCCGCGAGTTATGGCCTGTACGAGGAACTCTTCCACTACAATCTTCCTGTTTACAAGCTGTTTTACAGCACTGAATGCGGCATCAATAGGTCCGTTTCCGCTTGATGTGGCCTGGCAGATCTCTCCATCGATATTCAATTTGACAGTGGCCATCGGTACTGAGCCTTTACCGCTGATTACCTGAAGGAATTTCAATCTTATCTTGCGTGCAGCCTCATTCCTGTTTACACCTACAATTATGAGTAGGTCGCTGTCGTTGACATCTTTCTTGGTATCTGCAAGCAACAGGAATTTCTCGTATGCCTGGTCAAGCTCTTCGTGTGAGAGGTGGATTCCAAGTCTCTGGTAGTGGTGGTTCAATGCAGCCCTGCCGCTTCGAGCTGTAAGGGCAATCACAGAGTCATTGACTCCAACATCCATAGGATCTATAATCTCGTAGCTCTCGCGGTTTTTCAATACGCCATCCTGATGTATTCCAGATGAGTGTGCAAAGGCATTTCTGCCCACAATTGCCTTGTTCGGCTGCACCGGCATCCTCATAAGGGTAGAGACAAGACGGGAGTTCTTGTAGATCTGTTTTGCATCAATGTCGGTATAGAATGGAAGATCCTTGCGGCATTTCAATGTCATTACCACCTCTTCAAGAGAGGTATTTCCTGCCCTCTCTCCAATTCCGTTGATGGTTACCTCAACCTGGCGTGCTCCATTCATCACTCCTGAGATTGTATTTGCAGTAGCCATACCCAAATCATTGTGACAGTGTGTTGAGAGGATTGCCTTGTCGACATTAGGAACATTGTTGATCAGATATTTGATCTTTTCTCCATATTCCCAAGGGGTACAGTAACCGGTTGTGTCGGGTATATTCACTACTGTAGCTCCTGCTGCAATTACAGCTTCAACCACACGGGCAAGGTATTCATTGTCTGTACGTCCCGCATCCTCTGCATAGAACTCTACATCATCGATAAACCTGCGTGCATATTTTACAGCCTTTACGGCGCGCTCTATTATCTCCTCCCTTGTTGAGTTGAACTTGTATTTGATATGTGAATCTGAAGTTCCGATACCGGTATGGATCCTTCCCTTCTTTGCATAGTGCAGAGCCTCTGCTGCTACCTCAATATCATTCTCAACTGCACGTGTAAGGGCACAGATTCTTGATTCTGTAACATTTTTTGAAATTTCTACTACCGAGTTGAAATCTCCCGGACTTGAAACAGGGAAACCGCACTCGATAATATCCACCTTAAGCGCCTCCAATGATTTTGCCAATTCAATCTTCTCAATTGTATTAAGCTGGCATCCTGGCACTTGTTCTCCATCTCTCAAAGTGGTATCGAAAATGTAAATTTTCTGGTCCATAATATTTCTCCTTTAAATTGTAATCAAAAAAAAAGCACTCCAAAAATATTGAGAGCACTTTACAAATCTATGTCATTACCTTTAATAATATATACGAAAGCCTCTCTCAACTAAATATCGAGCAACAGTTGCAAAGAATCCAGCAGTCGTAGGCGGTAAATCATAGATACATATTTTCTTTTGTTAGATGCAAATATATGAATAAATACCCGTACTTACAAAAAAAAGAGAGTGACCGTATGGCCACTCTCCTGTTTAATATCTGAAACTGAAACCAGCCTTCAGACAATGGTTAGTCCTCAAATTTCTGGTTAAGCATCTCAACCAATTTGATTGCTGCATATGCAACTGGAGTACCAGGCCCGAAGATTGCAGCAGCTCCAGCTTTGTAAAGTACATCATAATCCTGTGCAGGGATAACACCACCTGCAACAACAATGATATCCTCTCTGCCAAGTTTCTGAAGCTCCGCAATGATCTGAGGAACCAAGGTCTTGTGACCAGCTGCCAATGAAGATACACCTACAATGTGAACATCATTCTCAACAGCTTGTTTTGCAGCCTCTTCTGGAGTCTGGAACAAAGGACCCATATCAACGTCGAATCCACAGTCAGCATAACCGGTAGCAACAACTTTTGCACCACGGTCGTGACCGTCCTGACCCAATTTGGCAATCATAATACGTGGCTGACGACCCTCTTTCTTAGCGAAAGCTGCAACCATCTCTTTTGCCTTCTCGAACTCTGAATCGTTCTTAACCTCTGAAGAGTAAACACCTGTATTCATACGGATAACTGCTTTATATCTACCAACAACTGCCTCGCAAGCATCTGAAATCTCACCCAAAGTAGCACGTGCTTTAGCTGCCTCAACAGCAAGCTCCAACAAGTTGCCGCTCTTGTTCTTGACAGCCTCAGTAATAGCTGCAAGACACTCTTGAACCTTGGCATTGTCGCGGTTAGCTCTAAGCTCTTTAAGTCTTGCAATCTGCTGCTCACGTACTTTTGCGTTGTCAACGTCAAGAATCTCGATAGGATCCTCTTTTTCAAGTCTGTATTTGTTGATACCAACGATTGTATCCTCGCCTGAGTCGATTCTTGCCTGTTTGCGTGCAGCAGCCTCCTCGATTCTAAGTTTAGGAATACCAGTCTCGATAGCTTTAGCCATACCGCCAAGTTTCTCAACCTCCTGGATATGACCCCAAGCTTTCTGAGCCAACTCATTGGTAAGAGCCTCAATGTAGTATGAACCAGCCCAAGGGTCAATTGAACGGCATACATTGGTCTCCTCCTGGATATAGATCTGGGTGTTACGTGCAATACGTGCAGAAAAGTCTGTAGGAAGTGCGATAGCCTCGTCAAGAGCATTGGTATGCAATGACTGTGTATGGCCAAGAGCTGCACCCATAGCCTCGATACAGGTTCTTGCAACGTTGTTGAAAGGATCCTGCTCTGTCAATGACCATCCTGAAGTCTGGCAGTGTGTTCTCAATGACAAAGATTTAGGGTTCTGAGGGTTGAACTGGCTAACCAATTTAGCCCAGATCATTCTCGCAGCACGCATTTTTGCAATCTCCATAAAGTGGTTCATACCGATTGCCCAGAAGAATGACAAACGTGGTGCAAATGCATCTACTGAGATACCTGCCTTGATACCTGTTCTCAAATACTCAAGACCGTCAGCCAAAGTGTAAGCCATCTCGATATCGTTGGTTGCACCTGCCTCCTGCATATGGTAACCTGAGATAGAGATAGAGTTGAACTTAGGCATATATTTAGAGGTGTATGCAAAGATATCACCGATAATTCTCATTGAGAACTCAGGCGGATAGATGTAGGTGTTACGTACCATGAACTCCTTAAGGATATCGTTCTGGATAGTACCAGCCATCTCCTCAAGTTTTGCACCCTGCTCCAAACCTGCAACAATGTAGAATGCCATAACTGGAAGAACGGCACCGTTCATTGTCATTGAAACAGACATTTTGTTGAGAGGAATCTGGTCGAACAAAATCTTCATATCCTCTACTGAACAGATAGATACACCTGCTTTACCAACGTCTCCAACTACTCTTGGGTGGTCAGCATCGTATCCACGGTGTGTAGCAAGGTCGAATGCAACTGACAAACCTTTCTGTCCTGCTGCCAAGTTTCTTCTGTAGAATGCATTTGACTCCTCAGCAGTAGAGAAACCTGCATACTGACGGATAGTCCAAGGTTTTTGAACATACATAGTGCTGTATGGTCCACGAAGGAACGGAGCAATACCTGCTGCGTAATTCAAATGCTCAAGTCCTTCCAAATCTGATTCGTTGTAATTTGTCTTTACAACAATCTTTTCGGGTGTCCACCACTCGCTGTTTTCACCTTTTGAGCAAGCTGCACCACCATTATATTTTAAATCTGAAAAATTCGGACGCATAATTATTTAATCC
>JAZNXX010000025.1:0-68232 GCA_045594125.1 Candidatus Egerieisoma sp.
AAAGTTATCCACCGAGAGGGAGAGCCGAATGTGGTTCAACCCTTCATTGTTGCATACCGAAGCATTGCAGAGGATTATCCGAAGCAACCGCAACCGATTGGAGATAGAGATGTCGGAGCTGCTGCTCGACATTATGGCAACTATGAATGTGGATAGCGTTTCATTCTGCCTTAACGACCTTATTGTGCTGTTGATGCACTCTCAGGTAAAGGTAGAGAAACACCAAGTGCGTAAGGTGGTGCAGGAGTGTTGGAAACTGACACCTGCACCCAACGGGCTTACCTACACCACCTATCAAGACAACTACAATCAAAGTTGCCACTATGAGCCGATAAGGAGAGTGGGACGCTACTACACCATCACAAAGGAGCAACTCGAATCCTTGTAATACTATCATTTTTCTGTTGAATTGTTGAATATGAGTATAAACGCACTGATTATAAACAATATACACTCTCAACAAAATCTCAACAAGCCAAAAGAAAAGTTGAGATACAGCACACGAACAATTGTAGATTTCTCTTTTTGTGAGTGGTTTGTTGAGAAGATGTTGAGCATTTATAAGGCTGTATATAAGCATATTACATCAACGATTCATCAAATCAACAAATTTTCATCAACCTTAAAAACGTATGTAATATGACAATCCAAGACGCTAAACAAATCAAGTTGGCAGACTATCTGCAAAGCTTGGGATATACTCCCGTTAAGCAACAAGGCAAAAGCCTATGGTATAAATCACCGCTGAGGAACGAAACCGATGCTTCGTTTAAAGTAAATACCGAGTTAAATCAATGGTACGACTTCGGTATCGGCAAGGGTGGCAACATCATCGCATTGGCAGCTGAACTTTACCATAGCGAGAATGTAGCCTATCTGTTGGAACGCATAGCGGAGCGAACACCCTACATTCGCCCTGCATCCTTTTCTTTTGGTGAGCAGAAAGCACATAATAGCAGTTTTCAAGGCGTACAGGTTGGCGAGTTATCTTCTCCTGCCCTTATCGACTATCTGCGAGGACGAGGTATAAACATTGAACTCGCCAAAAGAGAATGTAAGGAGTTACGATTTGAGCATAACGGCAAACCATACTTCGCCATCGGCTTTCCCAATATGGCAGGTGGCTATGAACTCCGCAACCGCTACTTCAAGGGCTGTCTTGCTCCAAAGGATATTACCCATATCCGACAGCAGGGCGAGCAGCGAGATGTGTGTTACCTCTTCGAGGGCTTTATGGATTATCTCTCATTCCTCACAATCCGAGTGAACAACAATCTCGACGAGCCACGCACAGACGAGCAGGATTATATGGTGCTGAACTCCGTTACCAACCTCTCAAGAGCAGAGCAACTGCTACGCCCATACTCCCGAATCGGTTGCTTCCTTGACAATGACCAAGCAGGGCAAAGAGCCTATGAGAATCTGAAAAAGATGTTCGGAAACAGACTTCAAGATATGTCGCCTCACTACAAGGAACATAAGGATTTGAACGAGTATCTATGCCATCGAAACCAAGCAAAACAAGCAGAGAAAAAATCACAAGTCCAATCCGCAAGGCGGATGCATAATCCACCACCAAAGAAGAAAAAGGGATTGGGTCTATAATCGGCACGCTCGCTTTCCCAAGGGTATTTTGCAAAAATACCATAGCTCAATAGGGCGTTTTCTTAACGCATTACTACCGTAACGCTAAAAACTCCCTATCGAGCCAAAGGGAAAGCCCTTTGGAAACCCTATACCAACGAGAGCAGAGAACAAGCTTGCTTGTGCTATGCCGAGTGCAGACAGGGGTCACCTAAGATAAACCCTGCGAGCCGATGCAGAGAGCAACCAAAAATCAATCAAGTTAAACCACAAAATCCAAGCAATATGGGAAATTTCACATTTGATGTAAAGAAAGCAAAGGGAACTTCGGATTCCACACAATCCGACCACATAGAGAGAAAAGTAATACCGCACAATGCCGACCCGACAAGAACGCATCTTAATATGGCGTTGGTTACATATCCCGATGGAGTTAACGGCAGGGATGAAGCAATCGCCTACCGGCTGAAAACGGCAGGCATCAAGCGAAAGATAACCAACGACCAAGTGAGGGTTGTCCGTATCGTAATGTCTGGAACGCACGAGGATATGATGGCGATTTATAAAAATGGCAAACTCGGTGAATGGTGTCAAGACAGCATAAGATACCTATATGATACATTCGGTTGGGAGAATGTGGTTTCCGCTCATCTCCATA
Organism: Candidatus Egerieisoma sp.; assembly: GCA_045594125.1. GTDB lineage: Bacteria > Bacteroidota > Bacteroidia > Bacteroidales > UBA932 > Egerieousia. Next base: position 2,243 of record JAZNXX010000025.1, read on the forward strand.
TGGATGAGAAAACACCACACATCCACGCTTCGGTTGTACCCATCGTAACAGGTGAACGCCGAAAAGCCAAGATAGAGCAAGCCAACGGCACACGCAAATACCGCAAGAAAGCAAATGTAGTCCGCTTGTGTGCCGATGATTTGTTCAACCGCCAAACACTGATTTCGTATCACGATGGCTATGCCGAGGTAATGGCGAAGTACGGATTGCAGCGTGGTGTTCGTGGATCCGAAGCTCGGCACACTACCACCACGCAATATTATCGGGAATTGAAGAAGATGAATGACACTCTTGAAATGGAATCCAAACGACTACAAGAGGAGAAAGCCGAAGCCGAGCAAGAACTCAAACAGGTGAAATCGGAGATACGCACCGACAAACTCAAAAGCGTTGCCACCGATGCAGCCACAGCCCTTGCAAGCGGTGTCAGTTCTCTTTTCGGCAGCGGTAAGATGAAATCGTTGGAACGCAAGAACGAGGATTTACGGGACGAAATCGCAATCCGAGATGAGACCATCGAGCAATTGCAATCCAATATCAAGCAAATGCAGGTGGAGCACCAAAAGCAGATGCAGGAGGTCAAGCAATCATACGAAGCGGAGAACCGCAAGCAGTCGGAATACATTGACAAGATTTTGCGTTACTTCCCGTATGTAGAGAAACTGATGCCGATGATTAAATATCTCAGCGAAAAGATGGGTTTCAACGACAACCTTATCAAAGCATTATGCACTTTCAAGGAAATCCCAGTCAAAGGTAAGCTCTATTCAACGATGTTTAACCAATCGTTTTCAGCCGATGGGGCGGTTTGCTCCCTCAAAGAGGACAAAGAGGGAAGATTTGACCTTAGAATCGATGGCATTTCTCATCACTCTTGGTTCAGACGCAAAAAAGATGAGTTTATGGAAGCGTTAGGATTGCCGACAAGCAGAAGACAAAATCGGGGGTTGAAACTATAAAACAGCCTCCAAATCGTAATAATTTGCCCATAATGAGCTTATTATTGAGACTTTTCGCTAATTTTGCATACAAAATAATAACATAGAGGATATGGATTGGAAAAACAACAAAAATGTGATTGTACCCACGGGGACTAGATTGTCTGAAAGGATGTTTCAATATAATCATATTGTTGAAACAATCACTTTACCTGATGATATTACCTTTCTGCCTGAATATTTTTGTTTTGGGTGTAATAACTTAAAAGCGATTTATGGTGGGCACAATGTGAAGATAGTTAGTTATAATACATTTAACAATAGTCCTAAACTACATCATCTTGATTTTATACCGAAAATAGGATACAGAATTTACGATAGTTACTCCAAGAAACATTCATTAAAAGTCGTTCGTGAATTAAAAATTGCAGATTTTACCAATGGTTATTTGATTGATAAAAAACAATTTGGCTACGTTATACATAAACAAAATGATGAGTATTTAATTTGGGATGTAACAGCAAAAAAATATGTTTATGCAGTTATTCACTTGGATATTCCATTATATAGTTATATTGTGTTTTTATATAAAGATTCAATATTATATGATGATGACAATGCCATGCTAAATATCGAACGAAACTTTGTAGATGATGTGTCTTTGGCAAATGATGAGGATGTAGATAAATTTATATATATTGGTGATGCTGAAGCATACATAAATGGTGGTTTCTCCTACATTAATAAAATTAATGCTATGAAAACAACCATTCTGAATTATATAGATTCACTAAATGTTAAGGAAATAATAGAATCTTACACAGTTTCTATAGATGAACATATTCGTACTAAGATAGGGGACGATGATACCTATACTTTAAAAGAATATGCACGTAGTAATGCTAATCCGTCTGATGTGTATTTAGGGAAATTATTACCATCATATTCTAAGGAAACAAAAGAAAGTGGATATTGTACCTTCTCGTATATGACAGACAAAGAAAAGGAAACTTACAAAGACAAAGAAAAGTCTGTGAAATTCGAAGCTTTGCAGCGATATTCTAAAGGAGAACACATAACCTCGCTAATAGATGCATATATAAGATATCTCTTTCGTAGAACGAATATTTATCAAGAAGTTTTAGATGCTGTTAATATTTTAAACAAAAACAGAGAATACATAAGAAGTTCAATAGCATGGAATAGTGATTATAGTTTTTATTGGGATGACATATCACAATTCACATTCAAATTAAATGAGAAATTGAATTATAGTATTTAGAAGGCAAGGATAATAGATTGCATTGTATGAAAATTAAAATATTACGAAAAAATGGATGTGCCATATTGGCTGCATTATGCTTAATTGGTTTGTGTCTTCTGTTTATTGATGCATATAACGGAACGGAAAGTTCGATGTATTCTAATGTAAAAAATGCGAAAGACTACGAAGTTGACTATGAATGCATGAAATACCTTGATAAATATCCCAAAGGAGAATATGCAAAAGATGTCTCGAATATACTATTGTCGAAAATGAAGAAAGATGGAGATATTAAGAGAACATATAAATTTGGTGTCCGATATGCATCTTTGGAAGTCGGTAAGAAATTAAAAGAACTATCTTATAAAATGGCAGAAATAAAGAATGATTACTATTCTTGGAGTCAATATATAGAGGTGTGCAACATTGAAGATATAAGAGACGCACAAGAAAGACTTAATAAGTGTACTAACTAATCAACCTTCTTTATATATAACTAAATATTAAAAATGTTGATATTTGTAATATGGAAGAACATACATTTTCCGTCTTTTATTCATGGCAATCTTATATTGGAGGTTACGCAAACAAAAGTTATATTAAAGACAAAATTATATCTGCCTTTAATGAACTATCAATTAGTATAGAACTTCTTGAAGATTCGAGAGGCTCCACTGGAGCACCAGACATCCCCAACTCCATACTAACAAAAATAGGTAAGTCAGATATTTTTATATGTGATGTGACACCTGCATATACTCTTGTAGTAGATAATGTAAAACAGCGAGCATTACCCAATCCTAATGTGATGTTCGAATTAGGGTTTGCAGTGCGTTCTTTAGGTTGGGAAAGAATCATTTGCATATGTAATGAAGAATATGGTAGTGTTGAATACTTACCTTTTGATATATCCGCTCATCGAATTATCACATACAGAAAAAAAGATGATGACAAAAAATCCGTCAAATCATTGTATCTAACAAAACTATTGTCTGATATTATATTTAATTACAATGATATTGTAGCTAAGAAAAATGAATTTGATTACAAGAGGCACGATATTGAAATTTTTGAAAAAATGATGTCCTTTATGCCTGAAGAGGAATTTATCAATAGTATCACTGAATTTCGTTCTTCTGGACGGTTCTTTAAATGGTATGAAAAGTGTTGGGACTATGTTCAATATTTTCAATTTTATCCTCAAAACAGATTTATCAATACCTATCTTAATGATAGTTATATCAAGTTATCAAAGGCATTAGATAATTTAAAATCATTAACTTGCCAAATATGTCGTGCTTACAATACCGAATATTGGGAATATGAAGAACCTGAAAATGAATACACTCAAGAAGAATTGAGAGATATCTTAATGACTCAAGAATATAGAAAACGTGAAATACCATATCCGGACAATGACAATTCTGATGAGATTCGTAAATATTACGATGCTATAGATAATGATGAAAGAAATATTGTAGAACTTTCAAACAATGTCCTAAAAGCATACACTATTTTTCGTGATTGCATTAAAAAGACCTTGATAATATAATTATTACATATGAGCGATTTACAGACATACGCCGAGGCGGTAAGGGTTATAAAGGAAGCGATATTGCGTAGTCAGTATCGTGCTGCATCTGCGGCTAATAAAGAGCAACTATCATTGTATTATGGTATAGGTTGCTATGTTTCTAAAAACTCTCGTGAGGGCTTTTGGGGCAAAGGTGCAATAGGAGCTATCAGCCAACAACTGCAAAAGGAGTTGCCCGGACTTCGTGGATTCTCAGCAACGAACATAAAGAATATGCGTTCATTCTACGAAGAGTGGTCGCCCGTTATAAATCGCCAGCCAATGGCTGACGAAAATAAAACGCTAACCGCAGTTAGCTATTCAGCGCTTGATGAACAAATGTTGCTTATGGAAATTCGCCAGCCGATGGCTGACGAATTTAATTGGGCGGACTTTGTTGCCATTGGTTTTAGCCATCATATTGAGATTATAACAAAAGCCAAGTCGTTAGAAGCACGCCTATTCTATATTCATGAGTCAGCCACACGATTTTGGAATAAATACACTTTGAGGGATTATCTCAAAGCGGATTTGTACAACCACCGAGGAACACTCCCTAATAATTTCACTGCCACAATACCAGGTACAAAGCAGGCATTAAAGGCTGTAAACGCTTTCAAGGATGAATACTTGTTGGATTTTTTCAATATCGAAGAGCTTGATACGCAAGATGAAGATTTGAGCGAGCGTGTACTCGAAAAGTCTATTGTAGATAACATCAAAAGGTTTATTCTCACCTTTGGACAAGATTTTATCTTTGTTGGTAACCAATACAGAGTAGATGTTTCGGGAGAGGAATTGTTTGTTGATTTACTTTTCTTTAATCGAGAACTTAACTCGCTTGTTGCCGTTGAGTTGAAATCCGGCAAATTTCGTTCTTCTTACTTGGGACAATTAAGTACATATCTGTCGGCTCTTGATACATATGTAAGGAAACCGCACGAAAATCCAGCAATTGGCATATTGCTGTGTCGTGATATGAATCAATCGTTTGTAGAGTTTGCTATCCGAGACTATGACAAGCCTATGGGTGTTGCGACTTATCGGGCTACGAAAGATATGCCAGAACGATTACGCAATGCGCTACCCGATATTGAAGAATTGAAAAAATTACTATAATCCAATTGCAGACAAAAGAAAATTATCATCATTCTCTTTTGTCTGCATTTCTTTTATTACATTTGCACCATCAGAGTTATCACATTGAAGCATAACAATGAAGAACTCAGAAATACGAACGGTTGCTATCTCGTTACCCAATTTCAAGCAATCCGAATAACCGTCTAATTACAAGATAATTGCAAATTCTGCGATTTTTTGCATAATAAAACCAAATATTAGAGTCATGAAAAGTAGATTTGCTACAACATTAGCTGTAATTTCAGTTTTATTTTCAACCGTACTTTGGGGACAGAGTGGGGAGAATGAGAAAAATTATATCGAAGTTTCTGCAAGAGTTGAACGCCAGGTTACCCCGGATGAGATATATATTGCAATTACCATTTCAGAGAAGGATAACAAGAGCCGCAATTTTGTAGAGAACAAGGAGAGGGAGATGGTAGCGGCTCTCCGCTCTTTGGGTATCGATGTTGAGAAGAATCTTACCGTCAAGGATATGGAGAGCAGTCTCAAACAGTACCTTCTCAAGAAAGACAATATCCTTGCTACAAAATCATATACCCTGAAGGTAGGCAAAGCCTCAGAGGTTGCCTCCCTCTTCCAGGCCCTCAATGCTATAGGAATCTCCGATATCACAATTGAACGGAGTGCCATATCTCCTGAACTGGAGAAAAAATGCAAGGATGAGCTTTTAGCTGAGGCTGCCAAGAAGGCTCAGGAGAATGCACGCATTCTTGCAGAGGCTGTCGGCTGCAGTGCAGGCAAGGCGATATATATACAGAACTACTACTCCTTTGCTCAGCCCTACAACTCAGCCGTAATGATGAGAAGCACAAAAGCTATGGCAGCTGCTGATAATGTTACAGCTGAGGAGTCATACACACTGGAGGTCAACAAGACAAATATCTCAATCACCGTAACCTGTCAGTTCAGGATTGAGTAAAGGGTAATTACCGCGTAAAAAATTCCCGTCTGGTAAAAAATCCCTTCTGAGCCTTGAGGTACAGGGTGTCGTTTACAATAGTTGCAGTTGCGTGGGCGGTAATATTCAATTTGGGGTCATATACCCATGGACAAATATAATTGTTGGCCACCCTGTCATACTTTACATCCTTCAATATTACCACCCCTTCAAAGCTGTTGTTGGGGCTCCTTACCCAGACCAGCCTGCCGGAGTAGGTACTGTCGGCGTGCCTGACTATCTCTATCTTCGAATCCCGGTCGGATGTGAACCAATATCCGAGAATTGAATCACCTCTGCCCGTACAATCGGGAGAGGTTGGCACCCCTGAACCATCTCTCTGGAGGCTGTTTGCTTCTCTATCCTGCGCATATGCAGCTACAGTGCCAATTGATATGGCTGCTGCTAAGGGCACAGCCAGCATCAATATACAGAGTCTCAATCTATCTTTCATAAGCAGTACATCCATTTGCCGCAATATATGGCAATATATGGTACTATATGAAACATATTTTCATAGAAATAGTTTGCAAAAAAATAGCCCGGCCAAAATTTGACCAGGCTATTCTCTTATATAATTACCTCAGATTACTCAGCAACAACCTCAACTTTGATTGTAGCTTTGATATCTTTGTAACATTTTACCACTGCATCGTAGATTCCAAGCTCCTGAAGTTTGTCCTCACCAACGATAGTGATGTTTCTTCTGTCCATCTCAAATCCCTTAGCTGCAAGAGCCTCAGCAACCTGAATATTGTTTACAGAACCGAAAATCTTACCGGTAGCGCTAACTTTTGTAGCAACAGTAACTTGAACACCCTCCAATTTAGCTGCCAAAGCCTCTGCATCTGCTCTAAGTTTAGCCTCTTTGTGAGCTCTCTGTCTCAGATTCTCTGCGTGAACTTTTTTTGCAGAAGGAGTTGCCATAATAGCAAAGCCTTGAGGGATAAGGTAGTTAGTAGCGTAACCATTTTTAACAACTACTACATCATCTTTATGTCCTAAATGAGGAACGTCTTGTTTCAAAATAATTTCCATACTATCTATCCTCCTTATTTCAATAAATCTGTTACATATGGTAGCAAAGCCAAATGTCTTGCTCTCTTAACTGCCTGAGATACCTTCTTCTGGAATTTCAAAGAAGTACCAGTCAAACGGCGAGGAAGAATCTTACCCTGCTCGTTAAGGAATCTCTTCAAGAACTCAGCGTCCTTGTAATCTACATATTTGATACCTGCTTTTTTAAAGCGGCAATATTTTTTCTTTTTAACCTCTACTGTAGGAGGGTTAAGGTAACGGATTTCGTTATTTACTTGATTTGCCATAATAATACCTCCTTAATTATTTTTGTTCTGCTGCTTGGTTTGCTCTTCTCTTCTCTGCATAAGCAATAGCGTGCTTATCCATAGCAAAAGTAAGGAATCTGATGATTCTCTCATCACGTCTGTATTGGATCTCCAATGTCTTGATGAATTGAGGATCAGCTTTGAACTCAATTAGATGATAAAAACCAGTGGTTTTTTTCTGGATTGGATAAGCCAACTTTCTTAGGCCCCAATCTTGCTCATATACAACCTCACCACCATTCTCTTTAATTAGATCGAGATATTTGGCTACCGCTTCCTTCATCTGGGTCTCAGACAAAACGGGAGTTGCAATGAAAACGGTTTCGTACTGTTTTAACATTTCTCGTGTGTGTTAAAAGTTATTAAATAATTTTTCCTAAAAGGGCTGCAAATGTATGAAGATTTTTTTTAAATACCAAATATTCAATCAGATTACTTCTGCACAATAAGCAGAAGAGGCTCTGAACAACCTCTATACTGCAGTATACAATTATATACAAAGAACAGGGCAGTACCTGATGGCCTGCCCTGTTCTTTGCTTAAATACGATGGTTAATAATTAATTTTACTCAAAAATTCATACTGCAAAGATAACTCGGGCATATAGAAAAATGCAAATTTCCAACCCAGGAAAAACCTTTCAAGTTGTTTTGCAAATTATTGAATATCAGTAATTTAAAAATGATGATTTTTTCTATTTTCTTGCACCATCTGCAATAGTCTGATTATCTGCAAGTTAAGACAAAACGCATAACGTTTCGACATATCTTACTATAAATCAATTATTTACCCGTATAAGCCATCGGTTTTACTTGAATTCAAGTGTAGGATCTTCATCTATCAGATCAGCCAATTTTCTCTTGAGTCTGCTTTTGCGCACATAGATATTTTGGGGGGAATCATTGATGATCACACTTATCTCCTGCGGTGAAAAACCTGCATAAATAAGGTTCAACAATTTTATATTTTCCTCCGGTATCTGTGGATATAGTCTCCTTATCTTCTCTATGGCACCATTGTTCTTTGCATTGACAACATTCTCTATCACCTCAAACATATCCTGGCCGAAAGACTGGAACGACAAGATCTGCTCAACCTTTCTGTGAAGTTTCTTGGAGTAACCGAATTCATAGTAGGTGCCGGCCAGCTCCCTAATCTCTCTGAAGCGGCTCTCAAGCAGCTCCTTCAGCCTCTTCTCCTTCTCCTTCTGCACATCAAGTTCTCCCAAAAGGCTGTTTTTTGAGTTCTCCGCCTCCTGGGCTACAACAAGATAGTGCTCAATCTGGCTGTTCTTCATCTTTATCTTCCTTCTCCACAGAAGAACAAGCCACATCAGAACCAGAACAAGAATTACCACCAGCAGTGAGTAAATGACCATTACATTCCTGTTTTGACGCTTCATATTCTCATTCTCCACTACAAGCTGCTTATTATAGTAGAGCTGCTCTATCTCCCGTATTGAATTCTCCCTCTCCTGCTCATTTACCGAGGCCATTATGGTATCATAATCCTCTCTGTGCTGCAATGCCTCAGCATAGTTTCCGTCCGCTTTTGCTATCGTAGAGAGCAACATTGAAAGTGCCGCACTCTCCACATCTCTCATTGATTGTGATTCAGCCTTGAACTTCAGCGCATACTCCCTTGCCTTTCCAACATTTCCATTGTCAAGATGAAGACAGGAGAGAAGAATATAGTTATCTGCCGGGGCTGTTCCTCCGTTATACTTCCCGTAAATTGACTGCAACTCCTCAAGAACACTCTGCGAAGAGGCTCCCATCGCAAAGTCTATACCTGAAATTGCGGTTGAATATGAGAGGATATCCCTCTTTTCACCAACAGTGCCCGCCAAATCCAAAGCCTTATTATATGCATCAAGTGCCTCCTCATATTTGTCTGACTGCTCGTGGCACTTTGCCAGTTTGCCGTAACATCGCATCAATTTGAGGCTGTCGCCTGATCTTTCATAAAAACCGCATCCCTTTTCATATGCCTTCCGGGCAGAGTTTATATTCAGTTTACTGAAAAAGAGGTCACCCTTTGCCATATGGAGTGATGCAATCTCATCCGTGTAAAGCGCCTTTACCTCCTCTTCCAGTTCTCCACAGACTCCTTCAGCCTCCACATATTGCTCCATTGCCTGATACTGGTTGCCGGCAGCGTCATAGATCTTTCCCATATAGAGATGGGCAAGGAAGAGTTTCAACGGCTCCTTCCCTTCAGAAAAATAACTGACTGCCTCCTCCATATCCTCCTCTCCTATAAAATTGATTCCGTTCTTCTCCAGAATTCTCTCATATAGAAGGATAAACTCAGACTTCTCCCCTGCTCCCCTTATCTCATTTATGGGAATAGAGCCTATTATAACAAGTGCACTGTCGGGATTCCGGGCAAGGAGGGATTCAGCCCTCTCGAGTTGCTGGCCTACTTCAGATTTTGAGGCGCAGGAAAAGAGCGTAAAAGCAGAAGCAACTGCCAATATATAAAGGTATATATGTTTCATATTTTTTGTATGTAAACTCCAAAGTTACATAAATTCGGCCATCTTTTTAGGAATAAGGGTGAATTTGTCGTGATTTTAAAATAAATTTGCAGTTCAGAAACACTTGACAATAAACTTGACAGAAATGGGACTTGCTACTAAAGAGAAACTGTTTTCAAAAGATTTTTTCATAACATACGCCTGGCTGGCTGGAGGATGCTTCATTTTTGCTTTGGGTAATGTACTCTTTGCAGAGCCATACGGATTTGCACCGGGAGGAACATATGGACTCTCCATTGTATTCCACCACCTATTCGGGTGGAGGACTGAGGTCTCTGCTCTCTGTATGGATATACCTCTTCTTATTGTGGGATTTATATTCCTTGGAGGCAAATTTGGTATCAAGACAGTTGTCTGCACCTTTATGATACCTGTATTTATGGGACTGGTCCATAAATTTTATGGATTTGATGCTCTTCTTGAGCCGGAGATAGCCGAGCGCGCACTGCTTCAGGAGCAGCTTCTCTCTTCTGTATTTGGAGGTATCGTCTATGGAATAGGACTCGGAATGATCTTCAAGTCGAGAGCCACATCCGGAGGTAGCGACATCATCTCAATGATACTCCATAAATATACACATATCTCATTGGGAACTCTTGTAATTATAGTTGACTGCACAATCACACTTACCACCGTAGTAGCCTTTGGCGACTGGCGTCTGCCAATGTATTCCTGGATACTTATCTTCATTGAGGGTAAAGTGATAGACCTTGTCGTTGAGGGAGCCAATGTTCACAAGACATTGATGATCATCACCAACGAGACCGAGAAGGTGAGGGATATAATTATAAATGAGATTGGAAGAGGTGCAACAATCATCAATGCTGAGGGAGGTTATAGAGGTGAGTGCCGGCAGATAATCTATACAATTGTCACACGCCGCGAGGCTACCATTCTACGTCACAGAATCAGCGGAGTTGACTCAAAGGCCTTTATAAATATCGTAGATTCCAAAGAGATTCTGGGCAACGGCTTCAAACCTCTTGCAGAATAGCAGAATCCTCTGTAATAAGAAAGTGGCCTGAAGGGAGCAAAGCTTTGAAGCGAAGCAACCTCAGGCCACATTTATTTATTGCATACAGCGATTATTTTCTTGGAGCCTCTTTAAGAACCTCAACAACAAAATCCCACCATTTGCCTACTGAGTCAATCTCAACTCTCTCATCAGGTGAGTGAGGCGAGAAGATTGTAGGGCCGCAAGATACCATATCCCAGTTAGGATATGTTCCACCAAGTATACCGCACTCCAAACCAGCGTGGATAGCCATTACAGCAGGCTGTTTGCCGTACAATTTCTCATATACCGCCTTCATCTCCTTCAAGATAGGTGAAGCCATATTTGGAGCCCATCCTGAATATCCGCCGGAGAATGAAATCTCTGCACCTGCCATCTCAAATACAGCACGCATTCTCTCTGCCAAATCATCTTTTGCAGTATCAACAGAACTTCTCATCAAAGAGTGAACCTTGATTGTTCCATTCTCTGATTTTACAATTGCCATATTGTTCGAGGTCTCGACAAGACCAGGCATAGCGTCACTCATTCTCTCAACACCATTAGGACAAGCATAAAGTGCTCTGCAAAGTGCTACTGCAACCTCTTGTGAGATAGCCTCGCCCTCAATAGCCGACTCCTCAAGGAATACTCTTGCATCCTTATCGGTAGCTGCATACTCAACCTTAACCTCTGCCTCAACTTTAGCTACAACAGCCTTAACCTCCTCCAATTTGTCAGCAGGAACAGCCAAAACTGCAACAGCCTCACGAGGGATGGCATTACGCATATTTCCACCCTCAATGTTCATCAATTTAACACCATAATCCCTTACCAATGGCAACAATGCCCTTGCCATAACCTTGTTTGCATTGGCTCTGTAGAGAATGATATCCATACCTGAGTGGCCACCTACAAGGCCCTTCACATTAAGTGTCTGGCCAACATAACCTGCAGGAACAGCCTCTGTTGTATACTTGAATATTGCAGAACCGTCAAGACCACCGGCGCAACCCACATATAGCTCTCCCTCTGTCTCAGAGTCAAGGTTGATAAGAATATCACCATTCAAAACACCGCTCTTGAGTGCACGTGCACCTGTCATACCGGTCTCCTCATCTATGGTTATAAGAACCTCAATTGGTCCGTGAACCAAATCTTTAGACTCAAGAACAGCCATTGCCACTGCACAACCCAAACCATTGTCGGCACCCAAAGTTGTACCTGTTGCATAAACCATATTCTCCACAATCCTCGGTTTGATAGGATCCTTCTTGAAATCGTGCTCAACATCATTATTCTTCTGAGGAACCATATCTACGTGAGCCTGAAGAATAATACCCATTCTATCCTCCATACCTGGAGTTGCAGGTTTGCGGATAATGACATTTCCTATCTCATCCCTGAAAGACTCAAGACCAAGATTCTTTCCAAAATCACAGATATACTGCGCTGCCTCGTTCTCAAATTTCGACGGGCGTGGAATTTTTGTCAATTCATAAAAGTTTTTCCACACTATTTGCGGATTCAACTCTGCTATTGTACTCATTTCTATCTATTTTAAGTGTTTTTGATTTTCTCAAGCTATTTTATTGCTATATCAATAGGGAATGACAATGTCTCTCCCAACTGATATACAGGCATTCTCGATTGCAACAACAGTTTCTGTCCGTCAAGCACCTTGACCACCATTGTAGCCGGATTCCTGTAGTAGATCTTACCCTTTGCAGAGGCAGCTGTCTCGGAGATTACAGCAGCCGAAGGCTCTCTCTGCAATTCGAGCACAATCGGGCGGCCTCCCATATTTGAAGCAGGCATCAGACCCTGGGTATCAGAAATTCTGAATGCAATGTACATCTGCGCTCCATTATCGGCTTTTGGCACAACATCAAAGGTCATGCTCTGCGTATCTGTAATACCCTTGCCAATAAAGAGGCTCAAATACTCCTGCTCCAATCTTGTGATCTCTGCGATTGCAGCACCCATAGCCTCTCCGCTATATGTTGCATCGGTATTTCCGGTAATGATATCCATCCTCTTCTCCCTCAAGGCAAAGATGAGCGCTGCTGTCTCTTCAGCCTTCTTTTCAAGGCTCTTCTCCACTACCTGAGTCTGCTGTACAGGAACCTTTTCAAGACCTGAAGAGGTAGCCACACTCTTGTATAGAGTTGTAACCCTGTTGTCAAGATTCGAAGTTGCTCCAGAAGCTGCAAATTCACTCTCATTTACCACTGACGGGAAACGCCATCTTGCCTCCTTGCCGGTATAGCTGTCGGAGGTGATTATCAGACCTTGAGAGCAGAAGTTCAGGAAGTTTGCAGAGGCACCTTTTGCCGCTCCAAGATTTATGGCAACCCTTACAGACGGATCTGCCTCAATATAAGGCATAAGCTCTATTGATGAGATCTTATAAGAGTCTCCGCTCTCTGTCCTTGCATCGATTCCAAGATACTTCTGGGCATATTTGGCATATGGGCCGGCAACGAAAGATTCGTGCTCGGCAGTTACCTCCAACAATATTGTAGTGCTCGGCAATGAATATATAATCGAACCGGCCGGTGCCGCCTGTCCGGGCTGCAATATCTGGCCATTTGCATTTATGGCAAAGCAGAGTACCGCTGCCGCCAAGATAAATTTTAATCCTCTCATATCAACAATTGTATTAATCTGTTCAATATCCTAACAAAGATAAAAAGATTTTATGATATACCGAAATCCCTGCGGAACTCCTGCCATCTTTCACCATTCTACCCTTTTACGAATCTCGCCGCAATCTCCCGGCACTCCCTCCTATCCTCCTCGGTAAAGCCCCTCTTCCACCGTTTGTGGCTCCAGAGCCAATTGTATCTATTCTCCATTATATGTTTCTCAAGCAATTGGGCAAATCTGAAAGTAACATCACCCTTTGCTGTCTGGGCAGGCTGCTCACTTATAAGCGAGAATGTCATCCTGTATTTTCCCCTCCTCTCCCTCTTTATATCAAGATATACTACAGGCATATTCATACGCCGTGCCATAAATTCTGCCCCCTCAAAGAAAAATGTCTCCTGATTAAGGAAGAGCAACGGTATTCCGCCAAGACGGGGATACTGGTCGGCAATAAACATATAGGTATGGCGGCCCTTTCCAGAAGCGACGTGACGCAAAATCTGCCTTGACCCCACAATATGGCCCGGATTTCCGAACTTCCCATATTCGTGCATCCTCATCTTCTCAAAGAGGAAATTGGAAATTCTGCTTCTTGTCACTTTATAGGTTATTGTAATGGGATGGTTTGCAAAACTGGCATCACTGCGTCTGTCCGGTTCTCCGCAAAATGCACCTACCATCTCCCAATTGCCCCTGTGGCCCATCATCACCATCACCTTCCCATATTTTTCCGAGAGAGTATCAAGAAGCTCTATCCCCTCCACCTCAACCATTCTGCACAACTGCCTTGGTGTTGCCGAGACCTGCCAGATGCTCTCCACCATAATGTCACACATATAGCTGTAGTACTCTTTTGCAATCTTCTCTATCTCCGGCCTCTCCAGATCCGGAAAGCTGTTTGTAAGGTTCTTGAGAATTGTCTCTTTCCTGTAGGAGAAGAGGGTGCCCAGCATCCAGGCCATCAGATCCGACAAAATATAGTAGAAGCGTCTCGGTAGAAGAGAGACGATATATATCAGATACCAAATAAAATATGAAATAATTTTAACCATTATACCACTTTCAGCTATCTTTTCATAAGACAGATATAGACAAAGATATTTATTTTTTTGTAAACTCTCTCTTTTTCTTATCTTTGTTCGCTAATGGCGGGAGATATGTGCCATAATTGGAAAATTATTATTAATCAATATTAACTTAAAAATACTACTATGTTTAAAAATCATCCTAAAGGGTTGCTCGCAGCTGCTCTAAGTAACATGGGCGAGCGTTTCGGCTACTACATTATGAATGCCGTGCTTGTATTGTTCCTGTGTTCTAAATTTGGTTTGAGCGAAGGTGCCAGCAGCGCAATCTACTCTGTTTTCTATGCAGGCATCTATATTCTTGCTCTTATTGGTGGTCTCATAGCAGACCGTACACAGAACTACAAGGCTACCATCAAGTCCGGTCTTATAATTATGGCAATCGGATACATTGTTCTCTCAATTCCGATTCTTGCGACAGCAGATAATACTACCTGGTTGCTTTCACTTACTTGTGTTGCACTGTTCCTTATTGCATTTGGTAATGGTCTCTTCAAAGGTAACCTTCAGGCTATCGTAGGCCAGATGTATGATGACTTTGAGGCTGAGGCTGCAAAGAAAGGTCCAGAGGCTCTTAAAGAGGCTAAGGACAAACGTGATGCCGGTTTCCAGATTTTCTATGTATTTATCAATGTAGGTGGTCTTATCGCTCCTCTTGTAGCTCCATTCCTACGCCAATGGTGGTTGGGAACCAACGGTATGGTATATAACGCACAGCTTCCTGCACTTTGCCACGAGTATCTCAATTCTGCTGCGTCAATGGCTCCTGAGGCTCTTGCAAACTTACAGCAACTTATGGTTGCTGCCGGCGGTCAGGTGGCAGATTTGGCAACATCTTGCCAGCAATATCTCCAGATCTTCAATGAGGGTGTACACTACTCATTCATCGCTTCAGCTGCAGCAATGGTAATCTCATTGGTTATCTTCTTCATCTCGCAGAGAACATTCCCTACCCCTGCCAAGAAAGAGGCTGCTCAAAATGTAAACTACACTGCTGAGGAGAAGGCTGCTATGGCAAAAGAGATCAAACAGAGAATGTATGCATTGTTTGCAGTTCTTGGTATTGTTATCTTCTTCTGGTTCTCATTCCACCAGAACGGACAGTCACTCTCATTCTTTGCACGTGACTTTGTAGATTCAACCGCAGTTGCACCGGAGATCTGGCAGGCTATCAACCCATTCTTTGTAATTACCCTCACCCCTATAGTTATGGCCATTTTTGCAGCTCTTGCAAAAAGAGGCAGAGCCATCTCTACTCCTCGTAAAATTGCTATCGGTATGTTGATTGCAGGTCTTGCATTCTTATTCCTTGCAATATTCTCAATAATGAAGGGTTACCCTTCAGCTGATGCCTACAAGGCACTTCCTATTGCTGAGCAGATGGCAAACAAGGCTCACTGGTGGGTACTTATTGTAACATACTTCTTCTTGACAGTTGCCGAGTTGTTCATCTCACCTCTTGGACTTTCATTCGTTTCAAAAGTTGCCCCTAAGAACCTTCTTGGTCTATGCCAGGGGTTGTGGCTTACAGCAACAGCTCTTGGAAACCTTCTATTGTGGATCGGCCCTCTAATGTATAATGCTTGGCCTATCTGGCAATGCTGGAGTGTATTCTTGGTAGTATGTCTCGTATCTATGAGTGTAATGCTCGGTATGGTCAAATGGCTTGAGCGCGTTACAGCATAATCTTACATATTCGACAATTTGAAAGAGGGTAAATTTGCATTACCCTCTTTCTATTTAAACATATTTGAATCACAGTTTTTAATTCAAGAGAATTGGTCAATCTGTAAAATGAGAGCAGCCGTCGTTATACTAAACTGGAACGGAATAAAATTCCTAAACAAATATCTTCCTATTCTGATAGAGCAGACTCCGCAGGAGTACGGTACAATCTATGTGGCCGACAATGGCTCTACCGACGGCTCAATTGAGATGCTGAGAAGTTGTTTCCCCGATATAAAGCTTATTGAATTAGACAAGAACTATGGATTCACAGGAGGATACAACAGGGCTCTTGCCCAGATTGATGCAGAGTTCTATATCCTTATCAACTCCGATATCAGGGTCTCTGACGGGTGGATAGAGAGTCTTGTCGATTTTATGGACAACAACCCTGAAGCGGGCATAGCAATGCCAAAAATTCTCTCGGAACAGAGGCATCAGGAGATTCTTGAGGGAGAAAATGGCGGAAAGAGGGAAAATGGAGAAAAAATGGCCGAGCTCTTTGAATATGCAGGGGCCAGCGGAGGATTTATCGATAGGTATGGCTATCCATTTTGCAGAGGAAGGATTCTCTCAGCAGTTGAGGAGGATAATGGGCAGTATGACCTTCCAATAGAGATTTTCTGGGCATCGGGAGCCTGTATGGTTGTCAGAAGCCACATATATAGGGAGCTTGGAGGCCTTGACGAGAGTTTCTTTGCCCATATGGAGGAGATTGACTTCTGCTGGCGGGCAAAGCTGATGGGATACCACTCCTGGATTGTCCCCCAGAGTGTCGTATACCACGTAGGTGGAGGCACCTTGCCAAACAACTCTCCAAGAAAACTCTATCTCAACTACCGCAACAACCTTCTTATGCTCTATAAAAATCTGCCCTACAAGAGCGGATGCTACAGGAGCATTTTCCGCAGGACATTGACCCTCGGCATCAGAATGGCAATTGACGGTATGAGCGCAATCGCATATCTGCTTCAAGGAAAGTTCCAATTCTTCAAATCGGTGGTGAAGGCCCACTCCGACTTCCGCAAGATGAAGAGGGAGACCAGAATCTCCGACAGAAGGATAAGCTATACCAACAGCTTTATGAAGTATCTGCCCGGCACCTACAACAGGAGCATTATCCTCCGGTTCTTTACCGGAACAAGGCGGTTCAGCCAGCTATAATCCGGATCCTTCGAGCCAGAAATGCAATCTGGAGTGCCGGAGCCATATCAAAATGATTGCCCCCAAACACGCATACCTTACCAGGAATGGCATCAGAGCCATTTAGCGTGTTTGGGGGCAACCCGTTCTACTATAAAAGGGTTATTTACTCCTCATCAATTGTCCAGGTGAAACATCTTAGTCCCATAGCCTCCGACTTTGAATCCAGCTCCTTCAATCTCATCTTGAAAGCTGGAACAAGTTCATCTTTGGCCATTATAAGCATAGATGCATTCAATGTAGGCCAGGCGTGGTCGCCAAGGTGAGGTTCTCCGGTAAAAGACCCCCTTCCCCTGGTTACATCCCAATAGGTATATCCCTTCAATCCACATAGGAGCATAATCTCCATAATCTCCTCGTGATAAGCCTGATTATATGATATGAATAGTGCTTTCATTACTTTTTATTTAATGTTTCTGATTAAGCATTGGCCTTTGCCAAAGCCTTTGCCATTTTTTTGCGGTTTTTCTTGATACCCACACCAGCAAATACAGCGTAAAGCGTAGGAACAATAACCAATGTAATCAAGGTTGACACAGACAATCCCCATGCAACTGTCATACCCATACTTCTCCACATCTCAGAACCTGTACCTGTACCGATTGCCATTGGAACCATACCCAATACAGTTGTCAAGGTGGTCATAAGCACCGGCCTCAAACGGGATTTACCTGCTGTTACAACAGACTGGAGGATACCCATACCTCTCTCTCTACACAAGATGGTGTAGTCGATAAGCACGATACCATTCTTCACCACAATACCCAACAGCATCAAGAGTCCGACCATCGCCATAATACCCATAGGGGTTCCGGTGAATACAAGTCCCATCAATACACCCACAATCGCAAACGGAATAGAGAACATAATTACGAAAGGATAGGTCAATGACTCAAACTGTGCAGCCATCACGATGAATACGAGGATAACAACCAGAATCATCAATGTAATCAAATCTGCAAACGACTCCTGCTGCTCTTCGTATGTTCCGCCCAAATCCCAGGCAAGATCACCAGGCATCTCTATCTCCTTCATCTCCTTATTTACAATTGCAACCATATCAGAAAGCGCCATTCCCTCAGGACATACAGCGGTAACTGTAACAACCCTCTCACGGTCTTTACGCTCAATTGTTGGAGGGGTAAGAATCTCTTTCACCTCACCCAAATCTCTGATTCTAATACCTTTGCCCTGATTGTTATAGATAAGGATATTCTCCACATCCTCTACGGACTGACGGAACTCTGGAGCATATCTTACTGTGATATCATACTCCTCACCATCCTCTCTATAGTATGAAGCCAAGGCTCCATTGATTCTGTTTCTCAAATATTGCGAAGCAGTAGAGGTGTTGATTCCATTGACCGAGAGTTTCTCTCTATCAAAATCAACTTGATACTCAGGAGAGTACTCATTTCTACTGATAAATACCTCATCAATCATCGAGTATGATTTCAATCTGTTTGCAATCTCATTTGCAACCTTGTCGGTAGCGGCAAAATCGTATCCGAAGATCTCAATCTCTGCTGATGACTGGCCTGACATACCACCCTGCTGACCGCCGGCGATAACCTGGAAAGTTCTGATGATAGGGTATTTTGCAAGATCCTTACGCATAAGGTCACAAATCTGAAGGAGACCTCTCTCACGCTCCTCCATATCTGTCAAGGAGATGTTGAACGACATAATGTGCGTACCGTTCTCCTGCATAGAGGCAAATGTATTGTCGGAGTCAGCCATACCCTCAGTAACGTTACAAGTTACAATTTCAGGATACTGTTTCATAAACTTCTCTGCAAGTTCAAGCGCAAGATCTCTGGTAATCTCTTGACGGGTACCGATAGGCAACTGTATCTTCACCGAAATACGTCCATTATCCTGAGCAGGGAAGAACTCTGTCTTCATCATCGGGCCGAGAATAAAGATTGCGCCAAAGAAGATTCCCAAACCAAGCATAATGACGGTCTTTCTATGATGGACAGCCCAACCCAACAATTTACCGTAAACACGGTCAAGAGCATCCAATCCTTTGTGGATAGGGGTAAATATCAACTGCTGGAACTTGCCGATATGAGGATTCAGCCTCAACATCTGTGAACACAACATAGGGATAAGGGTAAGTGCACCAATAGTTGAAACTATCATAATGATACTTACAATCCAGCCCAACTGACGGAAGAGGATACCGCTCAAACCGGTAATCATAGTCATAGGCATAAACACAGCCAACATTGTAAGGGTTGATGCAATAACTGAAATAGCCACCTCATTTGTTGCGTGGACAGCAGCCTGTTTAGGACGGCTTCCCCTCTCAATGTGGGTAGTGATGTTCTCCAGAACCACAATGGCATCATCCACCACCATACCGATAGCAATTGAGAGTGACGACAATGATATAATGTTCAAAGTATTGCCGGTAGCAAACAAGTAGATCAAAGATCCCAACAATGAGATAGGAATGGTGAGCATAATGATGAAGGTTGCTCTCCATCTTCCCAAGAATCCATAAACAACAAGTATCACAAGGATAAATGTGATGGTAATTGTCTCAACCAAAGAGTTGATTGTTCTTGTAATGTTATCTGATGTATCAACAATAACTCCCAATTTTATATCAGACGGCAATGATGCCTGAATCTCAGGCAACTTTTCTTTAACCTTCTGGGAAATTGCAACAGAATTTGCACCTGCCTGCTTCTGGATAATGACCATTCCACCTTTTTTAAGGTTATTGAAAGTCTCTTGAGATCTCTCCTCAAGTCCATCCTCAATACGTGCAACATCTCTAAGATAAATAGTCTTGCCATTATAGCTTCCTACAACAAGACCTTCCATTTCGGAAGCATCCTCAAACTCTTTCTGCACACGCAAAGAGTATGTATGCGATCCTATATCGATGTTTCCGGCAGGAGTATTCCTGTTCTCTACGCCGATAATCTGTGATATTGCCTCAATAGACAATCCGTATGCCTCAAGTTTGTAAGGGTCGCAATATACTTTGATCTCACGTTTCGCAGAGCCCGATACGGATACTGCACCCACACCGCTGATACGGGCAAGCGGGTTGGCAACCTTATCATCGAGAATCTTGTAAAGTCCTGTTGTACTCTCCTCTGCTGTTACAGAGAGCAAGAGGATAGGAATATCATCTGTTCCGAATTTGAAGATGATAGGGTTGTTTACATTGTCAGGCAAAGCCTGCTCAACCATATCAAGCTTGTCACGCACATCGTTTGTTGCCACATCAATGTCGATACCATACTCAAACTCAAGAGTGATGATTGAGATATTCTCCTTTGATTGTGATGTGATATGCTTAAGGTCAGAGACACTATTCAAAGCATTCTCCAACGGTTTGGTAACGTTATTCTCTATATCCGAAGCACTCGCACCTTCATAGGCTGTCATCACCATAATAGCATTGGTATCTATTTCAGGCAAAAGGTCTATAGGAATACGAGTTAGAGAAAAAATACCGAATATGGCCACAGCTACAAAGATCAAGGCTGTGGTAATCGGTTTTTTTACTGCTGATTGATATATACTCATTTTATACTTTCCGTTTTATTGTTATTACTCTAGAACCTCAACCGCAGCTCCATTTGTCAAGCGGCTATGTCCCTCAATTACTACGTTGTCACCTGAATTCAAGCCGCTGATAATCTCATACTCGGTATCAAAACGTCTTCCCAACTCAACCTTTTTGAAGACAACCTTGTTGTTCTCAACAACATATACAAATCTGTCACCTGAACCTGTAAGTTTCACTACAGCCATATCCGGAACCACAACGTGCTCGGCTATTCCGTATGCGAAAGTAACTCGTGCAAACATACCCGGACGTACACGCTCATCCTGATTGCTGATAGTAATCTCTACAGGGAATGTTCTGGTCTGAGGATCAATTGTAGGGTAAACCAATGAAACTTTTCCCTTAAATACCTCATCTCCGTAAACATCCAATCTTACATCTACCTCCATACCCTTCTTGATATTGATGAAGAGCTTCTCAGAGGCATTCAACATAAGTTTTACAGGACGAATCTCCTCTACAACAAATAGAGGGGCACCCATACTGAACATATCTCCTTTATCGTAGTTTCTTGCGGTTACAACACCATTGATAGGGCTCAACAATTCAGTATTCTCCAAAAGGTTCCTGTAATTTGTCATTGAGATGCTGTATGCCATCTTGCGTGCATCCCACTCACTCTTTGAAACGCCACCTGCATTGTAGAGATTATCTGTTCTGACAAACTCCAATGAATCGTTCTGCATCTTCAATTTTGCCTGAACCATATTTACAGCCTCCATAGTGGCAAGTTTCTGGCCCTTTTTAACCCTGTCACCTACCTCAACATAGATATCAGAGATACGCAACGCCATCTTTGGAGAGATATTGTTCTTCACATTTGCCTCAACAGTACCTGTAAAGGTCTCGATCTGCTCTACATCTCTCTGGAAACACTGTTTCACCTTTACCTGCACTGCACTCTCTTTTTCAACAACTGCAGCCTCCTGGGTGTCGTTTTTACAAGCAACTGCAGAGGTAACGATTGCAGCAGCAAGCAACATCTTAAAAAAGTTCATCTTCTTCATATTTAGTTATTTTTATTATTTTCAACCATATTGTTTGCATTCACGCCCAAAATCTTGTCGAGTGAAGATTTGGCAACCAGATAACTGTAGATAGACTGGTTAAGATTCAATCTGGCCATAAGGAGTGCCAATTGTGAATCCTTAAGCTCGGTAATTGTACCGCTACCCACATCATATCTCTTCTGGGCAATCTGATATCCTGTCTCAGCACCCTCAATATTCTTGGAAGCCGCATCATACTGCTCAATGTAGGTATCCATTGAACTCATTGCCTGACGGGCAGCAACCTCAAGTTCACGGGCTGCATTCTCCCTCTGCAGCTGCAACTGGTTGTACTGTACCTTAGCCTGCTTTACAGAGTGGTATCTCTGTCCGCCTGAGAAGATTGGAATTGTCAATGACAATGCTCCTACCGAATAAGGATTCCATTTGAATGTACTGAACTTCCAGTCATCAGTCATTGCAATCCACTGATATGACAATGAGAAGTTCAACGACGGATAATATTGCGCAATCTTCATCTTGTAAGACTTGTAGAGCATATCCTCCTGGATACCCAACTGCTTCAAGGTTGAGTTTGCATCAAGCGAAACCTTCGAGTCCAATGCAATGCGCTCCATCTGGTCAACATAATCTGCAAGAGAGCCCGCACAGTCAATATTGGTATTCAAATCAATTCCCAATAGAGCCTTGAGTTTCCACAAGCTCAACTCAATATTGTTCTTTGCATCAAGCATTGTAGGTTTTGCATTCTGGACAGCCACATCAGCCCTTATAAGGTCATATTTTGCCACACGGCCATTATCATATTTCTCTTTGATATCATTGTAATCCGCCAATGCATTGTCGTAATTCTCCTTATACACTCCGTATGAATCTTTGGCCAAAAGTGTTGTAAAGAAGGCTTGCTCCACCTGGTTGATAAGATCCTGACGTGATGAACGGGCCTTCTCCACAGCCAATTCAACATCAAGAGCTGTAATCTGGAGGCTCTTCCATAGGGTGGCTGAGACAATAGGCATATTCAATGAAAATCCTGTACTCCAGGTATGGTCTGTACCTATTGAGAATGACTGGTCGCCCATTACCATTACCTGTTTCTTGATGGTACCCTGATAATTTCCGCTAAAATTGATTTGGGGGAACAATGATGCATAGGTACCCTTCTTTGCATAACCGGTCCTGCTGATCTCCATAT
The DNA here is from genome assembly GCA_045594125.1 of Candidatus Egerieisoma sp. Classification (GTDB taxonomy): domain Bacteria; phylum Bacteroidota; class Bacteroidia; order Bacteroidales; family UBA932; genus Egerieousia. The sequence continues at coordinate 25,436 of JAZNXX010000025.1, forward strand.
CAGCAACCTTAACTGTAAGATTTTCGCTCAAGGCAATCTCCAATGCCTCATCCAAAGTCAATCTCAATGTATCCTGCGCCTGAACCGGAGCTGAGAGCGCAAACAATGAGACAACTGCTGCTACAAATTTTAACAAATCTTTTCTCATCTATAATTAAGTTTTTAATATTTTCTTTCCAAGTTATCAAGGTACTCAACACCCTTATCGGTACATACACCGCGCAGGATGATCATAAGACTCAATTTGCAAATCTCATCTGGCGTATGGCTGTTGTCACCCGTTTCAAATGCAACAATCTGGGATTCCAGCAACCTTCCCACAATATTTATATCTGTATCCTCCCTGAGATATCCCTCCTCTATTCCCTGTGCAAATCTCCTCTTTCCACTCTCCAACAGCAGGGCTCTCACATTCTGTATATACTCCATCGTCTCCGGATATGAAACGAGTTCGCTATAAAAACCGCGTCCTGTTGCATTACAGAATTTGAAGAGCCTGACAGAGTGTGCAATTATAATTGAGAGCACATCTGTACAGCTCTCTGAGGAAGCTTTTATCCCCTCAAGAATTTTGCCAATCTCGTGCTGTACGGAACAAAGCAACAAATTTTCCTTATTTTCGAAGAACTCATAAATTGTTTTCTTTGAAATATGCATCTTTGCAGCAATGCAGTCCACACTTGAGCGTTTGATTCCGCTCCTTGTAAACTCATTGAATGCACACTCCAATATACGCTCTCTCTTTGCCATTGTCCTTTTCAGCCATTTATCCAAAATAGGGTGCAAATATGATATATAATCACGGAAACTGATTTGGTTTAAATCGTACAAATATAGTCCAAATCTATACAACTTCTCTAAAAATGGTACAAAAAGAGAAATCAGGAACACCACTTCGCCTTTTCTAAAAATATTTCAGCCTCCATTTTTTACCTCCCAAAGCTGTTTAAAAGGCCTCTCTTGCCCGTTTTTGGAATTTTTGATAAAATATCATCCCTTTTTGACCACTATTCCATTTCAATATATACAATTTAAATTCCGATTTTTGCAACCGGGATTTGTGATATCCCGGAAACAACTGACTTTTTATGATAACGATATGGCTATAAACAATATTGACATCTCCATCTCTGAATTGACGGATATTCTCGAAGGATGCAACATTGAGAATGACCTTGCTATAATAAAACTGGACAGTGAAAATTTGTTCAAATTCGACCAGAATCTCATTGAACGCATATTGAGCCCGACTGCGCGCGAAAACAATGCGGTAATTTTTCTGACAAGGGAAGGGTCAATCTCAATCTCTATAGACTATAAAGAGTACAATGTTCCCAAATGGGCCATTATGGCTATTCCGCCATTCAATATTGTAACCCAACTTGGCATCAGTCCCGATTTAAGGGGATATCTTATGTGTTTTTCGAAAAATTTCATACAGGAGATAACTGTCGACAAGAAGCCACCCGTGTCGATTTCCCAGCTACTCTCCGTCGACAGGAGCCTGCCCTACACCCAGCTTTCCCAAGAGGAGTGTTCTTCCCTTACCACCTGTCTGGAGAGGATAAACCACTACCTCGCAGCCAAATCCAACAAGCTGCAGAAAGAGCTGATAAAAAGCACATTCTATACTTTCATTCTGGAGGCTATAAATATTATTTTCTACAACAGGAGCGAAAGTACAAACCAGGAAAAATCCATCAAGAAAATCTATATCAAGAACTTTATGGAATTGTTGGTAAAATATGCAGAGCAAGAGCATAATCCTGCATTTTATGCCGACAAGCTCTGCATAAGTGTACAATACCTTTCACTGATACTGAAAGAGGTCTCGGGAAAGACAGCCACCACCTGGATTGCCCATTACCTGGTCTCCCGAGCCAAACTTATGCTCAGGAAACCGGATATTCCAATACAGGAGATTGCTGAGAGCCTCAATTTCTCAGACCAGTCGTCATTCGGAAAGTTCTTCAAAAAACATACGGGTATCTCACCCAAACGGTATAGGGAGGATTATACAACCGCCTATTAGCGGAGTATCATTTTCTCACAAAATCACCGATAGGATCATTTATATCAAATGTAAGTGACGAAGCCTTTCCACCCTTTACTGTAAATGTAAGGTCAAATGTGCCTGCTCCCGGTACACGGAATATGAATACATTGCCGTTCTTGTGGACAAGATGGCTGTCTACCTCCTCAAGGGCAAAGAAGAGTGAATCATTTCTCTCATACACTCTCGCTGTTCCAAAGACCTCCTTATGGTAGTTTCCAACATAAGCTCTATTGGCCAAAGGCTTCACAATCTCCACCTCTTCACTCTTCTCCTCCTTCAGCTTAAAGAGATCCTCCTTATACTCGGCAAGATAGTCGTCGAAATAGGTAGAGTGATTGTTGCCATAATATTTCTCAATCAAATCTCTTGCAATTGCAGATTGCGCATCGGCACTGCTTCCGTTATTTGTAAGGAATACAAATCCGAGGTCAAGATCAGGAACCATACCAACAAGGGCTGTATAGCCATATGCAAGACCTGTGTGACGGATATAGCGGCCACGGTTGTTCTGCTCAATAGTCCAACCCTGGGCATAGTTACACAAGCGTGATGAATCACAAGATGTTATAGTCTGCGGATAGAACAACATATCGTGGTTTTTGCGTGATATCACCTCCTTTCCGTTGAATACTCCGTGGTTGAGGTTCATCTTTACCCAATTTGCCATATCTTCAGCTGTAGATATTACAAAACCTGCAGGTGCAACAGCAGAGAGCCAGGTGAATGCATCCTCCTTATCCTTTCTCGCCACTACTGCTATCTCATCTTTTCCCTCAGCCTTTACAAGCCTGTAACCCTGTGCAAGATTTTCTGCTGTGTAGAACGACACATTTCCTGTTGTACTGTTTTTCATCTCAAGAGGTGTAAAGATGCGCTCCACAATTGCCTCATCCCAGCTTTTTCCGGTATACTTCTCTATAATTTTTGCAGCTACGGTATACATCTCGTTATTGTAGGCATACTTGGTTCTGAAACTGTATGAAGGTTGAACCACAGCAAAGAGCGAATAGAGCTCATCCCTGTCGTAACCGAACATTGGGAGATCATCCAATGCATAGCTGTTGAATCCTGTGCGGTGAACCATTATATCCCTTACCTGGAAATTTCTGGTAGCCCACTCGTCATAGAGTTTGAAATCGGGGAGATAGTTGATTACCGGTGCGTCCCATTTTATTGTATCATAATCATCCATAACTGTCGCAAGCAGTCCTCCGGTAATCGCTTTTGATGTTGATGCAATCACAAACTTTGTCTGAGGGGTAACAGGTATGGCAGGATTGAGTGAATCTGCCTGTCTTGCATCACCAAAGCCCTTGAGAAAGACAATCTCACCATCCTTTACAACTGCAACGGCCATACCGGGCACCTTCCACTCGTCAATTGCCCTCTGGCACATAGAGTCAAACTCCGCAGGAATTGATTTATAATATTTGTTACCTGAATTGCAGGCTGTAACAAGCGACAACATTATTGCCGACGCTATAAGTCCAATAGTTGTTTTAAATCTCTTCATAGTATCTGTATTAATATAATTCATCCATTTGCTCCGTTGCCCAGACGGTTACAACTTCTCTATTATCCTCTCAAGACGGGTTCCTCTCGACCCCTTTATCAGAATTGCAGCTCCAGCTACAGGGTTCTCCCCAAAATGGCGGGCAAGTTCCTGAGAATCGGCAAAACATAACACATTCATCAATCCGAGTTGTCCGGAGCCACCCTCTCCTGCTCCGCCTCTATACTCATCAAAAGCACTCTCAAACTCCTTTCCAACAAGATATATCCCTGTAAAGCCCATACCAGAAACAAGTTTCAGTATCTCAATATGCTCCCTGCGCGAATCGGCTCCCAATTCCAGCATATCACCCAGCACAACAGATTTGTTGTCTGATCTCATTGAGCTGAAATTCTCAAGCGAAGCCCTCATACTTGTAGGGTTTGCGTTATATGCATCTATTATCAGCCTGTTCCGTCCGGTTTCTGCCATCTGTGAACGGTTATTTGACGGGATATAGTTCTCGATAGCCTTTACAGCATCAGCTGTTGCCACATCAAAATAGGTAGCAACACATAGTGCAGCCAGCACATTGTCGGCATTGTAATTTCCTATAAGGTTTGTCTTCACCTCAATCTCTCCGCTCTCCCCGCTTTCACATACAGCCTCAAGACAAGGATTAGGGATAACCATCTTCAAAAATGGGGATTCCCCACTATTGTCCATTATCCTCGCACAATTGTTCTTCACTCCGTATGGTACTATACGCAGATCCGATCTGCTCCCCAACATCTCCATCAGGTTGGGATTATCTACATTCACAAAGGCTATCTTTTTATGTTCCAAAAGGTTGTCATAGAGTTCACCCTTGGTTGCCTTTACCCCTTCAAAGGAGCCGAAACCCAAAAGATGTGCCTTTCCAACATTTGTAACAAGGCCAAAGCTCGGACAGACTATCGATGAGAGGAGATTTATCTCCCCCGGAGCACTTGCACCCATCTCCACCACAGCAACCTCCGTCTCTTCATTTATCCTCAAAAGGGTCAGAGGAACTCCTATATGGTTATTAAGGTTGCCGATTGTCGAGACCACTTTATATTTTGTAGAGAGTGTTGCTGTAATCAGCTCCTTGGTTGTGGTCTTGCCGTTTGTTCCTGTGAGAGCTATCACAGGCAACCTGTACTGTAGCCTGTTGTATCTTGCAAGCTGCTGTAATGTTGTGAGCACATCATCAACAAGAATCAATCTCTCCTGCATCTGCCCATTTGCCTGATAGAGTTCCTCACTATCTATCACCGCATAGGATGCCCCGCTCTCCAGCGCGCCACAGGCATAATTGTTGCCATCGAAATTCTCCCCCTTCAACGCAAAAAAGAGTGAATTGGGCTCCACCTTCCTGCTGTCGGTACAGACGCCGCTACACCCTTTGAAGAGTTCATACAATGACTGCATTTCTATATTTTTCATCTCCCTTTAATCTGATTTGTTATCTTAATATATTGATATTGCATATTAACGGATCTCCCCCGACCGTCCATATCTGTCGATATAATTTGGATATCTGAATTCAGGTATTCCCAATCCCATACCGGCCTTTATCACTCTATCCGAGGGAATCCCGAGCAACTTTTCAAGTTCACCCTTTCTCCGGCCTATGGCTGTACAGACAAAGCCGGTATATAATTGGCTTATTCCCAAAGCCTCTGCCATAAGGGAGCCATTCTGATAGGCAAGATTGGCATCTGCATCTCCAAATCTGGAACTTTTTGGGGTATGGATAAAGAGCAATATACGCGCCCCTCTGAGGAGAAGATCATTCCCCTTTTCATATTCCTCCTTCATCCTCTTGAATAGCGGCACATACCTGTATGCACCCGGCATAATTCTCTTGAGAAGAGGTTTCAGCAACGGATTGTCAAGCGTCTTGGCAGTTGACTCAAGCGTATCGATTACAAACCTGTTGATCTGCTCTATCTTCTTCCTCTCAGTAATGAGGGTAAACCCTACATTCTGCAGATTACTTGCTGTAGGCGCCCTGTGGGCTGCCTCCAAAATCATATCGAGGTGCTCCTTTGGAACAGGTTTCTCTGTAAAGGCCCTGTTTGTCCTCCTCTGACGGATAAGCATCATAAGCTGCTCCGCAGATGGCAGCAATCCGAAATCACTCTTATGTATCCTCTCCCGAGGGAAGAGTGTATGCTCTACGGCTCCCGCACCGCAGGCTGCAACGCAATGTCCGCACTCTATACACATCTCCACATTCTCTACCATCACCTGCCCTCCTTTGCCATTACCAGCCGGCTGCTCCTCCCAGCGGAAAATACGGGAAGGGCACACCTTGATACATCTTCCGCACCTGATGCAGCTCTCATTTATCTTTATAGAAAATTTACTCTCCATATCCATACCTCTTTCTTTGGCTATTTTCTCCCTGTTGAGCCAAATCCACCAGCTCCGCGCTCAGAGTCACTCAACTCCTCAACTGGCTCCCACTCTATCTTCTCATATTTTGCAATCACCATCTGGGCAATTCTCTCTCCAGGATTGATTGTAAAGGGCTCTTTGGAGAGATTTACCAATATCACCTTTATCTCTCCCCTATAATCGGCATCTATCGTACCGGGGGCATTGGCAACAGTAACTCCAAACTTGGCAGCCAAACCACTGCGTGGCCTGATCTGCGCCTCATATCCCTCCGGCAACTCCATAAAGAGGCCTGTCGGAACCATAGCCCTCTCCAATGTTCCGATTGTCACCGGCTCAACAATATTTGCCTTGAGATCCATACCTGCCGACAACTCTGTAGCATAGGCCGGCAACTGGAACTCCGATCTGTTTACTATTTTTACTCGCATATTCTTTTCTCTCCTGTATTATATTGTTTTATCTTTTTCCTGACCTTCCTGACAACAAGACCCTGTTCTTTATAACCACATATCCCATATAGAGCAGAACCAGAAGTGTTCCTGCAACCAGCCTGGCCACAACTGGATCTGCCCACGGAATCGCCTCAACAACTATCTTGTCAAAGAGGTAGAAGAGGGCATAGGCCACCAGTCCTGCCGCCACATAACTGCAGATTCTTCTCCAGTTGTATGGGATAGGATAGTGTCTGTTGCCAAGCCACAAGCTGTAGAGCAACATCACCATTCCACTGAGCAGATGGGCCCACACCGATGCCCAATAAGAGAAATATGGCATAAAGATTATATTTACGGAAGCTGTCACTATCAGACCTGAAATGGTAATATTTATGGCATACCGGGTCTGCCCGCTCAACTTGTACCACATTGAGACATTGAAGAGGATACCCAATATCATATATGAGAGCAGCATCGGCGGCACAGTTCCGAGTCCTATCCTGAAATCACGTCCCAATATCAGTCCTATTATATCCATATAGGATATTATGCCCACAAATATCAACATACAGAAGGCTACGAAATACTCCATCACCTTTGCATAGAGCACTCTTGAATCCTTATCCTTCTCCCTTGCAAAGAAGAATGGTTCTGCCGCATAGCGGAACATCTGCACAAAGAGATTCATTATCACCGCCAGCTTTACCGCCGCCTGATAGAGACCAAGATCTGCTCTCCAGGCTATACCCTCGGGGGCAAAGAAGCGGAAGAGGATACGGTCGAGGCTCTCATTTACAATTCCCGGAAGGCCGGCCACCATAAGGGGGAATGAGTAGATGAGCATACTCCTGAGCAGCCCCTTGTCAAGTGATATCTTTACCTTTACCAGATTAGGAATGAAGAGCACCATACAGACCAGACAGCTTATGAATATGGCAAAAATTATATATGAAAAATCTGGAACAGGTGGAATAAAATTGAGCAGGAACTCCATCTTGCCCGACTCAAACAGGGAGGGCAGAACGAGAAAAAGCAGCAGATTTGAACCAAGTTCACAAAGTATCTTGATGGTCTTGAAGATGGCAAACTTCAACGCTTTCTGCATAAACCTCAACCTTGCAAAGAGTATTGCAGTTATGGAGTCGAGCATAAGTATCGCTCCAACCATTGTTATCATAGATGAATAACCTTCATAACCCATCATTGAGGCTATCTCTCCCGAAAAGAGAGCCACAACAACAAAGAATGCAAAGGAGATGAGTGATACAGCAGAGAGTGCCGTTGAAAATGGAGAAGTTTTACTGTACTTGGGGTTGTTGGCAAATTTGAAACAGCCCGTTTCGAGGCCGAGGATGAGCACGACCTGCAAAACTGCAATATAGGACATTATCTCCGTTGATGATCCGTAATCCTCCTGTGAAAGGACCCTTGTATAGAGCGGCACGATCAGAAAGTTGATCATCCTCGCCAATATTGTGCTTAATCCGTAAATTACAGTCTCGCTCGCCAGTTTTTTAAGTACTCCCGCCATTTTACCGTCTCAGTCAGGTTTTCATAATCTCTTGAACATCACTGTACCGCACCCCTCCAGAAGAGCAGCAGCCCGAGATTCAGCTGGGGATACCACCTCTCCACACCCCTCTGGTAATAGCTTGCCGACAAGGAGAGAGGACCAACCGGAGATTGCCATACTAAGGCCACATTGGCCATCAGTGCACCTTCTGGGAGCGGGTCTGTATATCCATAATCCGACACACCTCTCCGGCAGAGCAACCTGTATGGTTGGAACCACGATACATTTGTATGCAAATATAACGAATTTGAGAGAATAATAAGTGGATTTAAACCAATACCAAGATATGTTGGAGCCCTATAATTCTCCATCATCAATGTACGGCTGTGAGGAAATGGCCTGAATGCGGGTGTATAGAGCATTGTTGAGGTATAATTGGAGAGGTTGCAGGCTCCGGAGAGTACAAGCTCCGCAATATAACCCAAGGTAAGCCAGTCACAAATCTTGTGATAAGATTCTGTCTGGAATCTCATCATCAACCTCTCCCTCTTTATCCCCTTGACCATTCCTGTCCCGGGAGAGACGGTTCCCGGTGTAAAATGCTCATAGGCAAGATTATATCCTAGCTCCAGATACTCCCTGCCTCCTTTTGTTGGATATAGGGGTCTGTTGAGCTCCTCCCTCTTGAAGAGCAGCGACGGAGTTATAAAATAGAGTCTTGTCCTGTCGGCAAAATCATCCGGCAGAAACTCTCCTGTCTGAAAATAGTTGTACTCCACTATGCCTCCGGCAAATTGCAGCTCCACCACCCTGTTTTTTGCCATATTCAGCGGAATGCCTATCCCTGTCCTCAAAAATGACTCCTTCTCCCTGATATCATCCTGCAGTTGGGATAACGGTCTGCTCCCGCCTCCGCCATTCTGGTAGTCATAATTATGCAGAAGGAGGTCTGTACTCCAATAGAGGGGCGATTCCACCCCCGGATCCCAACGCCACGAAAGGTCTCCCCCTTTATAGTAACGTCCGAGATTTACCCCCAGGCCGGCTCTCCAGGGCGTCTTTGAAATATGCGAATATTCCACTCCCAAATAGAGTTGGTTAAGTGATGAAGATGAGATGTTCCCCCCAATTGAAACCCGCAATGGAGGTGATTCTACAGCCTTGACATTCAACACAACAATGGAATCCTCCAAAACTTTGTAATCGGGATAGAGTGTACGGAATCTTCCGGAGGCCACAATCTTGTAATACCCCCTCTTAATCTCATTCAAATTGAGCCCTTCGCCATCTCTGCCCTTGATTGAACGCTCTATAAAGCGTTTCCCTCCATCCGACAGGTTGCCGGAGACCTCAATCTCCTCCTCAAAAAGGAGTCCTCCAACCCTCTCCCTGAATTTAATTCTCATTGAATCAATCATCTCAGGACGACGCACCCTCTTCACATTTTGCCTTACCTTCCCAATATATTGCTGAGCATTTTTGTACCCCTGCTCCACAATCTTTTCGGCCTGGTGGAAATCCATCACACCATAGTCATAGATACCCGATATCATTATCCCCTTCTCCTCCGGCATTGAATAGTCTGTCTTTGTTGTCACCATATTTGAAATATGGGTAACAATATTCTCCTCATCCAATGGCGTATTTCCCTTTACGCACTGCACTCCTATGATGAAATCAGGCGAGTAGAGCGAATCCATCTCCCTCCAGGGGAAATTATTATAGAAACCTCCATCAAAGAGAAGTACTGAATCTATCTCCACCGGCCTGAAATAGAGTGGATAGCTCATTGAAGCCCTGACTGCGGCACCCAGATTTCCCCTTCTCATCAAAAGCCCCTTTTTCTCTACAATATCGGCAGCTACACAGAAATAGGGGACCATAAGGCTGTCGAAATTGCCCTTAGCTGCAATTGATGGGGGTGCATAATACTCCAGAAAGGCGAGATCCATCGAGTATGGCGATATTATACTTGTGGGAAGAGAGATTTTTGCCCTTTTGTTCCCACTCCGCGCAGAACCTTCGGGATATCTGCCCCCATCTGCACCTCTTCCGATAGAGAGGGAGAGTATCTTTGGAGATGGCTCCTCTCTGTAGAATGTAAATGCATATCCCTCCTCAGGTTTCCCTTTGCTCCAGGCTTCAAATTCGTCGCTCGCAACAATTGCCAGCATCTCATCGGGAGTAAGCCCTATTGCATAGAGACTTCCTATTACCGCTCCCATTGATGTTCCACATATATAGTCAATGGGAATTCCATTCTCCTCAAGAGCCCTTATCACTCCTATATGGGAGAGTCCTTTGGCTCCGCCTCCACTGAGAACCAGCCCCACACTCTGTCCCCATAGGGGCAATATGACGAGGGAAAGAAGTATTGTGAGGATATTTTTTTTCAACATACAAAATATAATTAATAAATTTGAGCCATTAACAGATATTAAATTATTCAGCTATGAAATCAAGAATTACACTAATGCTTATATGCGCAACTCTATTTTTCGCATGTAAGAACAGCAGTTCCGAGAAACCGGCTCTTAAGGAAGAACAACCTGCAAAGGAAAATGTTGCAAAGATGAGGTCGGAAGAGCCAATCTACGAGATCAGGACCAATATGGGAACCATCAAGATAAAGCTCTACAAGGAGACTCCTCTTCACAGAGACAATTTCCACAAACTTGTATCTCAGAAATATTATGACGGACTTCAGTTCCATAGAGTAATCAGAGACTTTATGATTCAGACCGGAGATCCTGCCTCAAAAGATCCTGCAGCTTATGCACAATATGGAAAGGGTGGTCCGGGATATACCATTCCTGCAGAGATTTTCCCTATGTTCACCCACAAGAAAGGTGCTTTGGCAGCTGCCCGTAAAGGCGACAAGGCAAACCCTAACAGAGAGTCGTCAGGTTCTCAGTTCTATATCGTACACAACCCTGAGACTTGCGCACAGCTCGATGGCCAGTATACAATTTTTGGAGAGACCATTGAAGGATTTGATGTTATTGACAAGATTGCGACAGTTGCCACCGGAGAAAAGAAAGCTGATCTTCCAAACAATCCGGTTATAATTGAATCCATAACCGACATTACCCCTGAGCAGCCAGCAGAAGAGGGTGAGCAGAATGAGAGTTCAGAGAACAATGAGGCTGCATAGCGATACTATACTGGCCTTTGATGCCGATGATACACTGTGGCACAATGAAATCTATTTCAGAAGAGCGGAACGGGAGTTTGCAGAGTCAATGCTCCCGTTCTGCAATCTCAGTGAGCAGGAGATTATCAGCCACCTGATGGAAGTTGAGGGGAGAAATATCCCGCAACTCGGATATGGCTCCAAAACATTCATAATAGCACTTACAGAGTGTGCAATAGAACTTTGTGGAGGCAAAGCACCCAATTCACTCATCCTTAAGGCAATTGAGATAGGCAAACGGTGCGCAGCCCCAAAACTGCAGCTCTATCCTGGTGTTGAAGAGGTACTCTCCACCCTTGAAGGGAGATGCAGGCTTGTTATGGCAACCAAGGGAGACCTCAAAGACCAGAGACACAAAATTGAGAGATCCGGGCTCTCGCACTACTTCTCCCACATTGAGATTATGGAGGAGAAGTGCTGCGACAGATATCTTGAACTGCTCAGAAAGTGTGGCGGCACTCCCGACAACTTCATTATGGTGGGCAACTCCTTCAAATCGGATATCAAACCTGTTTTGGAGATTGGGGCAAAGGCAATTTATATTCCATCGGAAATTATCTGGGTGCACGAGATAGTTGAAGAGTTCCAGCATCCCGACCTTGTAAAATTGGATACCATCAAGAAATTACCCTCACTTTTAGGATTATGACAAATTTTATAAAACTTATCAAAAGAAACAGAAGCTACAGGCGTTTCAATCAGGAGCACCCTATCGGGCGCAACGAACTTGAACTTATGGTTGAGGCCGCACGTTGCTCAGCCTCATCACGCAATATACAGCCGCTGAAATATATATTGGTAAATACTCCAGAAGAGTGTGCCGCACTCTTCCCCAACCTTGCCTGGGCCGGTTACCTTACTGAGTGGGATGGTCCAATTGAGGGTGAAAGACCCTCTGCATACATTATCCAGCTCCTCGACAGAAGCATATCAAATACTCCGTCGTGCGACCACGGAATTACAGCCCAAAGTATCCTTTTGCAGGCCGTTGAGCTCGGTTACGGAGGCTGTATCATCGCATCTGTAAAGAGAGAATCTGTATCAAAGTTTTTTAATCTTCCGGAACATCTTGAAATTCTTCAGGTTATCGCATTGGGAGAGCCTGTAGAAAAGGTTGTGATTGATAAGATGGAGAACAACAATTATAAATACTGGAGAGAAGAAGATGGTACCCATCACGTACCAAAGAGAGCTCTTGAGGAGATTATTTTGAAATAATTTTATTTTTTGTGAAAAATTTAGCCTTCTGTAAAACTTTGGCACAGCTATTGTAATAGTTTAAGACAAATAGTTTTTTCATAGGTTAGATTTAGGTTATAAAGAAAGGTTGCTTGTCGGGCAACCTTTTTTTATTTGATCTCACTCTTCTCAATCAGACCTTTTGGTATATCCATCCTGATGACCCTCTCCTCCGGGTCGAATGCCAATATGAACTCCTCCTGAAACGGCAGAAGTATCGGCTCGGATTCATCCTCAGATGCTGCGAGAAGTGATTTCACCCCATCAACAGGTATAAGTTCAATACAAGGATTGTTTGGATAGTCATAATAATCGGAGATTTCACCTATCTCATCATCTTCGGCATCATAAAGTATGAAGCCCCTCAGATAGGCCCCCATATCCTCCTGCGCCAACTCCTCCATCGCTTCAGCATCCACCGAAGCCGACTCAACCCATATCTTTCTCCTTACGAGCTCTTCAGAAGCAGAGAGGTCATTCACTGTTGTAAACTTGACAACAGCACCCGAATTGCCCTTAAAATTGAACTCTTCAATAAAAAAAGGAACCGGCAACTCATCAAAATAGATGAATACCGGTTCTTTACGGTCCAAATCTTCCAACAAATCATTGGTAAGTTTTACAACTACCTCACCATTTGTCCTATAAGATTTTACAATTTGTGCTACAGTTACAGGGTTATCCAACTTACCGCTGTTTGCAGAGAATCTTCTCCCCTTGTCACTCTTTGCACGCATTGGAAATTAAGCTTCTGTGTTCTCTGCAGTCTCCTCAGCAGCCTCTGCCTCTGCATTTGCAGCAGCCTCAGCAGCAGCTTTAGCAGCCTCTTCCTCAGCTTTCTTCTTAGCCAACTCTGCAGCTCTGTCGGCATTGACTTTAGCCTCTACCTCCAAAGCAGCTTTCTTTGCAGCTCTTGCATTTTGCTCCAAGCTTGATTTCTTGTTGCTGATCTTAGCCTCTTTCTCTGCAATCCAAGCATTGAATTTAGCCTCTGCCTGCTCTGCAGTCAAAGCACCTTTAGCAACACCGCCCTCCAAGTGTTTCTTCAAAAGAACACCTTTGTATGAAAGGATTCTGCGACAAGTGTCGGTAGGTTGTGCACCGGTATTCAACCAATAAAGAGCTCTATCATTGTTCAAAACGATAGTTGCAGGATTTGTGTTAGGGTTGTAGGTACCCAAAAGTTCAATAAAGCGACCATCACGTGGTGCTCTGGTGTCCGCAGCAACGATGTGGTAGAATGCATAATTCTTTTTACCGTGGCGGGCCAAACGAATTTTTACAGCCATTACTGTGTGAGTTTAAAAATTAATGAATCTTTTAACTTCCTTATCTTCTCGAGAAAAGGTGCGCAAAGATATGGATATTCAACAAATTATCAAAATATTTCACGCATTTAGCCAAATTTTTCTTCTCGAAACGGCTGACACCACCCACATTATAAAGAGGACTACTACAAAAGCCCTCAACAGACCTGCCCAATGGAGCCCTTCAGGATAGGCAGCCGCATAGAGCCCGACAAGTCCGGTTCCCCTCAACAGAGGGAGAAAGACATTGTCAAACGCAATATAGCTAAGGAGAGGATTTGCCCCTGCGCCAATAAATATTCTGAATGGCAAGCTCTTGCCGAATCTACTGCATAAAGGCTGTGCCAATGTAAAGAGCAGAAGTGAGATTCCCAATGTCACCATAGTGTATGAGATGGTGCAGGGGACCTTTGTAATGCCGCCTTCAAGTTGGATAAAGAGTATTCCTGCAGCCAAAAATATTACTGCCATTATGATCTGTACGGCCGGCAGCGTAAGTTTCACCCCTTTTCGATCTGCGACTTTTGCAGCGTATCCTGTATACAGGTCACCTACAACTGTTGCCGGAATAAGTATCAGCAGAAAATAGAAATACTCCATATTGAACCACCATCTTATGTCGGGGTTCGCATAGGTAATGGCCGGCCAGTCAAGTGCCCGGGTAATATGGGTAAAGAGAAGAAGCATCAGAAAGACAATCACTCTCAACCTCATTTTTTCTCTTGTAAAATACCATATCAGAGAGCCAAAGAGATAGAGGAATGCCAACAGGAATATAATTATTCCCCGTCTGTGGAAGTTGACAATCTCACCAAAGAAGAGATGCCCGGCCAGTATCACTATTGCAGCAAGCAGGGCCCCTGCACACCTGACCAGACTCTTCTTTCTGATCCGCATCCCCAGACAGCAGACAAGTCCGTCCGGATCCTTTACATTTTTAATATATAACAGTATAATGGATGCAAATCCCAAAAGGGTAAAATATTGGGGCAAAAAGCCCTCCACATTGGAGAAATTTGTCAGCACATAGAGGTATGAGAAGAGCCATAGCCTCAGAAAACGGATAAATGTTCTTTTGATATAGCTGCAGGTATTCTGCTGAGCCTCCGCCTTTTGAGTTCCCGAGAGAGGGATTGCCACACCCATACAGAAGATAAAGAGCGGAAAGACCATATCTACCCAACTTATACCGGAGACGGTAATATCAAGCTGATGGGTAGGCGGAGGATTCTGGATATGGTACATCCAGGCAGGCAATACTCCGTATGGTATTATTGCACTGAAGACCATTCCAAAGATGGAGAGTCCTCTCAGAAAATCCAACGCGAGCAGCCTCTCTTTCATATCTTATTCATAAAGCAGATTGTTACCCTGTAACCTTATGCAAATCTGGAGAGGATCTCCCTCACCTTTGTCACCTTCTCATCAAGAAGTTCCTGGCTGGTAGCTTCCGCTATAAATCTCAGATAAGGTTCTGTATTTGAAGGACGGATATTGAACCACCAGTCGGCAAATTCAAGACGGTATCCGTCAAAATCCATTTTTGCCTGAGGTTTCTCAACAGAAGCAAAGTGGCTGCAGACAGCCTCCATTGCACCTTTCTTCTCCTCAATCCTGAAGTTTATCTCTCCCGAATTCCTGTACCTTTCGATACGGGCAATCGCCTCACTGAGTTTTACCCCCTCTCTCTTGAGACGGGCAACGATATCAAGTATTATGAGCGATGCCATAATACCGCTGTCGGAGTAGAAAAACTCCTTAAAATAATAGTGGCCGGCAAGTTCACCGCCATAGACTCCGTCAATCTCCCTCAATTTATGGGCGGCAAAAGCCCGTCCTACTCTCCAGGTATACATCTCTCCTCCCATAGGCTTGAGATACTCTCCTACAGCCTTTGAGCTTCTGATATCTTGGATAACCTTGCCCTTAAGTCCCCTCTCCTCAAGCCAATAGTGGCCCATAAGAGCAATCATCAGATCGGGAGAGATGAATCTTGAATTCTCATCTACAAACATCACCCTGTCGGCATCTCCATCATAGATGACTCCTATATCGCACCCCTTCTCCTTTACAAGGTTCTGCAAGTCAACAATATTCTCTGCCACAAGCGGGTTTGCCTCGTGGTTGGGGAAGGTTCCGTCGGGCTCGTCGAATATATAATGAATGGTGCCGCTCTCCTGCCCGTCCAGAATATCCTTGATTATTATGGCAGCCATTCCGTTTGATATATCAATTCCGATATTCAGATTGGAGTAGTCGCCTTTGTATCTCTTCATAAATGCAATATACTCCTCCCTGATATCAATATAAGTCACTTCGCCACGTTTTTTGGAAGGCACAATCTCTTTTTCCTCCTTTATCCACCTCTCGACAGTTCCAAGTCCATTGTCGTACCCTACGGGCAGAGCATTCTTCATCGAGACCTTCATTCCGTTGTACTCCTTCGGGTTATGGGATGCAGTAATCTGCACTGAGGCCTCAAATCCATATTTGGCTGTGGCAAAATAGACCATTGGAGTGGTGGCCAACCCCATATCAACAACATCGGCACCGGCATCTGTTATTCCCTTTACAAGATACTCCCTGATTTCATCAGAAGAGACCCTCACATCCCTACCAACAAGCACCTTGCTGCATTTGAGCAGTTCGGGAAGGAAGAATCCCACCTTATATGCTGTATATTTGTCAAAATCAAGGTTATAGATACCTCTAATGTCGTATGCGTGAAATGCTCCCATAATCTTTTCCACTCTATTTTTTTACAATCTTGTAGTGAGTTCTTACCTTTCCGGCTGCAATATTGTTCAATTTGGACTGTATCATCTTCTTGCGGATAGGCGAAACGTGGTCCACAAAGAGATGACCGTCGAGATGATCCATCTCGTGCTGTACCATTCTGCAGGCAAATCCGGTAAAGTTCTCCTCCACCTTCTCATATTTTTCGTTGTAATATTTGACGGTTATAGCCGCCGGACGTTTGACATCTGCGTGAATGTTGGGAACACTCAGACACCCCTCCGAATATTCAGCCTCCTCTTCGCTCTCCCAGATTGTGACAGGATTTATCATAACCCTCTTGAATCCCTCAAGTTCAGGCATATCCTCTGCAAGGTCGGAACCATCCACTATCAACAGTCTCAATGATTTTCCAACCTGTGGAGCTGCAATTCCCACTCCGTCGGAGGCCTTCATAGTCTCATCCATATTTGCTATAAGCTCCTGCAATCCTTCTGTATTGTTCAAATCCACCTCGGCAGCCGACTCTCTGAGCACTCCCGAGCCATAAATGTAAATTGGTAGTATCATATTTTTCTCCTTTTACCCTTTTGATCTCCCTCTTTTTTGTTTATCCCTGGTTTCTGTCGAGATATGTCTGCAATATCAGTGCCGCACTCACCTTGTCAACGGCCCCCTTCTCCCTCCTGTCAGATTTCTTCACTCCGCCTGCAATCATCGCCTTCATGGCAAGTTGCGAAGTGAAACGTTCATCCTCCAAAGTAACAGGAATATCGGGAAAATGTTTCTTCAACCACTTTAGAAAGATATCCACATCCTTGGCAGCCTCCGACGGTTTGTTGTTCAGATTCATCGGATAGCCCACCACAAAGCGCTCCACCTTCTCTTTTGAGGTATAATTTTTGAGATATTCAATTATATTTGCAGACGGAACGGTTTCAAGGGCAGACGCAAAGATCCGGAGCGGGTCACTCACAGCCACTCCGACTCTCTTCCTGCCATAATCTATTCCTATTATTCTATTCATTCTGCAAAGTTAGTTTTTTAAAACAATATGGCTACAATAAAGAGAAAAAATAAATTGACCAACAAGTTCCGTTTTGCGATATTCAACGACACCACGCACGAAGTCCTCTTCTCATTCAGGAGCAATGGTGCCGTCTTTATTGCAACCATACTCCTCACAATGGTGCTCCTTGTTGTATCAGTTACAGCCCTCATATCACTCACATCACTGAGGGAGTTCATTCCAGGATATCCGTCGGCAGAGAGCAGAAGAGATATAATTGAAAATGCCATAAGGCTCGACTCCCTCCAGAGGGAGATAACCCTATGGAGACTCCAGCTCACAAATATCCAGAGGGTCGTTACCGGCAAAGAGCCCATCAGTATCGACAGTGTATTGAGTATGGCCCAATACAACGACACCTACAGTGCCAATCCTCAGGAGCTTGCCAAGAGCGACTCCCTGCTCCGCAAACAGGTAATGAAGGAGGAGCAGTTCAATGTTGGGCAAAAGACAAACAAGATTGAGCAGATTGAAGGCCTTCACTTCTTTCCTCCGGTAAAAGGAGTGATTACCCAGGAGTACAATCTTGCCATCAACCATCCCTTTACAGATATTGCGGCCCCCGAGAACAGCGTGGTCTCTTCCGTTCTTGAAGGAAGCGTGATTGGCGCAGATTACAGCGAGCAGAACGGATATGTAATCCAGATACAGCACGAAAACAATTTGATATCAATTTACAAACACAATACAAAACTTTTGAAGAAGGTTGGCGACAGAGTCTCTGCAGGCACACCGATTGCACTTGTCGGCAATACCGGAACCCTGAGCACCGGCGTCCATCTCCACTTCGAATTGTGGCACAACGGAGAGCCTCTGAATCCGGCAGAATATATCAAATTCTGACAGAACAGGACGACGGGAGTATCCACTATTCAGAAATAATATGAAAAAGAGACATATTGCAATACTTGGTTCAACCGGCTCAATAGGGCGCCAGGCTCTTGATGTAATATCAAAGCACCCGGACCTGTTTGAGGTTGAACTCCTTACAGCAAACAACAACAGCCGGCTGCTGATAGAGCAGGCAAGGCTTTTCAACCCCAACAATGTGGTAATCTGCAATAAGGAGCACTATAGAGAGGTTGCCGATGCCCTCGATGATACATATATAAAGGTATTCGCCGGGATAGAGTCTGTAAACCAACTTGTAAAGAGCGAATCTGTTGATATTGTTCTTGCCGCTATGGTAGGCTTCAGCGGGCTGGAGCCCACAATCAGTGCCGTAAAGAGCGGCAAGGTGATAGCTCTTGCCAATAAGGAGACCCTTGTTGCCGCCGGCAGCATCATCACCAGGCTCGCGAGGGAGCATAACTCCGTGATTTTGCCGGTTGACTCGGAACACTCAGCCATTTTCCAGTCATTGCAAGGGGAGTATGCACAGATAGAGAAGCTCATCCTCACAGCATCAGGAGGCCCATTCAGATATTCCGACGCTGAGACCATACGCAAGGCAACCCACCGTGAAGCTCTTAAACATCCCAACTGGAGTATGGGAGCAAAGGTGACAATCGACTCTGCAAGTATGATGAACAAAGGGCTCGAGATGATTGAGGCTTCGTGGCTCTTCAATACTCCAGCCGAAAAGATTGAGATTGTTATACACCCACAATCAATTATCCACTCGCTGGTACAGTTTACCGACGGTTCGTTGAAGGCACAACTCGGAGCACCAGATATGCGTATCCCAATCCAATATGCCCTCTCCTACCCTCACAGGCTCGACCTCAATGCTCCAAGGATATCTCTTGCCGAACTGCGCCAACTCGATTTCTTTGCACCCGACGAGAGCCGTTTCCCTACAATCAGACTTGCCTATTCCGCCCACAAAAGCGGAGGAAATATGGCCTGTATAATGAATGGTGCAAATGAGATTGCAGTGGAGGCTTTACTCAAGGAGAAGATCCTTTTTGGAGAGATTCCATCCATCATTGAGAAGACTATGGCCAAATGTCCATTCATTGCAGACCCTACCATTGAGGAGATATTTGAAACGGACGCTTTGGCCAAACAAATTGCCTCAAATTTTGTCAAATTTTAGCACTTGCAAGATTTTTCTCATTTTTCATTTTCAAAACACTTGATTTTAAAGATGTTACAAAACGGGTTGCAAGATTTTAAAATCTTCTGTTATCCATTTTTGTAGTATCTTTGCGGAAGAAATATATTTTAACATCGTAAAAAATGGTAATTCTAATAAAAATATTACAAGTTGTCCTGGCTCTGAGCATTCTTGTTCTTGTACACGAATTCGGCCACTTTCTCTTTGCCCGTATCTTCAAGATAAGGGTGGAAAAATTCTATCTCTTTTTTGATGCCGGATTCAGGCTCTTCAAATTCAAACCAAAGAACAGCGACACTGAATATGGTATAGGCTGGCTTCCGCTTGGAGGATATTGCAAGATCTCAGGAATGATTGATGAGTCGATGGATAAAGATGCCATCAAACAGGAGCCTCAACCGTGGGAATTCCGCACCAAACCGGCTTGGCAGAGACTGCTTGTGCTCTTTGGCGGAGTATTCTTCAATTTCATCCTGGCAATTGTAATCTACACCGGAGTTCTGGCTGCCTGGGGAGAAGAGTATATAAAGAACAGCGATGTAACTACCGGTATGGTGGTTGACGACCTTGCCTATGAGATAGGTTTCAGAGATGGAGACCGTATCCTCACCATCGAGGAGCAGGCTCCCGAGAGATTCTTCGATATCCAGCCCGACATCATAAGGATGCAGGCAAGATACGCAAGGGTATTGAGAGGGGATGATACGGTAACTGTCAATATAGATGAAAAATATATTCCTGCAATTCTCAACAATAAGGGGATGTTCTCATTTGGCATACCTTATATAATAGAGTCAGTTCCCGATTCTTCGCTCAATGCAGGCAGCGGACTGGCTGCAAATGACCGTATTCTTGCACTCAACAACGAGAGCACCGAGTTTATGACCCACGTTGTAAGATATATGCAGCAACATAAGGGTGATTCTCTGATTGCGACGATTGCCCGTGGCAATGAACTTCTCTATATTCCGATAGCTACAGACAGTGCAGGCAGAATGGGTGTATATATCAAACACAAAATCACCGACTTCTACAACGTTACAAAGGTTGACTACTCATTTTTTGAGGCCATTCCAGCCGGATTCAACAAGACGATTACAACTGTCAGCAACTACTGGAAGGAGCTTAAGCTGATCTTCTCTCCTAAAACAGAGGCCTACAAATCGGTTGGAAGCTTCATTACAATAGGTTCCATCTTCCCTGACACCTGGAATTGGGAGATTTTCTGGAACCTTACAGCCTTCTTGTCTGTTATGTTGGCTGTACTTAACGTTTTGCCTATTCCGGCACTTGACGGAGGCCATATTCTCTTCACCTTGTATGAGATAGTTACCCGCAGAAAGCCAAGCGACAAGTTCCTGGAATATGCACAGACCGTAGGAATGCTCCTATTGTTTGCAATTATGATACTTGCATTTGGAAACGACATATTCAGATTGTTCAATTAATATCTATAGCTATGAACAGATTATATAATATAGCCCTACGCCACACAAAACTATTCCTGCTCGTTTTAGGTCTATGCACCTTTGCGCTCCAGAGCTGCAACGAGAGTGAAGTGCAATTGAAACCGTCTGTAAGCGGAAAGGCCGGAGAGATTGTTATAGTAACCAACAAGTCGAACTGGGAGACAGAACCTGGTATCCTCCTGAGGGAGATACTTGCATCCGACTACCCTATGCTGCCTCAGAAAGAGCCGGCATTTACCATCATCAATATCCCGGACAACGCCTTTACAAATATCTTTCAGATTCACAGGAATATCATAATTCTGGAGGTGGGTCCAAAATATACCGAGCCAAAATTTTCAATTCAGGAGGATGTATGGTCAGCTCCCCAGACTATTGTAACAATTACAGCCCCTACTGTAGAGAGTGCAAGCACTACCATTGAGGAGAAGAGGGAGACCATTTTCAACACATTTGAGCAGAGTGAGAGAAACAGGGTGATCAGGAACTCCAAAAGATATGAAGAGAGAACATTGAGAAACCTTGTTGCAGATATGTTCGGAGGATCCCCATATTTTCCTATAGGATACTCCCTAAAGAAGCGTACAGATGATTTTGTATGGATCTCATACGAGACAACATATACAATCCAGGGCATATTCGTATATAAAATTCCGGTGAAGGACTCCACCACAATGACCCTTGAGGGCCTTGTTGATGCAAGAAACAGGATGCTTGAGAAGAATGTACCGGGAATGCTTGAGGGAAGCTATATGATTACAAGCAATGTCAAGGAGAGGGAGCCACAGCTCTCGTGGATAAAATATAAAGGGAGAAACTTTGGAGAGATAAGGGGTCTGTGGGAGGTCCAGAACGACTATATGGGCGGACCTTTCGTACAGCACGCCTTCTACGACAAGGATGGTAAAAACATAATAGTTCTTGAGGGATTTGTCTATGCTCCAAGATACGACAAACGCAACTATCTGCGCCAGGTTGAGTCGATAATTTACTCGTTTGACTGGGCGGAGGAGTTCACAAGATAAAAAAAATCAGAATATTTTTGCAGGATTAAAAAATATTTA
The DNA here is from genome assembly GCA_045594125.1 of Candidatus Egerieisoma sp. GTDB lineage: Bacteria > Bacteroidota > Bacteroidia > Bacteroidales > UBA932 > Egerieousia. The sequence continues at coordinate 47,494 of JAZNXX010000025.1, forward strand.
TACCTTTGCAGTCCCAAAACTAAATCGTGCTGTAAAACACAGTTTTGGGTACCAGGGTGGATTCGTCTAACGGTTAGGACTCAAGATTTTCATTCTTGCAATAGGGGTTCGATTCCCCTATCCACTACGAAAAAAAATATTAAAAAAATAAATACAATGGCAAATCACGCATCAGCAGAAAAGCGTACTCGCCAAAACGCGAAACGCAGATTGCACAATCGTTATTATGCAAAAACAACCCGTAATGCAGTAAGAGCACTACGTAACACTACAGACAAGGCAGCCGCAGAGGCATTGATGCCTAAAGTTTACGCAATGTTGGACAAATTGGCTAAGACCAATATCATCCACAAAAACAAAGCAGCAAACCTAAAGAGCGGTATTGCTACTTATGTTAACAATTTGGCGTAAATTTACGTTTTTGCACAGAGATGAATAAAAAACTCTCCAAATTTGGGGAGTTTTTTATTTTTTTATTATGGGTCAAGAGAAATTATCAATTCAGGAATGGGCAGCGGAGGAGAGACCCCGTGAAAAATTCTTAAAATCAGGCAGCACATCATTGGGCAACGCAGAACTTCTTGCAATATTGCTGCGTTCAGGTAACAGAGAGAAGAATGCCGTAGATCTGGCCAGGATAATCCTGCACAAGGCAAACAATAACCTCCATAATCTCGAAAAATTCACCTTCAGCGACCTCTCCTCCATAAATGGCATCGGAGAGGGCAAAGCTCTCTCAATTATGGCCTCCTTTGAACTGGCAAGAAGGCTGGCTCTTGAAGAGGTGCCGGAGCAGGCACCCATCTACTCATCGGAAGATGCTGCCAAATCGATGATTCCAATTTTAAAGAACCTCACTCACGAGGAGTGCTGGATAATCTACCTCAACAGATCAAACAAGATGATTGCAAAAGAGAAGATTACGAGCGGGGGAACAAACAGCACCATTGTAGATATAAAGATTATAATCAAGTCGGCAATCGAAAAGCTTGCCAGCTCCATCATTCTGATCCACAACCACCCGTCCGGCAATCCCCTTCCTGGAGAGATTGACAAAAACCAGACAAAAAGGCTGCAACGGGCGGCAGACACCTGCGATCTGATACTTACAGACCATATAATTATAGCAGGCGGGAGATATTTCAGCTTTCTTGACGAAGGGCTGTTATAGCTGAATTAATTTTTGTACCTTTGAGGAATTAACTTTAATATTACCATTATGAAAGTGATCAATCTTGGGGAAAACAATACTATCCTCAACAGATTTATAGCAGAGATTCGCGACAAGCAGATTCAGAAAGACAGCATGAGGTTCAGAAGGAACCTTGAGCGTATAGGTGAAATATTTGCATACGAAATAAGCAAGACGCTGGAGTATGAGACAACTGATGTAACTACACCTCTCGGTATTGCAAAATGCAATCTTCCTACAAATACTCTGGTAATCTCAACAATTCTCCGCGCAGGATTGCCATTGCATAATGGTATACTCAATTACTTCGACTCTGCACAGAATGCATTCATTGCAGCATACCGCAAATATGGCAAAGACAACAAGTTTACCATTCAGTTTGAATATGCAAGTTCCCCCGGTCTCGACGGCAAGACGCTGATCATTGCAGACACAATGCTTGCAACAGGTTCATCCCTTGTTCTTGCATACAAGAAGTTGTGTGAATCAGGAGAGCCGCAGCATACCCATATCGTATGCCCTATTGCAAGTGAATACAGCCTTGAATATCTCTCAAAGCATCTGCCTCACAAAAAGGTAACACTATGGGTTGCAGCTGTAGACCAGGAACTTACCAACAAATCATATATCGTTCCCGGATTGGGTGATGCAGGCGACCTTGCATACGGAACCAAATTGTAGCAGTCTGCTACAACTCCTTACGCAATCTGGCAATAGGAATATTGAGCTGCTCGCGATATTTGGCAACAGTCCTTCGCGCAACTACATATCCCTTGCTGTTTAAAAGAGTAACGAGCTCCTCATCTGTGAGGGGCTTGTTTTTATTCTCCTGCTCAATACACTCGGTAAGAATCTTCTTGATCTCTCTGGTAGAGACCTCCTCGCCCTTCTCTGTCACAAGACCTTCAGAGAAGAAATATTTTAGTGGGAATACGCCAAAGGGAGTCTGTATATATTTACAGTTGACCACACGGGATATTGTGGATATATCCAAGCCTGTACGTTCTGCTATATTCTTGAGCACCATCGGCTTGAGTTTTGTCTCATCCCCATCCAGAAAATACTCCCTCTGAAACTCCACGATAGCGTTCATCGTATTCTGCAATGTATTCTGGCGCTGTTTGATGGCCTCAATGAACCACTTGGCAGAGTCAAGTTTCTGCTTTACAAAACTTGCAGCCTCCTTACCTGCTCTGTCATTTGCTGCCGACTTCTCAAGAAGAGCTGCATATCTCTTGTTTACCCTCAGTTCCGGAACAGAAAACTTGGGCATAGACATTATAAGCTCACCATCCTTCTCTTCAAGAAGAAAATCGGGAACAATCTGCTGCGCCTGTTCTATATAAGAATCATCTATCTGTCCTCCAGGACGGGGATTCAGCTTTACAACCTCATCAATGGCCTGTTTGAGTTCATCCTGGGTAATCCCCATCTTTGAGATAATTTTGGGATAGTGTTTCTTAGTAAACTCCTGAAAATAATCCTCCAGTATCTCAAGTGCAATATCACGCTCCCGGCTCCTGCTCTTTGCCTTCAACTGAAGAATAAGGCACTCCTGCAGAGTTCGGGCACCAACTCCAACAGGTTCAAACTCCTGTATCATTGACAGAATCTCTTCAAGCTCCTCCTCCGAGGTCTCTATATTGAGACGGAATGAGATATCGTCGGCCAGAGCCTCCATATCCCTCCTCAAGTAACCGTCATCGTCCAGGCTTCCTATAACAAATATGGCAATGTTTCTCTTCCGCTCATCAAGATTTCTGTATCCCAACTGCATAATAAGGCTCTGATGAAAGCTCTCCCTAACAGAAAAGGTATTGTATTGGGGTTTTTCATCTTTCCCTTGGTTATTCACATAGAGCTTATATGATGGCGTGGGATCATCGGCAGAATATTCACTCAAGGAGATATTCTTTGGAGTACCCTCTTCCGGATCTGCAGACTCGCTCTCCTCATCCAATACCGGATTCTCCTCCAGCTCCTTTTTGATTCTCTGCTCAAGTTCCAGCATAGGCAACTCCAGCAATTTTATTGTCTGGATCTGCAATGGAGAGAGTTTTGTCTGTAATTTTTGTTGTAAACCCTGTTTTAACATATTACAAAGATACAATTTTTAGATTAACTTCGCATTCAATAAGAATACCTTTAAATGAGTAATTCAACCATTACCCCTATAACAATCGATATCGGGAGAGTAATTGCCTCAAAAAATGAATCATTGGCGAAATGTATGCCAAATTTTATAATTTCTCTCCTGAAACGGCTTATCCATCAGGATGAATTGAACATTTTTTTTGCAAAAGCAGCCGGCCTTACTGGTGCTGATTTTGCGCAAGCAGCTCTAGATGAGTTGAATGTAAGATGCAATATCAAATATATCGACAGAGACGCCCTTAATGGCGATTCCCGATATATTTTTGTCTCCAACCACCCGCTCGGAGGCCTCGACGGCCTTGCGCTCATCTGTGAATTGGGGAAAAAGATGCGCGAAATCAGATTTGTAGTGAATGATTTTCTCATGAATATAAAACCGCTGGAACCAATTTTTGTTCCGGTAAACAAAGTGGGCAGGATGGGCACAGATTATCTCGGCAAATTTGAAGAGGCCTACAACTCCTCTGCACAGATTCTCTACTTCCCTGCAGGATTATGCTCAAGACTTATTGGCGGTGAGATTACCGATACCGAGTGGAAAACAAGCTTCATCAAACAGGCTGTAAAGTATAACCGTGAGATTGTTCCAATCTACTTCAGCGGACAAAACTCAAAATTCTTCTACAGGCTTGCCAAATTGAGGAAATTTCTCAAGATTAAGTTCAATATTGAGATGTGTTTTCTCCCGGATGAGATGTTTAAACAAAAAAATGCTACCTTTGATGTCGTTATAGGCACTCCTGTCAAGGTTACAGCCTATAAGAATAATGATGAACTGAAACAGATTTGCAGCCATATACGGGAGAAGTGCTACTCCCTCAAGGATATGTGTGACAAGTAAGAAGAATGGAAGCAGTAATTCAACCAGTTGACAGAGCGCTCCTGCTTAAGGAGCTTACCCCCGATAAATTTATCAGAGAGACACGTAAAGGAAACAACTATCTCTTTGAGGTAACGGCCAATGACTCCCCAATGACGATGCAGGAGATCGGCAGGCTCAGGGAGATATCGTTCCGTCTTGGAGGAGGCGGAACAGGAAAAGCCACAGATATAGATGAATATGATACCGATCCCAAATCGCCATATAAGCAGCTTATAGTGTGGGATCCCAAAGACCAGGAGATTATAGGCGGATACCGGTATATCAACTGCGGCGGACTTGAGTGTGAAAAGATGGCCACAAAAGAGCTTTTCAACTTCTCGGAGAGTTTCCGCAATGAATATCTTCCCTTTACCATAGAGCTTGGCCGCTCATTTATCCAGCCCAACTACCAGAGCACTAATCTCAAGAGAAAGAGTCTCTACTCCCTCGACAATCTGTGGGACGGGCTTGGCGCACTTGTTGTAAAATACTCCAATATAAGATACTTCTTCGGAAAGGTGACAATGTACACCTCATACAATCAAAGTGCACGCAATATGCTGCTCCATTTTCTCCATAAATATTTTTCTGACACCGAGCAGCTTGTATTACCTGTCTCCCCTCTGGTATGCGACATAAACAATCCATACTTCAGGGAACTGTTCAACAATCTGGACTATAAGGAGGGATATAAGGTACTTCAGAAGGAGATCAAGAGGTTTGGTGAACACATTCCACCTCTTATCAACTCATATATGAACCTCTCTCCAACAATGAAGATGTTCGGAACTGCCATAAACTGCGATTTTGGAGGTGTAGAAGAGAGCGGCATACTCATAAACATAAACGATATCTATCCGGAGAAGATAGAGCGTTATGTGGCCCCTTTGAAGAGCTGGGCTCAGAAGATGCGAATCAAATGGTGGAACAAAATCTGATTCCTAACGGGGATAATTGATCACATCCTTGATTATGAAGGCCTTTTCATAAAGGGGAGCAATCTCCTTGAGTACTTTTATTGCCTCAGACTTGCTCCTGAAATCACCTACAGCCACTTTAAAGTAGGGATTTGTATAGCTTCTGTAGACAGGATATTGAGGGAATGCCTCAATGAAGGCCTTCTCCACCTCCTCAGACTGCACTCTGGCACTCTGCTTATTATCAAAAAAGATACGGATCCTGAATCCGTTGAGCTCCTTCTTCAAATTTCTCCTTGTAAAGATTCCAAAAGCCTCCTCAACAGAACTGCTCTGGTTTATCCTGATATTGTCACCAGCCTCAACCATCACAAAAGGATCCACACCAATGAGGGTAGAGTCAACAGCGGGAGCAACACTCACCAAGGTATCATTCTGCAATACTGCGTCCTGCGCGCTTGCCCCGGTACTGAAAGTCAGCAGTGAGACCAGCAGCAGTACAAGAGAAAAGAGAGTCTTATTCATATTTTGTCATTTTATTCTGTCAATGATTGTTGAGGCGGGAATATCCTTGAATTCAAACCTCTTCTTTGCCATCCCACCCTTAACAGTACCGCTACAGTCCACGGTAAAGTTCTTCATATCTATATTTTTAAAATTCAGCCCAACAGAGAGAGCCTTTATAGGGTCGAGTATCACAACCTTGCAGGAGACCTCAATATCACCCGCCGACGCTGCAGGAACAACCACAGGTTTTCCGAAAACCACATCTGCAAATGGTGATCCCTTATATTTTATTCCGCACTCAATATCCTTTACCACAAATTCTGTTTTTGAGGGGTTATCCACCTCAACATCAAAGAGGGCCTCAATCTCTGCAGAAGATGAGATATCAAAGCTCTTTACATCAACATCATTTATTCTGATATTCCTGTAATTTGAACAGCCTGCCAGTGTAAAGACCGCCAAAATGGTTAAAATCAAAAGTCTCTTCATCTTCAAAAAACTCTTAAAGTTCAGCATTCTCACCATATTGAGCCAATTTCAGACTCCCTATTGGGATAACAAAGGTAGAAAAAGTTATAAAAACCATTATCTTTGTATGCAAATATTTTACCAATGGAGAATAAATATTATTCAGTAAGACCAATAATTGACAGTGAGAAGCCTCAGGTATTCATCGAGACTTATGGTTGCCAGATGAATGTAAATGACAGTGAGGTGGTTCTATCCATACTTCAGGGGGCAGGTTATGCGTTGTGCGACAATATCAGCAACGCAAATGTAATTTTAGTCAACACCTGTTCAATCAGAGATAACGCCGAGCAGAGAATTTGGGGCAGGCTTGATGTTTTTCTACAGGAGAAGAAGCGGAGGAAAGGTGTAATCGTCGGCATTCTGGGCTGTATGGCAGAGAGACTGAAAGATGAGCTTCTCAAACATCCGGCTGTTGACATTGTTGCCGGACCCGACTCCTACAGAGATATTGCACTGCTTATAGATAACCTTTCAAGCGGGTCAAAACAGATTAATGTACAGCTCAGGAGGGAAGAGACCTATGCCGACATCTCACCGGTAAGGCTTGACAAGAATGGCGTTTCTGCCTTCATCTCTATTATGAGAGGATGCAACAATATGTGTTCATACTGCGTTGTTCCATATACCCGTGGAGCCGAACGGAGCAGGGATCCTGAGAGCATTGTAAGGGAGGCGCAGGAACTCTTCAACAATGGTTACAAGGAGGTTACCCTTTTGGGTCAGAATGTTGACTCATACCATTGGAGCAACCCTGCAAACCCCACTGAGAGTGTAAATTTTGCCCAATTGCTTGAACTTGTTGCGCTCGTGGATCCCAATCTGAGAGTGAGATTCTCCACCTCACACCCTAAGGATATGGGCAACGGAGTGCTCTACACAATGGCTGTCTATCCTAACATCTGCAACCACATTCATCTCCCTGTACAGTCTGGAAGTGATGCCATGTTGCTCAAGATGAACAGGAAATATACTCGTGAGAAGTACCTTGCGAGGGTTGCAAAGATAAGGGAGATTCTCCCTGACTGTGCAATCAGCACCGATATCATTGCCGGTTTCTGTTCTGAGACAGAGCAGGATCATCAGGATACCATCTCATTGATGAAAGAGGTTGGTTATGATTCTGCATTTATGTTCCAGTATTCGCTCCGTCCGAACACCAAAGCCGCCCGTCATTTTACCGATGATGTTCCGCTTGCAGAAAAGACCAGACGCCTGAACGAGATTATCGAGCTTCAGAATACCCTTTCACTCCAGAGCAACCAGAGATGTCTTGGAAAAACCTATCAGGTATTGATTGAGGGAGTGTCAAAAAGGTCTGACAAACAGCTTATTGGCAGAACCCCGCAGAACAAGTTGTGCGTATTTGACGCAAAAGGGTATAAAATAGGCGATTATGCAATGGTAAAGGTAAACTCCTGCACCAGTGCCACTCTCATCTGTGAGATTGTTGAAGAACCTGGAGACCAGCCTGCCAAGAAGATTGGACTGGAAGATATCCGTAATGATATCATAGAGATTGGAAAAGACCTAAAGAATATAATTAACAACGAATTGAATAATTTAAAACGACAGAAAAATGACAAAAATTAGCACTGTATATTCAGGAAACCTCAGGACAGAGGCTGTTCACGAGTTGTCAGGAACCAAAATAATAACTGATGCTCCTCTCGACAATCACGGCAAAGGCGAGTCATTCTCTCCTACCGACCTGTTAGCTACTGCATTGGGCAGCTGTATGCTTACAATTATGGGTATCTCTGCTCCTGTTTATGGCTACAGCATCGACGGTACAACCGTTGAGACAGAGAAGATAATGGGTACAAACCCAAGAAGAGTTGTAGAGGTGAAGATTACTTTCAACTTCCCTAAAAACAACTATACCGACAAGCAGAAGAGGGCAATTGAGTCTTCAGCAAGAACCTGTCCTGTTGCCAACAGCCTTCATCCTGATTTGAAGAAGACAATTGTCTTCAACTATTAAGACAGGGACAAAAAAAAGGATCCCGTACTTTCCTTTACGGCAAAACATAATGCAGAGGTTGATCTGGAAGGCACTTGGCCCAAACAGGTCAGCCTCTACTTATTATTCCCGGTTAATTCTGGTTATCTCTGCTTTATAAAAATAATTCACCTATTTTACACACTTTTTAACCATATATATTTATTTTTGCTAACTTTGTCGCAAGTTGATTAAAGTATTGTGTTGTAAAGAGAGGGAATCCCGTTTAATCCGGGAACAGTTCCTGCTGCTGTAAAATTTCTACAGATTGCTGTAGTTGTCTGAAAGCCATTTGTCGGGATAGCCGACAGAGAAGGCAGATGTAAAATTGAGTCAGAAAACCTGCTTGCAACATACATTAAAGAACTTTCAGGAAAAAAAGTTTACAATGAAGACTCATTACATCCATTCACTTTTGGGGTGCTCCCTTTTGTACATTATACCCCTCATTATACTGAGTACAAACAGACTTCAGGCACAAGTCAAGAACGACACGCTCACTACAGTTGTTGTCAGTGAGAGCGGCAAGAAGAGCGCATCACAAAATGGCCGTTTCAGCCCGGGGACGAGGATAGAGCAGTTCAAGGAGATAAGCAAGACAACTTCCGACAACTCTTTGGGTGATCTGCTCAAACGGAGGACATCACTCTATATAAAAGAGTATGGAAGAGGAATGAGTTCATATATCTCGCTTCGCGGCACCTCATCTTCGCACACATCAATTGAGTGGAATGGTCAGTCACTCTCCGTCCCGACAATGGGCCAGACAGATTTGAGCCATATTCCTCTCTACTTTTTCGACAATATGACACTGCATATCGGAGGAAACTCCACCATATATGGCAACGGTTCAATCGGTGGAAACATCCAGCTCAAGACCGAACCTGAGTTCAAGAAGGGGGTCAGCGGTGATGTAACGCTCAAGGGGGGCAGCTTTTCTACACTTTTTGGAGGATCAACCATAAGGGTGGCAAATGAAAGATGGGAGAGCCGGACCGGCGGCTATTGGTCGTATGCCAAGAACAACTACAAGTTCAGGAACAATACAAAGGTGGGGCACCCTACAGAACGGCTTAACAACTCTGCATACAACAACTGGGGGGCAATCCAGGAGCTCTTCCACAGATTCAGGGATAACTCCCTCTTCCAGTTCAGCTTCATCTATCTCAACTTCGACAGGGAGATACAGCCTTCTGTCTCCAATAATGATGTTGAGCGTTCATACAATTCAATTCTAGACAGGAATACCAAGGTCTCCCTCAACTACAGCGGCAATAGGGAGAGGTGGCACTACAATGCACGGGCGGCCTACAATTACGACTACGAATTATACAAAGAGGATATCATAGCCGCTAACCGGCTAATGGCGAGCGGTGATGCCGAATACCGCACACAAAAATTGAGTATAAAAGCCGGAGGCCAGGCTGAATTCATCAAACCGGATGTAGATGCCTACAAGGCTGGAACCAGAGAGTGGCGCGGCGACCTCTTTCTGCTTGCGATATGGCGTCCTTTGGAGAGGCTTACCATTGGTGGAGGTTTGAGGAGTTCATTTGTAACGGATATGGATATCCCTCTCCAGCCCTCCCTTGATATCAAGTTCAGGGCTTCCGACTCCTTCACATTAAGGGGGGCACTGTCAAGAAGCGCAAAAATACCCACACTCAACGACCGCTATTGGGGAGGCTCAACCAATGAGATCAAGCCTGAAACAGGCATCACCTGTGAGATTGGAAGCGATTTTGCCAAACTACATAAAAGTTGGGAGTTCCGCGCCTTTACAACACTCTATATATCTGATGTAAAGGATTGGATACGATGGCTACCCGCAGGAGAGATCTGGCGGCCGCAAAATGTTCCCTCTGTAGGGTCTCACGGTATAGAGAGCGGTATAAGGGTTATCAAGAAGTGGATGGAGTGGAGGCTGGAGTGGGGAGCCAACTACAACTATACCAATGTGGAGACAAAGGAGTCACTCATCAAGAATGACCCGTCGGAGGGACACCAGATGGCATACCAGCCGAAACATACCGTAACAACAAATATTCTTGCCTCCTACAGACGCCTGGCAGCAGAAATCTCCTGTCACTATGTTGGTGAGCGCACGTCAACCGATATTTATGATGTTATGGAGGGATACTCTCTCCTTGATATGAACCTCTCCTATAAGGCCAACCTGTTTGGGCAAGAATTCACAATTAACGGGGAGCTGAACAACATTTTAAATACAAATTACCAAAATGTAAGGTTCTATGCTATGCCGGGCATTAATTTTGTATTAGCTTTGCAATGGAATTTTTAAGTTTATTTTAACTATATGAGATCAATCAAATTATTTATTCTAACACTTTTTTCTGCAGCTCTTCTATGGAGTTGCGATACCGGAAACGACTACAAAGACTATGTTCAGAGGAACAAAGTTCTGATCCTCAACCAAGGCAACTACACAGAACAAAATTCCAGCATTTGCGTATATGATGAAAATACCAGAACTTTGGTTCCCAATGCATTCTCTGCAGCCAATGGCGGCACCAAACTTGGCGCGACTCTTATGAGCGGAACCTACTCACCAATGGGTCTTGGTTACCTTCTCTGCTCAAATCCCGACAAGATTGAGGTAATTGATATGTTCACTATGAGGGTCATCTCAAGCCCTATCACAGAGGGACTTCTCAATACCAGGGAGATTGCTGTATCAAACGGATATATATTTGTAACCAATGCCGGTGATGATCCTGTTGAGGTTGCTCCATACACATATGAATATCCCAACTCATATGTCTCAATTTACAGTGCAACTGACCACAGACTTGTTGCAACTATTCCTGTTGGAACAGATGCCCAAGGTCTTATTGCCTTGCAGAACTCTATCTTTGTAGGAACAAAAGAGGGTATTGTCCATATAGAGAAAAGCGGAAGGGATTTCTACAAGAACGATGTGTACACCGACGAGGTTTACACAGGTGCTGTAAAATATCTCTGCGGAACTGAAAACAGGCTCTTTATGTCGGTTCCAGGATATGGAGTTCTTGCATACACCCCATACGAGAACAAAGTGCTCAAGAGATATGAATTGCCTTTGGATGCCAACGGCTTCATTACAGTAAATCCAATGACAGGCGATGTTTACAGCATTGTAACCACCTACAATGCAGACTGGTCAATCGAGTCATCCAAAGTGTACAAGCTTAATCCAGATAGCGAAGCCATTACTGAGGTTCATAGAGGAGAGTACCTCTACAGTGTTGGCGTAAGCCCTGCATCAGGACACCTCTTCACCTCTGAGGCCAACGGTTTTACAACCAACTCAACACTTAAAGTCATTGATATGACAACTGGTGATATGGTTAATTCAGCAACTGTGGGCGTTGGTACCTTCAGATACCTCTTCTACTCATATTTGGACGAAGAAAAACCTGCGAAATAACCGTTTGCCCATTGCCTTTTATGGTTAATGAACAGATTTTTCATAAAAAATCAAAAAAAATCGATTTTTTTGAGCTGAAAAATTTTTGGATTAATAAAAAATAACTATCTTTGCGCTCTCAAAAGTTCTTACCAATTGTTCGGTAGCTCTTAAGAGCGCAAACTTTTAGGCCCAGATGGCGGAATCGGTAGACGCGCTGGTCTCAAACACCAGTGGGGCGACCCGTGCCGGTTCGACCCCGGCTCTGGGTACTTGAAACCCTCTCAGAATTGCTTCTGAGAGGGTTTTTTATTTGGGTTGCACCACATAATTCCCAAACAGACCTGAAATTCAGGAGGAGATTGGAAAAGCAGGGGCAAGGGGGTTGGGAACCCTAAATGCGCTACAGCCACGATTTCGGTGCCCAACCCGGTAAAAATCTGAGGGGTCTGGAACTCAAATCGGTCACACAATGCATTGTAGGGCACATTGGCGGTCCCAACCATTTTGCAAATAATGGAGTGTTTGCCTGTTTATGGGCCACAGTTCCAAGGGGAGAGGATCCTCTTGAAACCTTGGATGGCGATAAGAGTCATATATCGTATTTGAGTCATCTTGCATGGATAGTCAGCGGATATAAGCAACTTGGAGGGGGCAGTAAGTGTGACTGTTTGTACGATAAGTTATGCGAAACCATAAACAGAAGGATAACCGCCAGTCCTACACTAAATCTTGAGACATACCCTGGGGAATGTATATATATTCCCGACATGTTGGTAGCAATTGTTGCTTTGGAGAGCTATTCAAGACAGAATGGAGGGAAATATCGCCAGACTGTACAAGCCTGGTTAGACTATATGCAGGAGTATTGGATAGATGAGAGTTCCGGATTACTGGCATCCATGATTCCAGTGTATGAATACTCTATAGCAAGGTATCCTGTCAAAGGTTCATATTCAGACGCATATAAGAATTTTCCAGCATATCCATCCGGATAAATATTGCGCACTCTTTTGCCAATTATATATAAGATACTACATATTACCTCCTGACAAACTTCAAAACCAACTCAGCAGCTTCCGGAGTGAGTACCTGACAGCCGGCATATTTTCCCCCGTTTCCAAGAGTAAAATAGTACTTGTCGAGATCATAGCCGATAGTGATGATGTCGGGAACACTATAACCGCTGAGTCTCATTTTTACATCAGAGAATCGTGTTGAGCGCATTCCCATCTTGGCAAACATTGTTTTTGCGCACTCCTCAATAGAGAGATATCGGCGATATCTGTTGAGCAGAACCTGGAGATAATAGGCATAATTACCCTTTTCATAACCTGCAAGCAACTCTCCAACTGTCAATGAAGCATTTATATCATCTTCATCAATAAGCGCCCCAACTCTATCCGACAGCCTGAATTTTCCACCTGCAACAAGCTCCGCTACCTGAGGAAGCAGTGTAAGGGCAGCACTCTGCTCCTTCATATCAAACTCCACCTCTTTGAGGGAATCAAGCTGTGTTCCTACAAAGTGGTGGTACTCTTCACGATATCCGCCTGGTATAAAGAGAGATTCACCCTCTTTGAATGAGGCTGTCGAAACTGGCATCACACCCTTTGCCGGAACGGCTCCGAACAGAAGCTGGACCGCTGCAAAATTATTTGCCTGCGAATTTGAATAGCCCACTACATATGCTGTAAAATTTCTGTAATCGGGTATATGTGAAATTGCATACGGATTACCCAAATAGAGTGCTATCATAGGCTGCTCAGCTGCCCAATTGGTGATAAAATCAATCTCTTGCGGAACAAATCCATAATTCTTGGACTGACGCTGATCAACCTCATTGAAACCCATAATAATAAGATCGTGGTTACGCAATCTGTTGCGGGCACTTCTCAGTTCAGCCAATGAGGCATCATTGCCCAACAAAATTGTATCCACTGCTCCATATCTGTTTGCAACCACTCCGAACTCACGTCCCAACTGCGGATTCTTGAAACCTACATAAGCCACCTTTTTCCCTTCAAGCGAAACAGGAAGGCCATATCCTGCTGAATTATCATTGAAAAGAACCGTCATTGTCTGTTTTGAAATCTTCTTGACAAGATCCATTTTCTTTTCCATCCTGCCATCAATCCTCTCAATATCAGTAAAATGATTCAAATCATCCATATCGATGATAGGATCATATCCCTTATCCAATATTCCCAAACGCGCCTTCAAGGCAAGCATCTTCTTCACCCTCATATCCAACCCTTCCATAGTAATCTCCCCACGTTCCAAAGCCTGTTGGATTACTGTAATTGAATTCTCCACATCTTCAGGCATAAGCAAAAGATCCACACCTGCTTTATAGGCCGCCAACGGAATATCCTTTTTTGCCAGGCCGCTCTCCTTTGCCACTCCGTTCATATTGAGTGCATCTGTACAAATAATTCCGTCAAAACCGAGTTTTTCCCGTAAAAGTCCAGTAACAATAGGTTTTGAAATAGAAGATGGTACCCCCGACGGATCCAGAGCCGGGATACTCAAATGGGCAACCATTACCATATCAACTCCAGCGGCAATCAGATGCTTGAACGGATAGATCTCCACACTATCCAGCCTCTCCTTCGCAAATGGCAATAACGGCAAAGCCAAATGGGAATCAACATCAGTATCACCGTGTCCGGGAAAGTGTTTTGCAGAACAGGCCACTCCACCGTCACGCATACCCCTCATCATTGCAACAGTGTATCTTGAGACCTTCTCCCTATTCTCGCCAAAAGATCTTGTATTGACAATATGCTTTTCCGGATTATTGTTCAGATCAGCACAAGGGGTATAATTGACCTGTATTTTGAGAGCCCTGCACTCATCTGCGATAGATCTTCCAACCTCATAAACCAGAGAGTCACTTCTGAGGGCTCCCAACTGCAAAAAGAGCTGGAACGAAGGTATCTCTGCCCAGCGCATACCTGCGCCCCATTCTGCATCCAATGTTATGAGCATCGGAATTTTTGCAAGGCTGTTAAGTTCATTGAGTTTTTTTATTGCCGGCACAAAAACATCCCCAAGGGGAATCAGACCGCCAATCTTCTCCTTTCTGACAAGCCTCTTCTGAATTGCAAACATCTTTTTACTGTCTCTCGAGGTAAAATCAATCACCATAATCTGGGCAATCTTCTCCCTGGTAGAGAGTTTGCTGAATATAGAATCCACCTGTCTATCTATCTTTTCCTGTGAAGGATATCTATATTTGCCTGAATCAGACGAATCCATCCCTGCATACAGCAATGAAGGAATCAGAGCAAAGAGAGCCAAAAACATCTTGACAAGTCTATTAGAACAGTTCTTTTTCATATATTTCATACATTATTATGCAGCAATGCCACATCGATATTTGACTATACTTCAGCCGGGGCCCCAGCTGATGCAAAATTAAATCAATCTGAACAATTTTTCAAATAGGAATAGCCCGCAGTTTTTATTATCTTTGTACAAGTAGTGACAATTAATATTCATCCGGCAATGACAGAGATAGTTTGGGAAAAGGTTGCGGGCTCAACTGCAGAGGGTAAGATATCCGTTTATGAAGACCTCTATCAATATGACAGCGAAGTGGGGGAGGCTCTTTTCGCTATTCCCAAATCCCTTTCAACTATGTATCAGTTGATAAGATTCGGAGTCGACCTTATTGAGAGCAAAAATGAGCGGGAAGCTCTGGATATATTCCAAAATGCATACTATTCTCTCTCTTCACTAAAATGTTCGGATGAGAGAAAGATTGATCTGGCATACCAGATAAGGAGCCACTTCCTCACTCTGAACAGCAGTGATGATGAATATGTTTGGGAATGCACAGGCGAGTATATCCACGCCTGCGAGCACTTTATCAAGAAGTTGAATCCTGAAGAGGAGATTTAGATATGGAAAATCATAAAAAAGAGGTAGCGCTTGTATTGTCAAGCGGAGGACCGAGAGGCTTTGCCTATATCGGGGCAATTGAAGAACTCCTCGAAAGAGGCTATACAATAACATCAATCGCCGGCACATCCATAGGATCACTCGTAGGCGGCATTTATGCTGCCGGCAAACTTGATGAGTTCAAACAGTGGCTCTTCTCCCTTAACCAATGGAATATGTTTTCGTTGATGGATCTGTCGCTCGGCAAGAACCATTTTGTAAGGGGTGACCGCATCATAGAGGCCATCAGCCAGATTGTTCCGGATGTAAATATTGAGGAGCTTAATATACCTTATAAGGCTATAGCAACGGATCTCTATACAGGAGAGGAGATCATTTTTGAAGAGGGAAAACTTCTGCCTGCCATCAGGGCATCAATCTCAATACCATCAATGTTCCGTCCTGTAAAACACAAATCTACCAGCTTTATCGACGGAGCTATGACCAATTGTCTTCCGCTCAACCGGATTGTACGCAAAGAGGGCGACATTCTTGTAGCCTTTGATGTAAACCACATCGACATTGATGAGGTCAGGGAGAATATCAAAAAGGAGAATGCCCTCAAACTTGCACAGGGTGCCTTTGAAGAGTGGAAAGAAGCCCAGGTAAAGGAGATAATTGAAGATGTAAGTGACGCCCGCTCCAATCCAAGCCTGATGAGCCGTCTGAAAAAGGCTGGAATCAAGGGGGCTGCCCTTCTTAAAGAGATAATGATCTACAAGGAGAGTCTTGAAACAGCTGAGGAGAATGATGCTGATTTTGGCGAAACCTACTATAGTATACTCGACAGATCATTCAGTATCCTCTACCATACCGTCACAGAGCTGTCACTCCAGCTCAACAAGCCTGACATACTTGTAAGGATGCCTTTTGACTCCTACGGAGAGTTGGCCGACTATCTCAAAGGAGAGGAGATTTGTGAAATCGGACGGAAGCTGATGCGTGAAGCACTGGATGAATATGAATTAAGGGAAAAGATGCAAAATTAGCTCCTGTTGAAGTGAACAATCCGGTCCGACAGCTGTTTAATAGTCACAATATTTCGTAAATAATTTTAAATATTATTTGTTTATAATAATTATATTTTATATCTTTGTAGCGTAAAAAAGAAATCAATATTTATAAACATATAAAACAACAAAACTATGCTAAGCAAAAAATTACACGATGCAATTAATGCACAGATCAATGCAGAGATGTGGTCTGCATATCTTTACCTCTCAATGTCTGTTGATGCAGCCATAAAGGGCCACAAGGGAATTGCAAACTGGTTTTCAGTACAATTCAAAGAGGAGCAGGATCACGCCCAGATTTTTATCAACTATCTCAATTCAAGAGGCTGCAAGGTTGAGTTGGCTGCTATCGATGCAGTAAAGACCTCTTGGGAGACTCCTCTCCAGGCTTTCAAGGAGACATTGGAGCATGAGAAGAAGGTTACCTCACTTATCCACAATCTATATGAGATAGCATCTGAGGATAAAGACTACGCATCAATGAGTATGTTGAGATGGTTCATCGACGAGCAGGTTGAGGAGGAAGAGAGCGCATTGGATATCATTGATTCTCTCGAGAAGGTAGATGACAGCAAATTGGGATTGTATATGATCGACAAGGATCTTGGAACAAGAACCTACACTACCCCTACCCCTCTTGCAGGAAAATAGGACATCACAAGAACCTGAATCTCCACTAAATTCATATTATAAGTAACCATTAATTCAATAAGTATGAAGAAGTATATTTTTACAATTGTAGCGGCACTAGCCATATTTGCCTCACTATTGTTGAGAGCCGACAACGAGCGCATCATTACTGTAGAGCAGTTGCCTGCTTCAGCACAGAAATTCTTGAAACAACATTTTTCAGAGAGCAAGGCAGTTCTTGTAAAGATGGAGACAGAGGGACTTGGAAAAAGCTACGAAGTCAGATTGTCAGACGGCACCAAGATTGAGTTCAACAAGGAGGGAGCGTGGAGAGATGTTGACTGTGGGAAGAGAGCCGTACCACAAGTGCTTGTTCCTAATCAGATAAAGGAGTTTGTAAAGGCTAACTACGCAGGATTTGAGATCGTTGAGGTAGAAATCGACAAGACCGATGAGTACGACGTTACTCTTCACAACGGTCTGAAACTTGAATTCGACAAAAACTTTATCCTCCGTGATATCGACGATTAACATCAGTAATATCGCAGAGAAGGCAAAATTGGATAATGTTGTAAAAATTGTAGAGAAAGCGGCCTAACCAATCTGATTTGATAATGCATAATCCCCAAAGTTGTAGAGTAAAATTTACACCTTTGGGGATTTTTCCATCAAATTTACGCTCCTTGCAGAGACCTGCCTTAAACAGTTACATCTCCATTTGTACCTTTTTTGCCAATCTTGTCGGCCAGAACAATCAGAGTGACCGCAACTATTATCAGAACTATTCCTACAGCCAGATTAATGGTAAATCTCTCTGAAAAGGCAAATATTCCAACAAGCAATGCAGTTACCGGCTCCATCGCACCCAATATTGCAGTTGCTGTCGAACCAACATACTGCACAGAATAGACCATTGTTATTCCCGAAACTGCTGTCGGAACAACTGCCAGACATAACAGTTCCACTATACTGACGAGATCAGGAAAGGGCTGCAGTCCCCCATCTGTAATGAAAGCTTTGGATGTAAAGACAACAGCGCTGAACATCATTGCATATAGCGTGAGCTTTGTTCCATTCATATCCTTTACCAGGGACTTGTTCACACCAATGAGATAGAGTCCATAGCTGAGCGCCGACAAAAGGATCAATACAATGCCAAAGAGATTCAATGTTCCTGTCACACCATCTCCGAGGTAGAGCAGGGCGACGCCCAAAAAGGCTAAAAGTATCGACAACTGCGTAATCCAAGGAATCTTCTCCTTAAAGAAGAGATAGAGTATCAGGGCTACAAATGCAGGATAGATGTAGAGAATTGTAGATGCTACTCCAACTGAAAGGTAGTTGTATCCCAAAAAGAGAAACTGCGACGAACCGGAAAACATAATGCCCAACAGAGCCAAAACAGCCAGTTCTTTTGCAGTTACCTTTAGTGATACGCCTCTAACAAGCAGCATAATGGCCATAACCACAGATGCTGTCATAAACCTGTAGGAGAGGATGGAATCTATATCCATACCTCTCCTCATCAAAGGTATTGCAAAGAGAGGTATAAGTCCGTAAGAAGCAGAAGAAACTGTTCCACACAAATACCCCTTGAATTTCTCTGAAATCATCTTTAAATGAATAACCGATTATTCTGCCATCTCACGTTCTACATCTTCCACTGTGATAGGGAGTCTGTTTGCCCCAAGCAACCTGCAGCCGTCTTCGGTAATAACTATATCATCCTCAAGTCTGATACCGCCAAATGTACGGTAACTGTCAAGCGCATCAAAGTTGACAAACTCCTTATTGATACCCTCGGCTTTCCACTTGTCGATAAGTGCAGGGATGAAATAGATTCCTGGCTCAACTGTGAGCACGTGCCCCGGTTGCAACATACGGGCCATTCTCAATGACGCAAGGCCAAATTGTGTTGAGCGCTGGATTGTATCATCATATCCCACATAGTTTTCGCCAAGATCCTCCATATCGTGGACATCAAGACCCATATTATGGCCAAGTCCGTGTGGCATAAAGAGCGCGTGAGCGCCCGAAGCTACAGCTTCATCCACATCACCCTTCATAAGGCCAAGATTCTTCAACCCCTGAGCTATAAGACGGCAGGCTGCCAGATGAACCTCTTTATAAGTTATTCCTGGATGTGCAAGCTCTATTGCAAGATTATTTGCCGCAGAAACTATCTGGTATATCTCTTTCTGCTGTTGGGTAAATTTACCGCTGCTCGGGAATGTTCTTGTAAAGTCTGAACAGTAGTTCATATTTGTCTCTGCTCCACTATCGATAACAACCATCCTTCCATCAGTGAGAATCTGATGATGTTTGTGATTATGCAGCGTTTCACCATTCTGTGACAAAATTGTAGGGAAAGAGGTCATTGCACCCTCTGAATATGCTATACCCTCCATTATACCGTACAACTGCTGCTCAACCATTCCAAGCTTTGCCATCTTCATTGCAGTAAGATGCATTGCATAACCTATATTGCAGGCCTTCTCAATCTCCTCCAACTCATAACTATCCTTAATAATTCGCAAATCAACAACAGCCTTTATAAGTTCAACCGAAGCCTCAGCCTTCAAGTTTGCAATTGGAATCTGCAAAAGAGAATTCAAAAGAATCTTATTGTGGTTTCTGTAAGGAGGAAGGAAATGGACCTTTCTGCCTGCTCTGACAATCTTATCAATATAGCCCTGCAGAGCTGCCATAGGTTCGCTCGTCTCAATACCAACAGAGAACGCCTTCTCCTTTACAGACTCCTGGGGCCCCATCCAGATAATGTCATCAATATCCACATCATTTCCGAAGAGGATCTGCTCACCACTCTCAACATCAAGCAAAGCAGCCATATCTGGCTCATTCAGGCCGAAAAAGTAGAGAAAAGAACTGTCCTGTCTGAATTTATAGGTATTAGAGGGATAATTGCACGATGCCTCACTGTTGCCCAACAGCAGTATAACTCCATTACCAATCTTTTCAATCAATCTGGCCCTACGGCCAACATAAATATCCTTAGCAAACATAATATCTGAATTTTATATATTAATCAACTGACTTGATCAAGGTTAACCATATCCAGGTTAACCTCATCCCAGTGAGAAAACAAAGTTAATGAAAAAACTGTTCTGAATAATGAAGTGAGGCAAAAATGGAAGAAAAAAGAGGACAGCAGAAAAGAGAAAATCTATATCCTGGCAAGCCCTCACCCAACAAAGATGAGGAACGAGGAGTAAATCGGAAAAATAGATCTTCCTCGACAATTCAAGACTTGGCGCAAAGTGGTTGGGCACCCCAGATGCGCTACAGCCGCGATTTCGGTGCCCACCCCGCTAAAATTTTACCGGGTTGGGAATTCAAATCGTCCCTACAGAGCGTTGCAGGGCACATTGGCGGTCCCAACCCTCTTGCAAATGAGCCAATTTTAGTGCCCACCTAAATTTCAAATTACTACCACAAATGACCCATATACAAAAAAAAGACCTTCAAGATTGCTCCTGAAGGTCTCACAAAGTTGGCGGCTACCTACTTTCCCACTTGGTATAGCAGTATCATCGGCACTAATGGGCTTAACTTCTCTGTTCGG
>JAZNXX010000026.1:0-39095 GCA_045594125.1 Candidatus Egerieisoma sp.
TATTCAAGTAGTGCCAAGTGCCAAGGCTGTAAACTACACCATGAACCGTAAGGCTATCCGTGATCTTGCCGCTAAGGAACTGGGGTTGAAGACTGCCAAATATTTCTATGCCAAGTCTTTGGAAGAATTGAAGGAAGCTGCCAATGAAATCGGTTTCCCATGTGTGGTAAAGCCGTTGATGTCTTCATCGGGTAAGGGCCAGTCATTGGTGAAGAGTGCCGACGAATTGGAACAGGCATGGAAGTATGGTTGCGAAGGTAGCCGTGGTGACATCAAGGAACTCATCATCGAAGAATTCATCAAGTTCGATAGCGAAATCACTTTGCTTACCGTGACTCAACAGAATGGTCCTACTTTGTTCTGTGCACCTATCGGTCATGTACAAAAGGGTGGTGACTACCGTGAAAGCTTCCAACCGGCACCGGTTGCTCCTGACCATTTGAAGCAAGCCCAAGAAATGGCTGCCAAGGTAACCGAAGCCTTGACGGGTGCAGGTATCTGGGGTGTGGAATTCTTCTTGAGCAACGAAAACGGCGTCTATTTCTCAGAACTCTCCCCTCGTCCTCACGACACAGGAATGGTTACACTTGCCGGAACACAGAATCTCTCCGAGTTTGAGCTCCACTGCCGTGCGGTATTGGGATTGCCAATTCCTGAGATTACACTCGAGCGTATTGGTGCAAGCGCTGTAATTCTCTCACCAATAGCAAGCCAGGAGCCGCCGAGATATAGAGGCGAAGAGGAGGTCTGCAAAGAGAGCAATACATATTTGAGAATATTCGGCAAACCATACACAAGAGTAAACCGCCGTATGGGAGTTGTTGTTTCATACGCACCAGTTGGCAGTGATCTTGATGCACTTAGAGACAAATGTAAGGCAGCAGCAGCTAAGGTAGAGGTCTACTAGACCCTGCCTGGGCCCTGCCATAAGGCCAGGAGAAGATTGATTTGCCAAAAGTTGATGAATTGCCTTTTTTTAATAACTTTGGAGAAGTCAGATAATTGACTGCATATTTAACTATAAAACATTGCATTATGGAAAATCTTGATAAATTCGTATCCGCCAACGCCCAAAAGTTTATCGACCAGGAGGAGAAGTATGGCGCCCACAACTACCACCCGCTTCCCGTTGTTCTCTCAAGAGGAGAGGGAGCATTTGTATGGGATGTCGACGGCAAAAGATATTTTGATTTTCTGTCGGCCTACTCTGCCGTTAACCAGGGACATTGTCACCCAAAGATAATAAAGGCACTATGCGATCAGGCAAATACTCTTTGTCTCACATCCAGAGCCTTCTATAACGACTGTCTCGGACCATACGAAGAGTTTGTGTCAAACTATTTCGGATATGACAAGCTATTGCCTATGAACTCCGGAGCAGAGGCTGTTGAGACAGCTTTGAAACTTGCACGAAGATGGGGATATGTGGAGAAGGGAATTCCTGAAGACCAGGCAATAATAATATGCTGTAACGGCAACTTCCACGGACGTACCATCTCCATTGTTTCGATGAGCTGCGACCCTGACTCCTATTCACAATATGGTCCTTTTACCCCGGGATTCGTCAAGATTCCTTACAATGATGCCAAAACGCTTGAAGCAGTACTTGAGCAGTGCGGAGACCAGACTGCAGCATTCATTGTTGAACCTATTCAGGGAGAAGCCGGTGTATATGTCCCGGACGACGGATATCTCAAGAGCTGCTATGACCTCTGCAAAAAGCACAATGTACTCTTTGTTGCCGATGAGGTGCAGACAGGCATAGCCAGAACAGGCAAGATGCTCTGTTGCGACCACGAAGGAATCAGACCTGACATTGTAATTCTCGGAAAGGCCATCTCTGGAGGAGTGCTTCCGGTATCTGCCTGCCTTGCAGATGACAGGATTATGCTTACAATAAAACCTGGCGAGCACGGCTCCACTTATGGAGGATTTCCTCTTGCTGCAAAGGTGGCTGTAGCTGCACTCTCTGTGGTAAAAGAGGAGAAACTTACCGAGAATGCCGAGAGACTTGGAAAGATTTTCAGGGAGGAGATGTCCAAACTCAAATCTCCTTTTATTGAGCTGATACGCGGAAAAGGTCTGCTGAATGCAATAGTCATCAAACCCTATAACGGCAAAGAGGCCTGGGATGTCTGTTTGAAGATGGCAGAGAATGGACTCCTTGCAAAACCTACCCATAAACATATCATCCGCTTTGCCCCTCCTTTGGTAATTACTGAGGAGCAGTTGCGTGAGGCCATTGAGATTATCAAGAGATCCATAACATCTTTGGAGTAATATGCAGCAGACAACAGATACCGTAGTTATGGTAAGGCCTGCCAGGTTTACCTATAACGAAGAGACCGCCACCAACAACGCTTTCCAACAAGTCGGCTATTCGGAGTCGGCACAGCGCTATGCTCTGGAGGAGTTTGACAATTTTGTCGGCCAGTTGAGAAGCGCAGGAGTCAATGTGATTGTAGCGGAAGATAGTGAAGAGCCACACACTCCCGATTCCATTTTTCCCAACAACTGGTTCTCGGCCCATAGCGGTAAAGAGCTGGAGGAGATACTCACACCACAAGAGCTGGAGAGCGGTTGCACATTCATTGTACTCTATCCGATGTATGCGAAAAACAGAAGGTTTGAGAGGGGAAAAGATGCATACCGGCTCATCAGGGAGCATTATGGTAATAATGTGAAGATCATTGACCTCACCGGATACGAAGAGAAGAATCTCTTTCTGGAGGGTACAGGCAGCCTTATCCTCGACAGGGAGAACAGGATTGCATACGCCTGCCTCTCGGAGAGGACAAGCGAGGAGGTGCTTGATGAGTGGTCTGGACGGTTGGGATATGACTATTTCCTCTTTTCAGCTACCGACGGTTCGGGAGCTCCAATCTACCACACCAATGTGATGATGTCAATCGGAACCAGATATGCGGTAGTCTGTCTTGATGCCATAAATGACATTGAAGAGAGGATGATGCTGATTGAGGAGCTTGAGAACAGCGATAAGGAGATTATTGAGATATCACTTGAGCAGATGGAATCATTTGCAGGCAATATGCTGGAACTGAAAGGCAAGGATTCAGATGGCAAGCCATCTCCGGTTATTGTGATGTCGGAAAGTGCATACAAATCCCTTGACAACCGACAGCTCTTTATGTTGGAAAAATATGCCACAATAGTAGTCCCCGACCTTCACATAATTGAGGCAAACGGAGGGGGATCGGCAAGATGTATGGTTGCGGAACTGTTTTAGTCTCCGCAACCTTTTTTATTGCTCCATCCTAACCTATTGCTATAAGCATCATTATCTGTGCTGTAAGCACTCTAAGGAACATCGACAAAGGATATACCGTTGCATAGGAGATTGCCTGACGGTTATTTGGTGATACCGAATTCGAGTATGCCAATGCCGAAGGGTTTGTACAGCTTCCTGCCATCACGCCCATAAGTGTGTAGTAGTTTAACTTATATCCGAATCTGCCAATGGCGGCACCCAATATGAGAGGAACCACTGTAATGATTACACCGTAAATTACCCAAAGATATCCGCCGCCATTTACAATGGTATCGACAAAACCCTCACCTGCACTCAAACCTACTGCCGCAAGGAAGAGGGAGATACCCATCTCACGCAACATCATATTGGCACTCTGGGTTGTATAGCTCACCACCTTGAACTTGTAGCCGAAGCTGCTTATCAGAATTGCAACAATCAGCGGACCTCCCGCAAGACCAAGTTTTACAGCCTGTGGCATTCCGGGTATTGCAAAAGGTATTGAGCCAAAAATCACTCCCACAGCTATACCCAAAAAGATACCTATAAGGTTCGGGTGTCTCAAATCCTTTGTAGAGTTACCCAAGAAATCGGCAAGGCTATTTATCTTCTCCATAGAGCCCACAACCTTTACCCTGTCACCAAACTGCAATTCAAGATCTCCAGCGGCAACAAGATCCACTCCGGCTCTGGTTACCCTTGTAACATTTACGCCAAAGACAGATCTGATACGCAGTTGCTCCAGAGTCTTTCCATTTACCCTCTCTTTTGTAACCACAATCTTGCGGCTCACAAGCTGATCGTCAAGCTCGTGCCAGGTCTGGGAATCCATCTCCAGTTTCTCACCCACAAATGCCTCTATCACATCACTGTTCTGTTCATCTGTAATTATCAACAGTTTGTCAAGAGCACCCACAACAGTCTCTCCGGTAGGAATCTCTATCTTTCCGCTCTCCCTGCACAAACGGCTCACGACAAAATCCTTGTCAAGCAGCTGGTGCATCTGCTCTATGGTCTTTCCAAAGAGAGCTTCGTTCTTTACCAACAGTGACAATTTGGCTGCAGCCTTTGCATTGTCTGCCTCCTCCGCTTTTGCAGAGGCATTCTCCTGCTCTATCTTCATTCCAAAGAGGAACTTTATGAATACAATTGACAGTGTTATGCCCACAACTCCAAGAGGATATGCAACTGCATAACCCATTGCTATCGACGGCTCTGCATATCCCATCACATCTGAGAATGTCTGCTGGGCTGCACCCAATCCAGGAGTATTTGTTACGGCGCCAAAGAGTACTCCAACCATTGTTACCATATCGGTACCGGTAAAGAGGTGAATCAGGTATGAAAGGGCACAGCTAAAAAAGACAATTATGGTTGCAAGCACATTGAGTGATACTCCTCCCTTTTTGAAAGAAGAGAAGAAACCGGGGCCGACCTGCAATCCGACAGAGTAGACAAAGAGAATCAGTCCGAACTCCTTTATGAACTGTATAACTGTATTGTCGACACCCATCTTGAAGTGTCCGAAGAGAATACCAACAAAGAGAACCCAGGTTACTCCCAAAGATACGCCTCCCAACTTTATGCGGCCCAAAAGCACTCCTATTGTAACAACCAGTGAAAAAATCAATATCGAGTGGGCAACTGTGTTACCGAAAAAAAGACTACTTAACCAATCCATAAATCTGTTTTATTTTCCGCGCAAAAATACTCAATATTTTGCAGAAATAAAAAAAACGGCACTGCAATCGCAACCAGGATGCAGCGCCGCTCTTATCACACAAAGGTTTAACGAATTACACCCTTCCTGTAGGCAACAAGAAGTTCCTTGAGATCCTCAATCTGCTCACGAAGTCTCTTTCCGTTGTCTGTATCCCTCACAAGGATACGCTTTTCGAGCGACTCCACAACCTTGGTCTCAGAGATGATATCAATTCCCTGCTCAATAGCCTTCTGTCTCGACTCAAAAGGTTCGTGCTGCACAAGCTTCAAACCGAATGAATTATATACGAGCGTATATCCGCCAATTCCTGTCTCTTTCTGGTAAGCCTTTGAATAACCGCCGTCAATTACAAGCAACTTTCCCTCAGCCTTTATCGGATTTTCACCCTTGATGGTCTTGACAGGAATATGTCCGTTGATGATATGCGCGTGCTCTGTATCCTCAATGCCAAACTCCCTCAAAATCATTTCACAGATCTCTTTCCTGTTTTTAAGAACAAAGTAGCTTCCCTTCTCCTCTCTCTGTACCTCCTTGTCGGTAAGCAGATACCTCTCAAAGGTTGCCATCCTGTTCTTGTCGAAAGGAGGAGAGACAGGTCCGCACCACAAATACCAGATAAAGTCCTGGCCATAGAGTTTGCTGGCCGAGTTAAGTTCACTGTAATATGCATTTCTGACAAGCTGGTCAACTCTATCAAAGAGTTCCTTACCGGCATAGGCCTTTCCATTAATTGTCAATGATTTGAATGTACCATCCTCATTAAGTGGAACCGAACCGTGGTAAAGCAGGTTGTTGTTCCTGACAAGATATAGCGCTCCGTGGCTGTAGATGCAATCCATATGACGGGCCAGACGGGCACTTGATGTGAAACTTCTGGTCAACTGCTCCATAATGTCGGCCTCCTCCGGAGTAAGTCTGTAAGGATCACTCGGATCTATAGTAGGATAGAGTTTGTCGCGCAGCTCATAATCCTTGCCATCAATAGAAACCGTACCCTTTTCAAAATCAATCTTATGAAGCAGATCCCTGTCATCCATTCCAAACTCCTTGCGACGCTGGATAATCTGGTGCTCCAGCTTGAACTGCATAACGGTTATAGCCTTGTGCATCTTGGCACACAGATTCAGCTGTTTTAGATCAACAAGCCCCTCATCTGAGTTTTTAGGATAAAAGATTGTACACGGATCATCTTTGTAGGCATCCATAACATAGGTTGCCAGAGGAAGAAGATTTATTCCGTATCCCTCCTCAAGTGTTGCAAAGTTTGCATACCTGAAACACATCCTCAACACATTGGCAACACAGGCCGGGCTGCCGGCCGCTGCTCCCATCCAGACAAGATCGTGGTTTCCCCATTGGATATCAAAATCGTGATAATTGCAGAGAGTATCCATTATTATATGGGCACCCGGACCTCTATCATATATATCACCTATAATATGCAGAGAATCTATTGTCAGACGCTGGATAAGGTTACAGATTGCTATAATAAAGTGGTCGGCACTTCCTGTTGAGACAATGGTCTCCACAATAGCCATTATATAGTTGTGTTTATTGGCCTCCTCCCCTTTTAATTCGTGAAGGAGCTCCTCTATAATATATGCATACTCCTTTGGCAGAGCCTTTCTCACCTTTGAACGGGTATATTTGGAAGAGACATTTGAACAGACCCTTACAAGCCGCATCAGCTCAACTTTATACCACTCGTCGAGATCGGTCTCCCTCTGTTTTACAATCTTGAGTTTGCCCTCAGGATAGTAGATAAGGGTACAGAGATCCCTCTTCTCTGAATCTCTCATTGTATGGCCGAAGATCTCCTCAACTTTACGCTTTACTGTTCCTGAAGCATTTCTCAAAACGTGTTGGAATGCCTCATACTCACCGTGAAGGTCTGTAACAAAGTGCTCAGTTCCCTTTGGCAGATTCAATATTGCCTCAAGGTTGATAATCTCCGTACTGGCAGCCTGAATGGTTGGAAAACTCTTTGCCAAAAGCTGCAGATATTTTAAATCCCTCTTCATATTCTATTGATGTTTAGAAGTTTTTACAGTTTAGTGAAGTTTTGACGGTTACCTGTTTCCAATCTGGTCCAGAGCCTCTCTGATGGCCCTCTCCAATTGTGGATCCTTACCCTCCAATCTGTCCTTGAATGTATTTTTTACATAGATGTCAGGTTTCACACCTGTCGACTCAAGATCCTTTCCATCAAGAGAGTAACAGCCCCAGGCAGGAAGTCGGAGGAATGAGCCGTCGAGCAGACGGGCTCCTGAGGTAAATATAATCCAGCGGTAGGTCTCTGTTCCCACAATTGTGGCAAGGCCCAAAGTCTGTATGCCGTTTGAAGTTACCTCAGCATCGCTCAAGCTCCTCTCGTTTACAAGAACAATAACAGAAAGATCTCCAGGTGTCACATTTGGATGTGAATTTGATTTGAAATCACGGTATGCCCAATTGAAATGAGCCTTCTGTGCCAAGAAATCGAGCACCTCCTTATGTACATTACCGCCATTGTTATATCTCAAATCGAGAATAAGGGCCTCCTTGCCCACCATTCTGGTATGCATATCCTTAAGGAATCTCTTGAGTTCACCATCTCCCATATCCCTCATATGGGTATAGGCAATCTTCCCTTTTCCCATCTTCTCGACAAGAGCCCTGTTTACATCTTCCCACTCATTGTAGAGCCACTCCTTCATCTGGAAATATGAGACAGTATGGAGTTTAACATCAAACTCCTTGCCTTTTCTTGAGAATGTAAGCTTAAGTTCCGGCTCCTCCAAGGATGATGCGAAGTATGACTCCCTGTTCTTTGATTTTGAGACCCTGACACCATTCACTGCAACAAGCTCATCACCTCTCCTGATACCTGTCTCTATATTTGATGCCGGAGAATCTACAAGAATACTCTCCACAATATATGGAGCACTGTTGTTCCATATAATTCCAGTTTCAAGAGTATTTGTGGAGGTCTGGGGAGGAGTTGCCTCCTTGCCGTTTGTACGGAATCCCAAATGAGAAGAGTTGAGTTCGCCCAACATATCTGTCATCAGCGTTGAAAGATTTGCCCTGTTTCTCACATAAGGAAGGAAAGAGGCATAATACTCTCTCTTTGCCGCCCAATCCACACCGTGGAAATTGACATCATAGAAATTCTGGTCCAGCAAACCCCAAGCTTCGTGGAACATCTGCTCAAACTCATCCTTGAGCTGCTTCTCCACACCTCTCTTTACAGTCACCTTTGTACTCTTGCCAAGATTAAGGTCGACCTTATGTATATCTGCCCCTGCAACAAAGAAGAGTTCCTTATCCGACGAGATGAAGTAACCTCTCGACAGCCCCTTTATCTCGTTAGCTTTGGCTTCAGGATCCGACAGCTCCAGACTGTAGATCTTTCCTTTGGAATTGTAGAGCAACCACGATTTGCCTTTGTTCTCAAATGTATAGATTCCTCTTGCAGAGATATCCATCGGAATATTTCTCCTCATTATATCATTGAAATCTATCTCCATTCCCTCCTCTTTCTTAGCGGCCTTCTCGCTCTTGCCGTTTAACTTAGTTTGGGACTTTTCTGCATCCTTACTCTCCTCATCCTTCTCCTCTGCCTCGAACAGTTTGTCATAAATATCAGATTTGAACGGTTTTACATTATATTTTTGAAGAGGAAGCTTATAGACCTGAGGATCACCACCGCCACGAGGATATGTTGTACCATAGAAATCGGCAACCATAAAGAGATATTTTCCATCAGGGGAGAAACAAGGGTTGCCCTCACTGCAGGCCGATGAGGTGAGGTTCACTAGCTTCTTCTCCTTGAAAGAGTAGATGTAGATATCCCCCTCAAAGAGGTTTACCGCCTCAAATGCAAGATAGCTGTCATCTGAAGAGAAATTCAGGCTGTAGTTTCCATACGACCAGAACTGGGCATCTGCAATTTTCTGAATAGAACCGTCTGCACAATTGAGAGCCATAACCTGATGGTTCCCGCATACAAATGCAACCTTCTCCCTCTTGTGCGAAGGGGTAAGGTTCTTTATATTGCAGGCAGCATTATAGAGGCTCTTCTCAGGCTCAGATCCGTCAGCCTTTATTGTATAGAGGCCAAGATAGCCTCTGTTTGTCCTCGTGTAGTAGAGAGTATTGTTGTCCGCACCCCATACAATCTCTGCAACCCTCTCATTTGATGGGGTAACCAGCTGCTGCTGATATTTACCTTTGGCATCACCCACATAGAGGAGTCCCCTTATGGCAAAAGCAAACTTCTTTCCGTCCGGAGAGACAGCCACTGCTGTAGGTATCTGATTTTCAAAATTTCTCTCTACCTCAACATTATTGTCAGCTATCCTTATCTGCGGAACAGTTACCTTGCCGCTTCCCAAATCGAGCAGGTTGATCCGGTACTCCAGAATAAAGGCCATCGCAGAGCCGTCGTGGCTTATTGACGGGTACTGCAAGGACTGGCTGAATGAGGTAACTGCCACATCCTCACCATCTGGCTGATACTTGACAATATTGGACTCCTGATTGAATCTGTCGGACACATAATATAGATTGCCATTCTTGTCAACCATAGGCCAGGTATCCTTGCCTTCATAGCTTGTCAGCTCCTTATAGCTCTTTTTGGCTCCATTCCAGCTCTTGATATTTGAGTTGTGGTCGCCCACATATCTTTTGCGGGTAGGAAAACTGATACTCTCACCCGACTCATTGAAATAGAGCTCTCCTGTAACAGGATTCTCCGCAACATTCACAATTGTATTGAAATAGTTTCCAAAGATCCTCTCAGGTGTCCCTCCATTTAGAGAGACCTTGTAGGTTGTTTTGTTGTTTGCCCTGTTGCTCTCAAAATAGATATACTTTGAATCACTGCTCCAGCCCGACGGAAGATCATTTCCTTCGTGCCAGGTCAATCTTCTCACCTCTCCGCCATCAACCGGAACAACATAGAGGTCATTATTACCCTGGATATTTGAAGCGAATGCAACATATTTGCCATCAGGAGAGACCTTGGGCATAGACTCAACCCCACCCAATGAGACCAGTCTCATTGCAAGACCTCCGGTTGACGGTACCGTAAAGATATCGCCGTCATAGGCAAAATAGAGCTGTTTTCCATCCGGTGACAATGATGGATTATATGCAAAACGGATTGTTTCCGCCATCGAAATGAGCGGTAAAATAAGCAATAGAAGCAGTATCGACCTTTTCATACCTGAAACTTGTTTTATCTGTATTACAAAAGTTAAAGGTACGAAAAAAAAGGAATC
The DNA here is from genome assembly GCA_045594125.1 of Candidatus Egerieisoma sp. Taxonomy (GTDB): domain Bacteria; phylum Bacteroidota; class Bacteroidia; order Bacteroidales; family UBA932; genus Egerieousia. Next base: position 10,256 of record JAZNXX010000026.1, read on the forward strand.
TTTGCTACTCTTCTTCAAACAAATATACTTTATCTGACCGTCTCAGCTTTTCGCCGACAGGTATTGAGCAGTAGACTCCCTTCCCTGCCGATTCTGCAGGCTTGAGATCTACCCTTATTTCAGGAATAACCATCTCCACCACTCCGGTCGAAGGGCCTATTATCAAAATATTGTTGCCAACCTTGAGTTCTCCTGTCTCCACAAGGAACTCTGCAACGCCGATATTTGAGAAGTAGTTGGTCACCTTTCCCACATATATCTTCTTGCGTGTAGCCTTATTTCCGTAGACGGTACTCCACTCTCCAAGCCGTGCACCCTGATAATAGCCATCCCAGAAACCCCGGTTGAAGACCTGCTCCAGGCCAACCTTCAACTCTGCGGCAAGTTCCTGCGAGAAACGTCCCTCCATTACAGCATCTGCAGCCTTACGGTAGGCCTCCACAACCTTGCGGACATACTCTGCACTTCTTGCCCTTCCCTCAATCTTGAACACAGAGACTCCGGCATCAATCATCTTATCCATAAACTCTATGGTACACAAATCTTTCGGAGACATTATATATTTATTGTCTATCTCCAGCCTGTCGCCGGTCTCAAGATCCTTCACCTCATATCCCCTGCGGCACAACTGGAAGCAGGAACCTCTGTTTGCCGAGGCATTGTAATGGTGTAGGCTCAGATAACACTTGCCTGAAACTGCCATACAGAGCGCTCCGTGGCAGAACATCTCAATCTCCACCCTCTCTCCGCGGGGTCCCCTTATATCCTCGCTCTCAATAATGCGGCTGATCTCCTTTACCTGAGGCATAGAGAGCTCCCTCGCCAATACCACCACATCGGCAAATTGGGCATAGAACTTCACCGCCTCATAATTGGATACATTCAGCTGGGTGGAGATATGCACCTCCACACCAATCGAGCGTGCATATGTTATTGCCGCCATATCGGAGGCGATAACTGCTGTAACTCCAGCCCTCTTGGCTGCCTGCAGAGCCTCCTTCATCGGCTCTATATCTTCATTGTAGAGAACAATATTGAGGGTGAGATACGAGCGTACACCGTGCTCATTACATATCGACACAATCTTCTCTATATCCGACGGATTGAAGTTGTTTGCCGAATGTGAACGCATATTAAGGTTGCCCACACCAAAATAGATGGAGTTGGCTCCACCCTGAATCGCAGCCATCAGACACTCAAAGTTGCCGGCAGGCGCCATAATCTCAATCTTCCTCTTCTCTTGCATAATCTCTTTATTGACGGTTACCTGCTGTAACCTCCACTATTTTATCAATCAATTTTTCCGGTTTTATCTCATATAGACAGGCATAATCCCCCCGTTTGCACTCTTTATTGCCGAATATCGAACAGGGACGGCACTCCATCTCAAGCTGCAGGGCATTTCCGGGATCCTGACACCATCCATAAAATCCCGCATAGGGATGGGTTGCTCCCCAAATGGAGATTACAGGGGTTCTGACAAGTGATGCCAGATGCATATTTGCAGAGTCCATACTGACCATAACATCAAGCCCTTTCATAAATTCAAGCTCGTCAACCAAAGTATATTTTCCTGCAACAGACTCCGTATTGGGATATTTTTTAGCCAGGCCATCGAGTATCTCCACCTCCTTCTTTCCTCCGCCAAAGAGGAAAATACGGTTGTTCGGATCGGAGCTCAGTCTCTTTATGCTCTCCTCAACATATTCAAATGGCCAACATTTGCCCTTATGCTGGGCAAAGGGGGCAATACCGATTCTCCTGTAGAGCAGTTCGCTTCCCTCTTTTGCCGTTACCTGATTGAGGGCAAACCGCATATCCTCGAGCCCCAGTCCAACCAGAACCTCCTCATATCTGCGCATACTCGATTTCAGCTGCACCAGCCTCTTGCCGGTTCCCCTTACAAGGGCTCTCTTTTCTCCCCTTCCCTTGTCGATGACAGCAGACGGCACACCATAGAACCAGAGTACCGACCGGATTATCTTAGTGCGTATTACATCGTGTATATCTGCAACATCTGTTATACCCGATCCGGAGAGCCTCTTGCGGACAAATTTTACCACATCCCAGAAGCCTCTCTTATCCTTGGGAAGATCGAAAGGGATAAAATGGAGATTCTCCACCCCGTCAAAGAGTGGAGAAGTAAATGGTTGCGAGAGTACCGAGAACTCCACTTTGGGATTAGCCTGCGCATACTCCTTCAATAAAGGGGCCGATATGGCAATGTCACCCAATGCCGACAATCTTGTTACAAGAATATGTCTGCCTCTCTTTTTCATTCTCCTCTTACTGTTGTTTCGCGTACAATACAGGATTAAGGGCCGGATCGTTGTACATCTTCATCTGTTTGTAGACCTTCATATACTTGTCACCCGACTCAATATCTGCCAAAAGCTGGTCGATAGCCGATGAAAGATCCTTTCTCTGCTCAAGAAGCACATTCAGTTTCTTGGTACACTCAGCCTTATGATCCTCTGCCGCATCCTCCCTTGTTGCCTCAATATGCATATGGTAGATCTTGAGGGCAAGAATGGAGAGTCTGTCAATAGCCCAAGCCGGACTCTCGGTATTGATTACCGCACTCTCTTTGACTGCAACATCTTTGTATTTGTCGAGCATATAGCTGTCGATAAGCTCAACCAAATCTGTCCTGTCCTGATTTGACTTGTCAATCCTTCTCTTGATTTTGAGTGCCTCCACAGGCTCAATCTGAGGATTTCTGATAATATCCTCCAAGTGCCATTGCACTGTATCGATCCAATTCTTCAAATAGAGATAGAACTCTATTGACCTCACTTCGTACGGGTTGTTTATAGGGGCATCAACATTGTCTGTCAAATGGTAGTCATTAATGCATTTGTCAAAAATCTGATTGCTTAATTCGCTGAATTTCATGATTATCTGTTTTTATTTATTTCTTTTTATAAGGTTGTTCGAATACTCTGTAAGGAGAGCCTTCTGCTCATCTGTTAGGCCGATGGTGTTGAGAATCTCCAAAGCCTTGCCCCTATACTCCTCCACACATCTCTCTGCAGCCTCCTTTACACCAAGTTTGATATAAAGCTGTTGCATTCCATCTATCTTCTCCTGGGCCCTATCACTCTCCAAAGATAGTAAATAATTCAATTCATCCCTTGAAGCGCCATTGCTTCTCTTGAATGTTTCCACCAAAAGCCAGCTCTTCTTATTGTTTACAATGTCGCCGCCTATGCTCTTTCCAAATATGCTGCTCTGTCCGAATGTGTCAAGATAGTCATCCTGGATCTGGAATGCTATTCCCAATGTATAGGCGAAATCGTATAACGCATCGCAGGTCTTCCTGTCGGCTCCTGCTATTACCGCGCCCATCTTTGCCGAACAGGCTATCAGAACAGCTGTCTTCAATCCTATCATAGAGAGATAATCCTCCATTGTAATGAATGGCATATGCTCAAAATTCATATCATACTGCTGGCCTTCACACACTTGCGCCGCTGTTCTGGTAAAGAGCGACAACACCTGCGGAAGATGCTCCTGCGGAGCTGAAGAGAGCAGTTCGTAAGACTTTATCGACATAACGTCACCCGAAAGGATTGCAATATTGCTGTTCCACTTCTTATATACTGTAGGTTGCCCCCTGCGGATGGATGCATTATCCATAATATCGTCGTGGATAAGGGTAAAACTGTGAAAAATCTCCAATGCCATTGCAGGGTCAAGAACCGATTTCTCCATCTTGTCGGAGAAGAGGGAGTAGGTAAGCAGACAGGTAAGCGGACGCAATCTCTTTCCTCCGATGGAGACCATATATTCGAGAGGTGCATACAACTCCTCCGGTTCAAGTTTGAAATTGATGGAAGCCAGACTTCTGGCTACTATATTCTGAAGCTCTGTAAGGGTATACATTTAAATAATTTGCTAATATTTATCTTACAAAGGTAATGGTTTTTATACAAATTCGTATCTTCGCAGCTATGGAAAAGTGCAAAACAAATATAGCAACCGTAGTCAAACATACAGGAAGCCACTATATGCTCTCCAAACTGCCTGAATGGAATCTTTTCCCGGCAGTAATCAAGGGCAGATTGAGGCTCAAGGGTTTCAACTCCACAAATCCCGTTGCAGTAGGGGATCTGGTTGAATATGAGGAGGGAGGCCAGGATGGACTCTGCTCCATCAAATCAATTCTGGAACGGAGGAACTGCATCATACGCAAGTCAACGAACCTGAGCCGGCAGTCCCATATCATAGCCGCAAATATAAATATGGCATTTCTGGTTGTGACAGTTGCCTTCCCTGAGGTAAAGCTGCAGTTTGTAGACCGTTTCCTTGTAACCTGTCAGGCCTACAATGTTCCCGTAACCATACTTCTCAACAAGATTGACCTCTGCCGTGATGAGTATGCAGAACAAGTAGAAGCCTTCAAGGCCATCTATAACTCTGCAGGCTACAATGTAATTGAGACATCAGCTGAAACAGGAGAAAACATTCCCCTCCTGAGAGAACTTTGCGACGGCAAGGTTGTCCTCTTCTCGGGACAGTCGGGAGTGGGCAAATCATCTGTAATCTCCGCACTTGACCCCAAGCTGAACCTCAAGATAGGTGAGATCTCCGCCTACCATCTCCAGGGAAAACATACAACGACATTCTATGAGATGCATCCCATCTCTTCCGGAGGATTTGTCATAGACACACCGGGCATCAGGGGATTCGGTCTTGTTGATGTAACTCCCGAAGAGCTGAGCACCTACTTCCCGGAGATGCTTGAGATAGAGGACAACTGCCGTTTTGCCCCCTGCACCCATACCCACGAACCGGGATGCGCCGTAAAGGAGGCTGTAGAGAATGGTCAGATTGCATTTGAACGGTACGAATCATATCTCGGGATGCTTGATGAGGAGGGAAAATACCGTTAGAAGATGAACAGGGAGGTTCTCAAACTGGCCATACCGAGCATTTTTGCCAATATCACTGTACCGCTTGTAGGTATGGTGGATGTTGCCATTGCAGGCCGCCTTGGTGAGGCTGCCCTCATAGGGGCCATTGCCATTGCCTCAATGCTCTTTGATCTCCTCTACTGGAATATGGGATTCCTCCGTGTAGGGGTGAGCGGAATGGTTGCCCAGGCATTTGGCAGGAGAGATGATTCCGAAGCGATGAGGGTCTTTGTGCAGGGCATCTTTACCGCACTTCTCTTTGCTCTGATAATCTGGGCTATACAATATATCTATGTAGATATTGCCTTCAATTTCATTAAGTGTTCACCTGAGGTTGAAGAGCTGGCCCGACAATACTATTTCATAAGGATATGGGCTGCACCGGCCACCCTCTCGCTCTTTGTATTCAAAGGGTTCTTCATCGGAATGCAGAATACTGTAAGCCCTATGGCTGTGGATATTACAGTCAATGTTGTCAATATGGGGGCAAGCCTCCTCTTTGCAATAGCAACAGGTATGGGCTTCGCCGGAATAGCCTTGGGAACAGTTGTTGCCCAGTATACAGGACTTCTGCTCTGCATACTCTTCCTGACGGTAAAATACCGGAATATGTTCCGGCATATAAACATAAAGGCAAGCGTCTCCATCAGCAACATAAAGAGCTTCTTTGTCCTCAACTCAAACCTATTTTTAAGATCTGTCTGCCTGCTCCTTATATATACGGGATTCACCTCCCTTTCTGCAAAATATGGCGACACACTGCTTGCCGTATGCACAATAATGATGAAACTGATGATGCTCTTCTCCTACTTTGTTGACGGATTTGCCTACGCGGGAGAGGCTCTTGCCGGCAAATATATCGGAGCAAGGGAGCCACAATCCTTAAGAAGGGCTGTCAAGGTAATTTTTATCTGGAGTATGTCGATAGGAGTTGTCTCGACACTCGTATATCTCGTTGCAGGCGAACCTATGGTACGGATGATGACCGACAATGCAGAGGTCATCACTGCTGCGAGGCCTTTTCTCGTCTGGCTGCTTGTGATGCCTATTGTAAGTTGCGCCGCATTCACCTGGGACGGCATCTACATTGGAGCAACCGCCTCAGTACCAATCAGAAACTCAATGATATGGTCGGTAGGCTCCTTCTATCTCTGCTACTTTGTACTCAATCCCTATCTCAACATCCAGGCATTGTGGATTGCATATATGGCCCATCTGGTTGCCAGAACACTCTATCTCTCCATCAAGGCAGAGAAATCTATCTTCAAGGCATCGTGAAGCTGACGGTCATTGCGTATGATCGATTCAACCTCACCTGGCACAAAGTGATATTTTGAGACAATTTCCTCCTCAAGCAGCGGCTTTATCTCATCCTGCTTTATCCTAAGCATCTCCTCTTTGGAGATTGAAAGTTTCTTTTCAAGAGCCTCAAATTCAGCTCTGTTCAACTCATAGAGACCCTCCTTCTTTGCAAGTTTCAACATCTCTTCAAGTTCCACTTCAGCAGCACTTCTGCTGTCGAAATCCCTTGCTGTTGCAAACTTTATAAAATCCTCATACTCCTTGTCTGAAAGGGTAAACTCTCCCGCTGGAGCTATGGTTTCGTGACCTTTATAATAATCAATGGCATAGTCCGACAGAATATCATTCAGAATCAATGAGACAGCCGGTCTGCTATAGACAACTCCATTTATTACAGAATCAGGGGCAATGCCGCCTCCGTCATACACCTTTCTGCCATTTCTGGTAAAGAACTCCTTTTTCAACGAATCGGGAATTGCACCCACGCTTCCGTCGGAATTTCTGTTTGAATAGTCAATGGCCTGTACACATCTTCCACTCGGAGTATAATATTTTGCTATTGTATATTTGACTGTACCGTTATAACCAACCGGTCTCATAGCCTGGACAAGTCCCTTGCCGTAGGTTCTGGTACCCACAATCGCAGCCCTGTCGAGATCCTGAAGGGCACCTGCAACAATCTCCGATGATGATGCACTTGACGAGTTCACCAACACCATCAGAGGTATCAGCGTATCAACCGGCTCATCAAGAGTCCTGAATGTCTGGTAGGAATCCTCCCCTCTGCCCTTTTGGGAGACAACAGCTGTCCCTTTTGGTACAAAGAGCGAGACTATCTTGACAGCCTCATCCATAAGTCCGCCCCCATTACCTCTCAAATCAAGTACAATTCTCTCCGCTCCCTTCTCCTTAAGAGAGAGCACTGCATTCCTTACATCCTTTGATCCGCCGGATGTAAATCCGTCGAGACGTATATAGCCGCTCCTCTTGCCGGGCATATCATATTTTGAATCAATGATTCCGCTGTATGAGACATCAGGAATATGGATTCTCTCCCTCACTATGGTATACTCCTCAAGCTTACCGCCCCTGTTCTTCTTCACAAGGAACTTCACCTCTGTTCCGGGCTGGCCCTTCATACGGTTGCTGCACTCAGTTGCAGTGAGCGGCTTTACATCTTCTCCGTCAATCTCAAGAATCACATCCCCCGGCTCAAGCCCATACTTGATTGCAGGAGAGCCGAGATATGGCTGGGTAATAATCACACCAATGGAGTCGATCTTCTTTATTACTGAGCCGATTCCTCCATATGTTGCAGTTGTCAGCAGCTCCAGAGTCTCATCATCCTCTTCCGGAATATAGACTGTATATGGATCGAGCGATTCAAGCATTGCATTAATTCCCACCACAATAAGTTTCTCCGTATCAACACTGTCCACAAACCTGTCAGATAGTTCCTGAAGTATATTGTACTGTATCTCAAGATTCTTTCCTGTCTTGAAGTCATTTGACTGGGCAACTGCAATAACCGGAAGGGTCAAGAGACAGATTGCCATAACAACTGATTTTAAAAAGTCCCTGTTCATCGATTCTTTAAGATTATTTTGCTACTTTTATCCGACAAAGTCAAATTTTAGTAACTTTGAAGAGATAAAGATAGGTTAATTTTCAATATAACGCTGTTTTAATTTGAATAATGGAGATAATTTTTGCAACCGGCAATGCCAATAAAGTTATAGAGGCGCAAAAAGCTCTCGGTAACACAATAACACTAATTATGCCAAAAGAGTTGGGTATCACAGAGGATATTCCGGAAACGGGCGACACTTTGGATGAAAATGCCCTCCAAAAGTGCCAATATCTGTGGGAGAGACTTCACAAACCCTGTTTTGCCGACGATACCGGACTTGAGGTTGATGCCCTCGGAGGAGCTCCGGGAGTAATGACAGCCCGCTATGCAGGAGAGAGCAAGGATCCTGCTGCCAATATGGACAAATTGCTTGCTGAGCTTGAGCGTCTTGAAGCTGAAGCTGAAAAAGCGGGTAGAGCACCTGTTTCACGTAAGGCCCGCTTCAGAACCGCAGTGGCATATATTGGAGCTGACGGCAAACATTCTTTAATTGAAGGGATTCTGAATGGCACCATCGCCCGCAGCAAGAGCGGTAGCGAGGGGTTCGGATATGATCCGGTCTTTATACCCGACGGCTACGGCAACAAGACACTGGCGGAGATTTCGCTTGAGGAGAAAAACTCAATATCCCATAGAGGCAAGGCGATGCGAAGCCTGAAAGAGCTTCTTGAGATGGTGGAAAAGAGATAGCTATCCATTAGACGGATGAGAACAGAGAGCTGTAATGATAGGGAAATCACGCATAATTGTACTCCACACAATCAAGCACTCCGACAATGGCCTGATTGTACAGTGCTACTCAAACAGTTCCGGAAGAGAGGCTATGTATCTGAGAATCTCCTCCAGGAACAAAGTTGCCCTTGCACATCTGCACAGGCTCAACATCCTTGATGTGGTCACCTACCGGAGCGGTTCTTCAATGCCAAATATCAAGGAGCTCTCGCCGCTCCTGCGTCTCGACTCCATCAGGACTGATATCTATAAAAATACCATAGCCATCTTCCTGAGCGAGCTTATCACCAAATCGGTAAGGGAGAGCGAAACAAATCCCCTGCTCTACCAGTTTATAGAGTCATCGGTAAATCTGCTGGAGCACCTGGAGAGCGGAACGGCAAACTTCCATCTCCACTTTATGGTGCATCTGTGCAAATTTCTCGGATTTATGCCTATGGGCAACTATTCCGAAGAGAAGCAGCTCTTCAACTTCACTACGGCACAATTTGTGCCGGCAGAGCTCTATTTCGACGGAGAAGGGGCAAGAATGCGGGGTGAGAACCAAAAATGCTGCTTTTCTCCTGCAGAATCCCAGCTGCTCGACAGATTGCTCAAGACACAGGCCATCAATCTGGGAGAGATAAAGTGCAATGGCGAGCTCAGACTGAGCTTCGCAAAGGGGATGATAAGATACTTTTCATACCATTTGGGTATAGAGATGGAGATTAAATCGCTGGATATACTGCACGAGATATTCAGATAAATTGTAAATTTGTAAAAACACCATATATGTCAATGATAGAGAAGATATTCCTGGCAGCCTCATCAAAACTGATAAGGGAGATTGAAAAGAGCAAGAATGATGCTGCAACCTACCAGAGGAGGTGGCTGGCAACCCTTCTCAATGCAGGAAACCAGACCTCATTCGGATTGGAACACTGTTTCAACAGATACAATTTCAACAACAAGAAGGATTATTACCAGAAGCTGAAATACTATCAGAATAATGTTCCAATAAGGGAATATGACGATTTCGTGCCATATATCAACAGACTGAGGAACGGCGAGGATTATGTCTTGTGGAACCAGAAGACAAGGTGGTTTGCAAAATCAAGCGGTACCAGCTCAGAACGGAGCAAATTCATTCCGATAACTCCAGACTCACTCAGAATCAACCACTATGGAGGATTCCGCAGGATGTTGGCCTGGTATCTTGCCAATAACCCCGACAGCAGACTCTTTGGAGGAAAATCTCTTACTCTGGGAGGAAGCATCACTCCCGACACCCTCTCGGGAGGATTCTTCTGCGGCGACCTCTCAGCAATTCTGCTCCAGAATTCACCATTTATGGCAGAGCTCTTCAGAAGCCCTGAAAAGGAGAGTGCACTCACCGGCAACTTTGACAAAAAGCTGGAGCTGATCTGCAAAGAGTGCTCAACCCAGAATATAACCAACTTCAGCGGTGTGCCGAGCTGGAACCTCATAATGCTCAACAGAATCCTCGAATATACAGGAAAAGAGAATATAAAGGAGGTCTGGCCCCACCTTGAACTCTTTATGCACGGAGGAATCGGATTTGAACCTTACCGTGAGATATATAGAAAAATTATACCTGACAGTTCAATGCACTATCTCGAAAATTACAACGCCTCGGAGGGCTATTTCGCCTTCCAGGATGATCTGTCGGAGAGCTCTATGTTGCTGACTGTCAATAATGGCATCTTCTACGAATTTATCCCTATGGAGATTTTTGAAGATGTAATGGAGGGACATATCAAGGAGATTCCAACCCTTGAAGATGTAAAGCTTGGTGTTACCTATGCTGTAGTAATTACAACTTGTGGCGGACTATGGCGCTATCTGATAGGAGATTGCGTGGAGTTCACCTCACTCTCGCCATACAGGATAAGGATAGTCGGCAGAACGCAGCTCCATATCAATGCCTTTGGGGAGGAGCTGATGATTTCCAATGCAGAAAGAGCACTCTCAACAGCCTGTGCGGAATGTAATGCATCAGTTACAGATTTCACAGTTGCCCCTGTATTTATGGAGCTCGGTTCAAAAGGATACCACAAATGGGCCATTGAGTTTGAGAAGTCTCCTGCAGATATGGAACTATTTGCCCAAAGGCTTGATGCTGCAATATGCTCCCTCAACTCCGATTATGCGGCAAAGCGTGAAAACAGCACAACAATGTTGCAGCTTCAGGTCATCCCTCTTCCAAAAGGCAGATTCTACAACTGGATGGCACAGAGGAATAAACTTGGAGGTCAGAATAAGGTGCCCCGCCTCTATAAGGAGAGCCGTTTTATAGATGAACTGGTTGCACTGTCTGATTTGCAAGAAAAAAATTAAATTTTATGAACACTTTACAACAATAAATTGTACATTTGTGGCGATGAACATAACTATCATAAATACTCAGCATTGGTGGTGCGCAAGATTCCTTCTCTTGTGAGCATTGCTATGTTAGTATTTATTTTGACTTGAAGACATTTGAATATACATACAACCCGAAGCTCACAGTTTCGGGTTTTCTCTTTTATACACACCAACACCGGAAAATCATAACATATTATGAAGACAACCAAAAAGATTACACTTCCAGAGAGCGAACTTCCAGAACAATGGTATAATATAGTGGCAGATATGCCCAATGCACCCAAACCGCTTCTTAACCCCAAAACCAGAGAGCTGCTGCTTCCAGAGGATATGGAGAGGCTATTTGCCCGGGAACTGGTAGCCCAGGAGTTCTCAAGGGAGAGATTCATCGATATTCCGGAAGAGGTGCTGACTCTTCTTAAGATTTACAGGCCGACACCGCTTGTCAGGGCTTCGGGACTTGAAAAGGCACTTGACACCCCTGCCAGAATCTATTTCAAGAATGAGAGTGTAAGTCCTGTAGGTTCACACAAGCTCAATTCTGCCATTCCCCAGGCATATTACAATGCCAAACAGGGCATAAAATATATCACAACAGAGACCGGAGCCGGGCAATGGGGCTCGGCAATGAGCATAGCCTGCAAACACTTTGGCCTTGATCTCAATGTATTTATGGTAAAGAACAGCTACAATCTCAAGCCCTACAGAAAGATTGTAATGAAAACCTATGGAGCATCTGTCCACGCCTCACCATCAGATATTACAAAGGTAGGCAGGGAGAAACTGGCTGAAGATCCGGAGTGTCAGGGCAGTTTGGGCATTGCAATATCAGAGGCTGTTGAGATGGCTATGGCCAATCCCGACTGCAGATATACACTGGGCAGCGTGCTCAACCACGTTCTGCTCCACCAGACAATAATAGGTCTGGAGGCAGAAAAACAGATGGAGATTGCCGGCGACTACCCGGATGTTGTCATTGGATGTTTTGGAGGAGGTTCCAATTTTGCCGGAATCACCTTCCCTTTTCTCCGTCACAAACTTGAGGCACAACGCAACGGAGGATGCACAAACGGTGCACCCTTCTCAGCCATCAACAGCCGCTTCATAGCAGCTGAGCCATCATCTTGTCCAAAACTGACAGAGGGAGTCCTCGATTACGATTATGGAGATTCTGCCGGTATGACCCCTCTCATCCCAATGTATACCTTGGGACATAACTTCCAGCCGGCACAGATACACGCGGCAGGTTTGAGATATCACGGTGGCGGACAGATTGTAAGCCAGTTGCGGCAAGACGGATTTATTGAGGCACAGGCTGTCAGCCAGCACGAATCCTTGGCGGCAGGAATTCTCTTTTCTCAGGTGGAGGGAATTATCCCTGCCCCTGAATCTACGCATGCGATAGCGGTAGCCATAAGGGAGGCCAACAGGGCAAAAGAGTGTGGCAGGGAAGAGGTTATACTCTTTAACCTCTCAGGACACGGATTGATAGATCTTGCCACATACGATCTCTTCCTCAACGGCCAGCTTTAATCAGCTTCGCTCAAAGAGCAGACTAAAAGATTGGTGAGAGAGCAATACTCCCGACAATAACATTGCCACCTCCAGCCGACGCCGCAGAGCTGGAAACAACACCGGAATCACCCTCTGCCTTGATTATAATCTGGTGCCAGCTTTGCGGTTGGAGTGTAATGCTCCTCTCAAATGACTTTACCTGGCTGTCGCTCTTACGGCAGGCTACAATTGTGAAGTTGAGAACAGGATTTTCGTCACTCACATTGAAATAAGCCATCTGGCCATCATCCTCCGCCAATGTTGTTGAACCTGTATAGGTAACTACCCTTCCGGGATTGGCAGCGCTGCTGGCTGAGATCAGAGCAGGAGAGGCTGTATTCTCCAAATCAAAATAATTCTTGAATGAATCATCGAAAAGGAATGAGACCCTTGCATTTGCCATTTTGCATATAAAGGAGATCTCCTTATACGAACCGGGGTCAAGGGCAACTTCTGTTGAACCAAAGAAACGCTGGAGGCCACGGCCCTCCTCAGCCTCCTCTTCAGTGATATTGTAGGCAGTCACAGTGTAACTTCCCGCAGGCAATGTAAAATCCTTGCCCTTGAAATCGCCGTAACTTCCCGACAGCTCCTCAAATGGAGTATTGCCGGAGGCGAAAGTCTCTACATAATATGTATCAGGAGCCTCTGTTGTGCTCTTTACAAAAAGTGATGAACCCTGCTCTATTGAGACTCTTGCCATTGCCGAATCTTCAACCGGGTTCTCCTTGCTGCAAGCTATAGCCAATATTGCCGCCAGAAACGGCAGTATAATCCTTTTCATCACAATAATACAAGTTTATAATCTGCAAAGATGGTTTTTTATTCTTATTGAAACAACAACTCTTTACCGTTGATTATATACAAATTTATAGATTTCAGGTTGCCGCACTATTTACCTGACAACATTTCCCCTCTATTTTATCCTGTCGGTATAGAGTATTCCATCCAGATGGTCAGTTTCGTGCTGGAATATTCTGGCGGTATATCCATCAACTGTATCCCTTTGGGTATTAAGGGTTTCAGGAGAAGTGTACGAAATCACCACCCATTGTGAACGCTCTACCCCTGCCACCTTCTGATAATCAGAAAGAGTTGTCTCCGGCACCGACAGACACCCTTCACGGCCATTTACCTTTTCTGCGGAATAGCTGAGAATCCTTATATTTGGATAGACTTCAAAAGGAGCCCCCTCCTTGTCGAAACGCTGGACAGCCACTATCCTCCTTGAGATGCCCACCTGTGGAGCGGCAAGCCCCACCCCGTCGACAGTTGAATCTGTAACCGTCCTCACCATCCTCTCTGCAAGCTTGCGGTACTGGGCTGAGGCTATCTCCTCCTCTGTAAGGTCGCAGCACTCCCTGCGCAACAGAAGGCTGTCTGAATGGTTGTTGACAAGATATATCTTCATTATGGCAGAAGATGTGTCATTTATAATTGCAAGTTCTTCAGATGTAAAGCCGCTCCCCTTTTCTGAGGAGATGCAGGATGGCAACACTGCAATGAGTACAAACAAGAGAAGATGACAAATTCTTTTCATAACTTCAATTCGGTTGGATTACGGATGCAAAAATACCAAATGGCGGCCATTTTAACAGAATTTATTTCAATTACTTATCCCAATAGCCTTTGGGTACTTATAACTTTTTACTATATTTGCCGTCCTTATTTAATTTTCATCACAAAAAGAGAATATTTACTTTAAATTTAATAACTTTTAATAGCTACTAAAGAGTATGAGAAACAAATTTCTTTTATCGCTAGCTGCACTTTTACTCTTTGCGGGAAATATGGTGGCCCAGCAGACCATCATCGGACCTAAGAGCAGAGTTGCATCCTCTTTTGCAATCTTTATCGACAGCAAGAGTTATGATGCCTGTAAAGATGCTGTTACAGATTATAAAAACATGTTGGAAGGAGAGGGTCTCGCCACCTACCTTCTTGTTGCAGATTGGGAGAGCCCCGAGCATGTAAAGTATTTCCTTGAGAAATATTATCACGAACAGGCGATGGAGGGTGCCGTATTTATCGGTGACATTCCTATTCCTATGGTAAGAAAGGCACAACATATGACTTCAGCCTTCAAAATGAGCGAAAGAATGGAGATGAGGGAGAGTTCAGTTCCATCAGACCGCTACTACGACGATTTCGACCTTAAATTTACCTTTGTCAAGAGAGATAGTGTTGAGAAAAATTTCTTCTACTACAACCTCGACGGTAACGGACCTCAAAGAATCACCTGCGATATCTATACAGGCCGTATCAAACCTACTGCACTCGGGGAGGAGGGTTACAAACAGATCAGCGACTACCTCAGAAAGGTGGTTGAGGAGCGCAAACAGCCAAACCCTATCGACAAGATTGTCTCTTATACAGGACACGGTTCATTCTCAAACAGCCTTGAGGCCTGGAAAGAGGAGAGCATAACGCTAAGAGAGCAGATGCCCGGAGCATTCAATAATGCTGACGGTGCAAAATTCTATATGTTCTATATGTATCCGTCAATGAAGAGAGTGATGATACAGGAGCTTCAGAGAGATGATGTTGATGTTATGTTCTTCCACGAGCACGGTCTTCCTCACCGCCAGTACCTTACCGGCCTTCCTGATGCAACATTCGATGACGAGTACTTTGAGATGGGCAAGCTCTATTTGAGAGACCGTATCAGAAGAGAGAAAGCACGCGGCAATGACCCTATGGCATACCGGAAAAAGATTTCGGAGAAATTTGGTCTAATAGATTCTGTATGGTTTGCAGGGGCTTTTGATAAAGAGGTTATAGCAAAAGACTCTTTGGACGACCTTCTTCAGGGCATTATCCTTGAGGATGTTCCTGAGATCAAACCTAACCCGCGTTTTGTAATCTTTGATGCCTGCTATAACGGCGACTTCAGAGAGCAGAGAAACATTGCCAGTGAATATATCTTTGGCGGCGGCAAGAATATTGCCTGCTACGCAAACTCTGTAAATGTGCTTCAGGACAAATCATCATCAGACCTCTTGGGACTTCTTGCCTGCGGATTCAGATTGGGTGAATGGGCAAAATATGTGAACATTCTTGAGTCCCACATCATTGGTGACCCTACATACCGCTTCCAGTCTACCTACAAATTGCCTCAGATCAAGATTAACCTCAAAGATCCTGAGTACTGGCTTGCAGTATTGAGCCACAACCTCCCTTACGACCTTAAGGGTTTGGCTCTTTACAAGCTGTTTGACCTCAACTATGAGGAGTTGCCTCAGATAATTATGGATACATACAAATCGAGCAAGTCCCATATGTTGCGCCTGCAGTGTATGCATCTTGCTGCATACTATGGCGAGATTTATGACGATCTTTTGAAACTTGCCCTTGACGATCCATATGAGTTCATCAGAAGAAAGGCCGTTTACTTTATGGGTAAAGTGGGAAGAAATGACTTTATCCCTTATGTTGCGGACCTTTATCTTGACGACTTCCTCTCTGAGAGGGTTGAGTTCAATGCTATAAGCACAGGTGCCATGCTCAACTCAGGCCTTTTGAAAGAGGAGTTGGAGAGCCGCATCGAGAAGGAGAATGTCTACAACGGCGAGGAGTTCTACAAGCAGATTGAGAAGGCCTTGAACCAGGGTGACAATCTCAGAGATTTTGTATGGGGTGCAATTATTGACAAACGGCTCTCTCCAAGAAAGAGGCTTGCTTACATCACCTCTGTAAAGAACAACCCTTACAACCAGATGATTACCGACCTCACCAATATCGTCAAGGATCAAAATGAGCCTGAAGAGATGAGAATCGGCGTTGTTGAGGCTTTGGGCTGGTATGTATACTCAGAGAGAAAAGCTGAGATCGTATCTGCCTGCAAGGCTGTACTTGAGTCTGGCGAGGAGTTGTCGGCTGAGTTTACCGATGAGCTCAACAAGACTGTCAACAGATTGGAAACTTATATGAGATAGGAGGATACAATAATGAGAAAAAATCTATTATATATCTTTTTGCCCCTATTTATGGGCTTCTTGGGATTGGTCAATGCCTCTGCTCAGACCAATCTGCAGATTATTAAAGGAAATACCAAAAGCGCCACAACCTTTGCAGTCTTTGTAGACAGCGAGACCTTCAATGCCTGCAAGGATGAGATTATGGAGTACAGGAAAGTTCTTGAGAGCGAGGGATTGGGAACCTATATCCTCTCAGCTCAATGGAACAAGCCTGAGGAGATCAAGAGCCAGATTGCAAAACTTTCATCAGGAAAACAGACCTTGGAGGGAATGGTTTTCGTTGGAAACATTCCTATCGTAAGGGCCCTCAAATCGCAACATATGACCACAGCCCTAAAGAGGAGCGAGTATACCAACCCTAAAGAGGAGACTGCTGTTGCATCTGACCGTTACTACGATTGTCCTGCACTAAAATGGAACTTCGTGGGCAAGGATACAATCAATGCCAACCACTTCTACTTTGAGTTGAAGGGTGACGGTGCACAACACCTCTTCCCTGAGTACTACTCAGCAAGAATCCTTGTACCGGAGGAGTATGCAAAGACCGTTGGTATTGATGAGTATGAGTTGATGAGAAGATTCTTCAAGAAATGCGTTGAGGCTCACAAAGAGCAGAACCAGCTTGACAAATTCATCTATTTTGCAGGTAACGGCTACAACTCTGACTGTTTGACAGCCTGGAGACAGCAGAGCCTTGTATTCAAGAACTACTTCCCTCAAGCCTATCCTTCGGCAAAAGGAAACAAATTCCTCAACTTCCGTCAGGACAGGACTATGAAGTATAAATTGTTCCACCAGTTGCAGGTTCCTGAGACAGATATGTTCTTCTTCTATGAGCACGGAGCTGAGGATACCCAATATATCAATGGTGATTTCCCTGCACGCGATTTTGACGAACATATCGAGTGGTTGAAGAGAGAGATCCGCAGAGCATACAAGAGGGTTAAACCTGAGAAGAAAGAGGCTTTTGTAAAGGATGTCTGCGGCCATTTCGGTTTCCCAGAATCTATCCTTTCAGATGAGGAGATTGCCAAAGAGGCTGTTGCAGATTCAATTGCAAAATTTGACAAGGATATCCACCTTGCAGATTTGGCAAAACTCACAACAACTCCCCGCTTTACAATGTTCAATGCCTGCTACAACGGTTCATTCCACGTTCCAGGATATGTTGCAGGATACCATATCTTCAATGACGGACGCACAGTCGTGACTCAAGGCAACACCGTTAATGTACTTCAGGACAAATGGGCCGAACAACTTATCGGAATTCTATCATTGGGTGCAAGAGCCGGTTTCTGGCAGAAAGAGGTTGCAACATTGGAGTCGCATATGATTGGTGACCCTACCTTCAAATTTGCAACTCCGGAGTGTTTCATCGGCGACAGAGCAGAGACCTTGATTGTTGAGGATATCAACCTTGTATTGGCTAAAAAGGGATATGACGGCGCTTTCTGGAATGGCGTACTTGAGGATAACGACCAGACAAATCCTTTGAAACGCAACAATGACTATGCCCCTCTATTCAGAGCTATGGCCATAAAGGGTATGTTGAAAGCCCATCTTGCAAGCGACAGAAGTGCAAATGTTTTGGGTGAGAATACTCCATTCTCCGACAAGATGCTTGAGATCTATAAGAGCGACAAGAATATGGTTGTAAGATTGCAGGCTCTATATGCACTAAGCTACTGCGCCGACAAGAACTTCAGAGAGGCTGTTGCCCTTGGTTTTGACGACTTGTACGAGATGGTAAGAAGACAATCTGCCCACTTCACCGGCAAGATAGGAGATCCTGCATACGCAGAGAAACTATTTGAGGCTGTTGAGAAGGGCCTTGAGGTACAGAGAGTCCAATTTGCTTCAGAGAGTGCACTCCCTTGTTTGGGCTACTTTGCAAAAGAGCCTATGAACGGCTATCCTGTTCCAGGTTTCTACTTTGCATTTGACAGAAACAACTATGAGTATAATCCTGATGAGAAGGTAGATTTGAGCGAGAATGGCGCAACTTCACAGATCAGAAGGATGAGAAACTACCCTGCCCACTACCAGTACAAACACCTCCTTTCATTGTTGGCCGACACCAATGTGGAGAAGCTTACACGCATCTACATTACCGAGGCTTTGGGTTGGTTCAGCCAGTCAATGTACCGCAAGGAGATTGTCGATGGCATCAAGAATATTATGGCCACCGAGACAGCTATGGATAGTGAACTTAAAGATGAGATGATCAAGACTGTCAACCGTCTTGAGTTCAAGATAAGATAATTAAAAAGGAGGGCAAATTTGTCCTCCTTCAGATTGAGCAGGAGGCTGGCCCAAAAGGTCAGCCTCCTTTTCATCTACCCTTTTATTAACCGTTCCACCTCCCTTCCGCACTACAGCATCATCCCCACATTATTTTACTCCACAACTAAAATGTTGCTTTTACCAGCTCCTGGATATTTGAAACCTCAACAATCTTTATCCCCTTGCCTATACCGTCTGGAATCTTGCTGAATGATGATATGAAGATCTGCCTGAATCCAAGTTTGGCTGCCTCTGTAATTCGCCTCTCCACCTGGCTCACCGGACGAATCTCCCCGCTCAATCCAATCTCTCCGGCAAATGCAGTGTTGGATGGAAGTGATACATCAAAGTTGGAGGAGAGGATAGAGGCAACTATGGCAAGGTCGCAGGCAGGATCGGTAACTCTCAAGCCTCCTGCAACATTCAGAAAGACATCTTTCTGTGCCAATTTGAACCCTACTCTCTTCTCAAGAACTGCCAGCAGCATATTCATACGCCTCACATCAAATCCTGTGGCTGAACGCTGTGGAGTTCCGTATGCAGCACTACTCACAAGAGCCTGAATCTCAATAAGGAATGGTCTTGTACCGTCAAGCATTGCGGCTACAGCTGTTCCGCTCAGATTGCTGCCGTGCATCGGGATGAACATCTCCGACGGATTGAGAATCTCCTCAAGCCCGGCAGAGGTCATCTCATAGACCGCAAGTTCGGCGGTTGAACCAAAACGGTTCTTGATACCTCTCAATATCCTGTAGGAGTGGCGGGTATCACCCTCAAACTGAAGAACCACATCCACAATATGCTCAAGAATCTTTGGACCGGCAATTGAACCATCCTTTGTAATATGACCTATTATGATTACCGGTGTATTGCTCTCCTTCGCAAAACGGAGAAGGGCAGCAGCACACTCCCTCACCTGGGAGATACTTCCGGCCGAGGAGTCTATATTCTGGGAATAGATTGTCTGGATAGAGTCGATAATCAGCAGCTGGGGCTTCACGCTCTTTGCGTGGTTGAGGATATTCTCCAGATTTGTCTCCGAAAGGATGAGACAATTATCATATGCCTCCTCAACTCTTCTGGAAGAGGAGTCTTCAATGACAGCTCCCTCCACCCGAACGCCACGGTGCATCAGTCTCTCCCCCCTTAGCTTAATCTGACGGGCACTCTCCTCTCCCGATACATAGAGAGTCTTGAGATGCCTGCAGGCCAATGGAATCTGGAGCGACAGCGTCGATTTTCCTATGCCCGGCTCTCCACCTATAAGTACAAGCGACCCCTCAACCAGCCCTCCGCCCAGTACCCTGTCGAGCTCTCCGTTACCCAGCTGGATACGGCTTTCACATCCGGTATCTATAGCAGATAGCGGTTGCGGCAGACTCTTTGAACTCTCTATAATGGAGCGGCTTCGGGATGTTGCCACTGTTTCGCTCTCCCTCGCCACAATCTCCTCAACCATTGTATTCCACTCACCGCAAGCAGGACATTTTCCCATCCATTTTGCACTCTCATTGCCACACTCCTTGCAGAACCACGCCTTTTTAATCTTTGCCATAATCAACCCTATTTATTGAAAAGAAAAGTTTGTGGCATAAAGATAGATATATTTTTGTTACATTTGTAGAATAGCACATAACCATAGAATAGAGACAACAAATAAAACAAACCTATATGAGAAAGATTATTTCATTTATGATGGTGGTTGCACTCTCATTGAATGCAGCAGCCTATGCTCTCACTCCGTCTCAGGAGGAGAAGAGTTGTGATGCGAAAGAGTGCGAAAGAGCCAAAATTGTAAAGAGTATTGAAGAGTACATCCTTAAAGTAAAGGATGAGTGGCAACTTACAGGTGTTGCCGCCTCATTTGCAAAAGATGGAAAGGTATTCTATTCAAATGCTTTCGGAGTCAAGGATATGACTCAGGAAGAGGCTGTTGACCCAAATACAGTCTTCCAGATAGGATCTGTATCCAAATCATTTACCGCAGCAGTTATGGCCTCTCTTGTTGATGAGGGCAAGGTTGATTGGGACGACAGGGTTATAGATATCCTTCCGGATTTCAAGATGTATGACCCTTGGGTTGCAGAAAATATGCAGGTAAAGGATGTGATGACCCACAAGAGCGGATTGGGAGGACAGGTTGGAACATACCTTCCAAACCTCGGATACGACAGGGAGGATATCTATAAGATGATGGGACTCATCAAACCTGTCTACAGCTTCAGAAATGCATACCAATACAACAACATAACCTTCATCATAGCTGCAAAGATCATTGAGAAGGTTACCGGAAAGAGCTGGGAGGAGAATGTTCAGGAGCGCATCTTCAATCCGCTCGGAATGACCTCTTCATCAATGAATGGCGAAGGATTCATCGCCTCTGAGAACAAAGCTGTTCCTCACGAGTACCTCTACAACGACGGCATTGCAATCCGTCCCCTTTATGGTGACGACCAGGCTTTGTGGTGGCTTACAGTAATCGGTCCTGCCGGCTCCATCAACTCAAATGTGGTGGATATGATCAAATATGCAGAGTTCCACAGATTGAACGGTCTGTCGGCAGATGGCAAGCAGGTAATCTCTGAGAAACAGATGAAATATCTCCATAAAGGATTGACAATCACCTCTCAGGATGACAACAGAACAACACTTTACGGACACTGCTGGTTTGTAGAGCAGAACAACCGCTACAGATTGTACTTCCATACAGGTACTACCTGGGGTTTTTCTACACTCTGCTTCTTTGTTCCGCAACTTGATTTGAGCGGTATCATCTTTATGAACTGCGAGGTAGGCTCCTCACCAAGATATGCAATTATGCGCCGTCTCATCGACCTTGAGATGGGAGCTCCACTCTGCGGATATACAGACATATACAAAGATTATAGCAAAGAGTCTTTTGAGAGCTACATAGCAGATGAGAAGAGGGCGGCTGAGAAAGCTGCCGCAGCAGCTGCTGAAAAGGCAGCTGAGAAGAGCGGTTCAGAGATTGTTCCACTAAAAGAATCTGCAATTGCAGGCGACTATACCAAGGATGAGCTCTTTGGACCTGCAAAGATTACAAAAGAGAAGGATGGCCTCTATATTGCCATTGGAAAGAAGGGTTTCAAAAACAAGATGAACCACAAGGAGGGCTATACATACACCTTCTGGAGCGACGGCCACGAGTTCCCTATCACCTTTACCACTGACGAGAAGGGCAAGAAGGCTACAGGATTCATTATTGAGTTGGGCAATAACGAAGAGGAGTCGCTCGGAGGCTGGAGCAGAGAGTAAAACTCCGATACCGGAAACCCCTCATTATCCACAAGAACAGAATTATAAAAGATTATAACCGTTAATTTAAAAAGATATGAAGCGTTTAGTAAGTTTTATCGCCACTTTGGCCATAATGGTCTGCTTTGCACTGAATCTTCAGGCTCAAGGCAAAAAACCGATTATCGGAATCTCCGCTGCAGAGCAGTCACCCGTTGCAGCACCCCTTACCTATGTTGAATCTGTAAAGAGGGCAGGCGGTGTTCCTGTCATTATCCCTATGACTACCGACAAGGCCCAGATTGAGGCTGTACTTGAGATTGTCGACGGTATCATAATGACTGGCGGCGAGGATATCGACCCGCTTAAAGGATATGGAGAGGAGCCTGTAAGGGCGTTGGGAGAGATTGTCCCTGAGCGCGATACATTCGACCTTATGCTTATAAGAATGGCTGTGGAGAAGGGGCTTCCTGTATTGGGTATATGCCGTGGAGAGCAGCTTATGAATGTGGCTTTTGGAGGAACACTTTATCAGGATATCCCGTCACAGGTTCCAGGAACTTTTGTTAAACATAGCCAGAAGGCTCCTCGCAACTACGGCACACACACAATCGATATCACAGAGGGCTCTATGATTCACAAGATGTTGGGAGTAAAGAGCATTGCCGTAAACTCATACCACCATCAGGCTGTAAAGGATATTGCTCCAGGCTTTAAGGTAACTGCTGTCTCAAAAGATGGTATTGTTGAGGTTATCGAGAAGATCGGCTCCGACAAGGTATGGGGTGTACAGTTCCACCCTGAAGGGTTTGTCTATTCAGGTGATGACAGCTTCCTTGGAATTTTCACCCATCTTGTAGAAAAGGCCAAAGAGAACAGAAAAAGATAATCTACCCAATACAAGATAAAGATAAAAAGATAGATTAAGTTAAAGACAACTATTCTCCTGAAAAAGAATAGTTGTCTTTTTTATAAATACCCTACCAGATGAGCCATACCGAAGACCATTTTAAAGACCTTGTCTGTGGATAGGAGGTGGAGTATATATAAAACGAAAAGAAGCTGACCTTTTGGGTCAGCCTCCTGTCTGCTTTGAATTTTGGATATTATAAAAAACTATCTTCCCTCAAGTGGAGCAAGATAGTATTCTATCCGCTCCTCAATCTGCCCGGCTTTCTCCGGATCTCCATTGTTTTCAAACGCATCCTGAAGGACAAGCATATAGGCAAATGCCTGATTGAGGTTGTCGTAAGACATCAGATCTCCTTTGTGCTCTTTTGAGAAGAGGATTATTGCCTGCTCGGTCTCAGCCATAAACGCATCAGCCAATTTATAGGCCTTCTCCCTCTCTCCCATAGCGGTATAGAGTCCCACTGCATCAATCACAGCCTTGTCATTAAGGCTCGATACTATTCCGTGGTTCAGCGGAAGGGTTGCGGCAGGAATAAGCTCCTGCATCCTGTCAAGCACCTCTATAGCTTTATCCTCTTTCCTTGCGGCATAAAGAGCCTTGGCTGTCTGTACCATAATGTCGCGTGGAGAGATAAGGCTGTTGAATGTAATCAGATGCTGGTAATCGATATTCAGGGTTGTATCCCTGAAATTGTCCCAACGGTATACATTCATCACCCTGTCGTAAAGATCATCCTCATTTACCTGAGCAATATCATTGCCGTGGCCAACATCACTCTTTATAGGCACAAACTTGTAGGCAAATCCCTCATACTGGAGATAATCCTTGATACCTATATTAATACCTCCGCCCTGCTGCAAGAAGTAGAGAGGTCTGTCCCAATTGTAGTTTGAAAGCAGATCAAGCATAACAAGCTCTACCTTCTCAACATTATCCTTAGTTTCAGGAATGACAAGTTCCACTGTATCAAGAATCTTGTCGTAATCCCTCTCCGAAACTATACCATATTTCTTCACATTCTCCTTATTTACAGGAACAAGAAGCCTTCTTGCAGAGATATAGTTATGGTCTTTGTCGTCCGACAGCCTTACTGTAATCTTAGGATTCTTGAAGATATCCATCACATCCTTGAGAAGCATCGGTTTGTTGAAGCGCTCGAAGATCTGTACAAAATCGTTGGTACCATAGAAATACTGTTTTTTGTCGAGGGTAAGATTTACGGGCTCCGACTCATACATCTTGCACTTCATCTGGTCGATATACCAGTCCATTCCCAAAAGCGATGTATTCATAATTCTCACATCTGTCCTTGTTCCCTCAACCTCCTGTGCATACCACAACGGGAAGGTATCATTATCACCGTGGGTAACAAGCAACGCATTTTTGTCGAGAGGGGTGAGGTAGTTATAACCCATATCCCTCACAAAATATCTGCCCGAACGGTCGTGGTCGTCCCAAGTCTGTGAAACCATCTGGAGAGGAACGAGCAATGCAACAACTGAAGCTACAGCTGATGCAACAGGTTGTCTCTTGAAGAGAAGTACAAGCAACTCTGCAAACCACATTACAGCGAGTCCGATCCAGATTGTAAAGGCATAGAATGAACCGGCATATGCATAATCACGCTCCCTCGGCTGCATAGGCGGCTGGTTGAGGTAGACAACGATTGCAATACCTGTAAGGATAAAGAGCAACATTGTCACTACCCAGTTTCTCTTGTCCCTGCCCAGCTGGTAGAACAATCCTATCAGTCCAAGTATGAGAGGCAGAAAGTAGAAATGGTTCTTTGCGCGGCTATTGACAATATAGTCGGGACCCTCGCTCTGGTCGCCAAGCCTCATCTTGTCGATAAATCCTACACCACTCTCCCAGTTGCCCTTGAACAGATCTCCCGGTATTGTTGGCTGAAGGTCATTCTGACGGCCCACAAAGTTCCAGAAGAAATATCTCATATACATAAAGTCGACCTGATAGTCAAAGAAGTAGGCAAGATTGGCTCCAAATGTAGGTTTCCGGTACCTTGCTCCTACCATAGATTTGCCCTCGCCACCTGTATACATCTCATAGAAAGGCACATACTGGTTTCCGGCACCTGCACTCCACATCCTCGGGAAGAGCATTTTTGACTCTGCCGAATAGACCGGCTGTGCCGGTGAATCAACCTTATAGTACTCTCCATTATATACATTGTAGTATTGTGGAACCTCTATTCCTTCATACATACTGGCAAAGGTCTCACCATAGATAAGCGGGTTGCTTCCATACTGTTCACGGCCAATATAACGAACAAGGGTAAATGCATTGTCGGGCTGATACTCATTTGTAGGGGTATTTGCCGATGCCCTTATCACAACAACTGCAAAGGTGGAGTATCCTATTACAATTACTGTGATGCACATCAGTATTGTATTCAACAGCACCTTATGGTGACGGTATGTCCAGTAGATTCCCCAGAAGCAGAGTGCGAGAAGTGCCAATACAAAGAGTGATGCACCAACATTGAAGCCCAATCCGAGCACATTTACAAAGAAGAGATCCACATAGGCTGCCATTTTTGGAAGATAAGGTATTATTCCATAGAGGATTGTTGCAAGGATTACTCCCGAAAGGGCCAAAACTGCAATTGTCCTTTTGGTTGTAACCTCATACTTCTTGTAATAGTAGATGAATACCAGCGCAGGTATGGCCAACAGGTTGAGCAAGTGGACTCCTATTGATACTCCCATAAGGAAAGCAATCAGAACAATCCATCTGTTTGCGTATGGTCTGTCTGCCTCCTCTTCCCATTTGAGCATTGCCCAGAAAACCACCGCCGTAAAGAGCGACGACATTGCATATACTTCACCCTCTACTGCAGAGAACCAGAATGTATCTGACCAGCAATATGCCAAGGCACCCACTGCTCCTGCGCCATATACGGCTATTGCATTGCCCATATCCATCACAGAGCCTCTCTTCTCAATGATTCTCCGTCCAAGATGGACAATTGTGAGATAGAGAAAATAGATCGTGAATGCCGAACACATCGCACTCATTGCATTTACAAGCATTGCTGCGTGCTCATTGTCACCAAAGAGGGTAAAGAATCTTGCCACAAGCTGGAAAACGGGGTTTCCTGGCGGATGACCAACCTCAAGTTTGTATGATGAAGCAATAAACTCTCCGCAATCCCAGAAACTTGCTGTCGGTTCGATTGTAGAGAGATAGGTAAATGATGCAATGAACAACACAACCAGAGCGACTATATTGTTCAGTCTGTTGAACTGTTTATACTCCATAAATCAAAATTCTGACTTTCTATCTATTTAAACGGCAAATATAACATTTTAGTTTTTTATAATTACCTTTGTTGCAAAATTCATGCTAATTAAATATGGCCGACAACGATTGGAAAAGCAGATTGGGTGTAGTCTTCTCAACAAACCCTGATTTCAACTATGATAATGGTGAGGAGGAGGAGATTATAGAGACTCTCCCACCCGAAAAACAGAAATTGATTGTAAAGATTGACCGCAGGAACCGCGGAGGAAAACAGGTTACCCTTGTGGAGGGCTTTGTGGGGTGCGATGAGGATCTTCAGGATCTTGGCAAGAAGCTCAAGACCAAATGCGGGACAGGCGGTTCCGCCAAAGATGGTGAGATTATCATTCAGGGTGATATGAGGGATAAAGTTGTTGCCCTCCTTACTGCAATGGGTTATAAGGCCAAACGGGGAAATTAAAGTGCACCGGATATGCTCCACTCTCCATCCATAGCTGATACCCTTTCGACTACAGCTGACACGCTTCTCGGCCGGCAGACCACTGCAGCGGCAGAAATTATCACTATGCCTGCAGATTCCGCCTGGCCTGGGAGCTATATTGCCATTAATGAGATATCCGGAGATCTTCATATCTCAACGCTTTCATTTGTAGACAATGTTGCAAACCTTGCGATTGTTGCCGCAATTATCCTGCTCTTTCTCTTTGGATTCAACAGGATTGCCGAAGGAATCTTTACATTGGCTGAATCTGTCTTCAGTTTCAAAAAGATGATAAAGATCGAACAGGAGACAAACCTTCAGGTGAGCCGCAATACACTTCTGCTCTTCTGCCTTGTGATTGCCGCCTTTATCTTTGCCAACTACAACGACTCACACCCGATTCTGAGCAACAGCTACTCCGTGGGAGTAAACTTCATCTTTGCCCTCTCCGCCGCCTCTGTATATCTGCTTTTCCGCTATATTGCATTCTCACTGCTCAACTATACAAACAGACGGCGTTTCTTCAAATATATAAACCGCTTCTACTACTCGCACGCAATAATGGCAATCACCCTCTCCGTTTTGGGATTTTGTGTGAGTATAATATTCAGCGGAATCCCATTCCGTCATATTGCCCTATATATAATCTGGGTAACTTCAATATCGCTTGTAATCTATTTCATTCGTGGATATCAGATAATTATTTCAAATGGATTTTCACATTTTTTTTGGATTTTATATCTTTGCACCCTCGAAATTTTACCATTGGTTATAATTTTACACCTAATACTCTCATAGAATGAAAGTTACAAACATATTGATATCACAACCGGTTCCACAAAACAACTCCACTTATGCAGACATCATTGCCAAACATGGCGTAAATATAGAGTTCCGACCATTCTTTAGGGTAGAACCGCTTACAGCAAAGGAGTTCAGGGCTCAAAAGATTAATATTCTTGACTATACAGCTGTTGTTTTCACAGCAAGAACCGCAATTGACGCATTTTTCGGTCTTTGCGAGGAGTTGAGAATTACCGTCCCTGAGACAATGAAATATTTCTGCATCTCCGAGGCAATTGCACTCTATCTTCAGAAACATATTGTCTACAGAAAGAGGAAAATTTTCTTTGGAAACGGAACCTCAACTTCAATAATTGAGAGCATCGGCCAGAAGCACAAGGATGAGAATTTCCTTATAGCTACAGCCGACAGCAACAAGGCAGATCTCCACAAACTCTTCCTTAAGGCAAAACTCAAACACGAGAGTGCTGTCTTTATCAAGACTATCAACAGCGATCTCTCCGACCTTGACCTTACAAAATACCAGATGCTTGTATTCTACAGCCCTATGGATTTGAAATCGCTTCAGGAGAACTTCCCTGATTTTGAGCAGAAGGAGATGTTGTTCGCAACTTTCGGTCCAACCACCGCAAAGGCTATGAAGGCTGCCAAACTGGAGACCGCCATTGTGGCTCCAACACCTGAGGCACCATCTATCGCCAAGGCTTTGAGCCTCTTTTTTGAGAAAAAATAATAACCGACAGCAATAAAAAGATCCCAATATGGATGCCACCTTTACAAAAAGTGAACGATTGTGCTCCGTCAAGGAGATAACTGCTCTTGTAAAGAGTGGAAAGGTGCTGTTCCATTACCCCTTCAGGGTGGTCTTCACCCCAAATGGCGCAGAGTGCAACAGAGTGCTTGTCTCTGTTCCAAAGAAGAACTTCAAGAGGGCAGTAAAGAGGAACCTGCTCAAACGGAGGACAAGGGAGAGCTACAGAAAAAACAAGGAGCTCCTCACATCCACAGAGAAACTCAACGTGATGTTCGTCTACATCAGCAAGGATATCCTAGAATACAGTTACATTGAAAGCAGAACCAGAGAGATATTGGCAAAAATTTCGGAGCAGGCTCCGCAAATTGGCTAACTGGCCATTGATAGGGCTCGTGCGTTTCTACCAGATATGCATCTCCCCTCTCAAACCCGCCTGCTGCCGCTTTACCCCCACCTGCTCCCAATACGCACTGGAGGCTCTCCGCAAACACGGCCCGATAAAAGGGCTCTACCTCTCAATCCGCCGGCTCCTCCGTTGTCACCCCTGGGGCGGCAGCGGCTACGACCCCGTACCGTAAAGATCACGCACAAATCACATCCAACACATAAACCCC
>JAZNXX010000027.1:0-102995 GCA_045594125.1 Candidatus Egerieisoma sp.
CCTCTTTCTTATTATATTTGTACTCATACCATCACCATTAAAAACACCTTACAGACTATGGCATTTGCTCATTTACACGTACATACATATTATTCCATTCTCGACGGCGCCTCTTCGATTGCCAGTCACTTCAAAAAAGCGGCAGAGGACAACCAGCCGGCCCTGGCCATCACTGACCACGGCAATATGTTCGGTGTAAAGGAGTTTCTTAAAGTAGCCAAGGATTTTCCCCAGATCAAGCCCATTATAGGCTGTGAAGTCTATGTAAATCCAGAGGGACGGTTTACAAAGAGGGGAAAGGAGGACCAGAGTGCCAACCACCTCATCCTCCTTGCCAAAAATCTGTCGGGATATTATAATCTGGTAAAGCTCGTTTCATTGGGATATACCGAGGGATTTTACTATAAACCCAAGATTGACAGGGAGCTGCTCGAGAAATATCACGAGAATCTCATCTGCTCATCGGCCTGCCTTGCCGGTGAAATTGCAGAAAAGCTCCGCTACGGAGATATAGAGGGGGCAAGGGAGAGTATCCTTTGGCATAAAAACCTTTTTGGAGAGGATTACTACCTTGAGGTACAGCTCCATAAGACAGAATTGCCGGGATATAACGAGGAGCTCTACGAACAGCAGCTTGAGGTAAACAAGGGGATATTCCAATTGGCTGAAGAGTGCGGAGTGAAGGTAATTGCCACAAATGATGTACACTTTTCGCGCAAAGAGGATGGTCCTGCCCACGACAGGCTCATCTGTCTCACCACAAATGCCAACTTTGAAGACAAGAAACGTCTCAGATACACCCAGCAGGAGTATATAAAGACTGAAGAGGAGATGGCATCACTCTTTCCTGACCATCCTGAGGTGATTTCAAATACAATAGAGATTGTAGAGAAGATTGAAAAATATAAGATTGACTGCGACCATATCCTTCCGATCTTTGAGATTCCTGCAGAATTTGAGGACTCCAATGCATATTTGAGGCATCTCACATATAAGGGAGCCGAGAAAAATTATAAGGAGATTACAGATGCTGTACGGGAGAGGATTGATTTTGAGCTGGCAACCATCAAGAGGATGGGATTCCCCGACTATTTCCTCATAGTCCAGGATTTCATTGCAGCGGCGAGGGGAATGGGTGTATGGGTAGGACCAGGCCGTGGTTCTGCGGCAGGATCCGTTGTAGCCTATTGTCTCGGCATTACCCATATCGACCCTATCAAATATGACCTCCTTTTTGAGCGTTTCCTCAATCCGGAACGTATCTCAATGCCCGATATCGATATTGACTTTGATGATGACGGAAGGGCCAAGGTTCTCCAGTATGTGGAGGAGAAGTATGGTAAAGACCACGTCTCCCACGTGGTAACATTCGGCACAATGGCAACAAAGAGTGCCATCAAGGATCTGGCCAGAATCCAGCAGGTTCCACTTGCCGAGTCCGACAGGCTGGCCAAACACGTCCCCGACAAATTTCCTCCGGAGATAATAAAGGAGAAGAACGAGAATGGGGAGGAGATTGTCAAGGAGAAGAAAGTTAAGGTAAATATAGGCAACTGCATAAAACTTGTACCGGAGATCAAGGAGGCATATGAGACCTCCCCCATACCTGGTGTGAAGGAGACTCTCCAATATGCTGGAAAGCTGGAGGGTACAGTCCGCAATACCGGCGTGCACGCCTGCGCCATAATTATCGGAAGAGATAACCTTACAGAACATATACCTATCTGCACCGTAAAAGATAAAGAGAGCGGTGAGTATATGTGGGTATCACAATATGAGGGTGCATTCATTGAGGATGTGGGAATGCTCAAGATGGATTTCCTCGGATTGAGGACTCTCTCCATTCTCAAGGAGGCTGTAGCAAACATAAAGAGACACCGTGGAATTGATGTTGATGTTGATACCATTCCTATTGACGACAAGGCAACATACGACCTCTTCAGCCGTGGAGATACAGTAGCCATCTTCCAGTTTGAGTCGCCGGGAATGCAGAAGTGGCTGAGGGAGCTCAAGCCTACAAGATTTGAGGATCTGATTGCAATGAATGCCCTCTACCGACCGGGTCCTATGGACTATATACCGGATTTTGTTGACCGGAAACAGGGCCGGAAGAAAATTGAGTATGACCTTCCCCAAATGGAGGATATACTCAAGGATACATACGGCATTACTGTATATCAGGAGCAGGTGATGCTCCTCTCCCAGAAGCTTGCCGACTTTACAAAAGGTCAGGCCGACGGATTGCGTAAGGCTATGGGTAAGAAACTCATCGACAAGATGATGGAGCTGAAGGCCCTCTTCCTTGAGGGAGGTATAAGGAATGGACATCCTGAAGATGTGCTTGAGAAGATATGGAAAGATTGGACTGCATTTGCAGCCTATGCCTTCAACAAGTCACACGCAACCTGCTATGCCTGGGTTGCATACCAGACAGCCTATCTCAAGGCCAACTATCCTGCTGAATTTATGGCTGCCAACTTGAGTAAGAACCTCAACAATATAGAGGAGATTACCAAACTGATGGACGAGTGCAAGAGGATGGGAATAACTGTGCTCGGGCCGGATGTTAACGAGAGTGATATGCGCTTTACAGTAAACAAGGCGGGAAATATCCGCTTTGGTATGGCAGGCATCAAAGGAGTTGGAGGAGCCGTTGTGGATAGTATCGTAAAGGGAAGGGAAGAGCGTCCATACAGCAACATATTCGATTTTATCGAGAGAGTATCCAAGATTGGCGGCGTAAACAGAAAGACCATCGAGACCCTTGCCTACGCGGGAGGTTTTGACTCATTTGAGAATCTCAGAAGAGACCAGTTCTTCCTTCCAAACTCCAAGGGAGAAATCTTTATGGATGCCATCTGCAAATATGGGTCAAAACTGCAGAACGACTCCTTTGCACAGGGAGGTTCCCTCTTTGGTGATTCTGACGAGGGGCTGAAGCCTACACCGCCGGATATCCCCGTTCCCGCTCCGGAATATAACAAGATGGAGTTCCTCAAGAAAGAGAAGGAGCTGGTGGGTATGTATCTGTCGGCACACCCTCTCGACATATTTAAATTTGAATTGGCAAATTTTATCCAATACAATATTGCTCAGGCAAATGAACTGGTTGCAAGCACTCTCTCCGACGCCTCCCTTCCTGGCAAGGAGTTTTATATCGGAGGATTGGTAGGTTCCGTTGAGAGGCGTACCTCATCAAGCGGCAAACCTTTTGCCAGCTTCACCCTCGAAGATTACACCAGCACTCTCAAATTCACCCTCTTTGGTAAGGATTATGAGAATTTTATGCAATATATAGAGCCGGGAAACTCACTCTTCATAAAAGCTGTCTTGCGTCCTAAGGTCTACCAGAAGTTTGACCCCAACTCAAAAGAGCCGCCAAAACCTGTTGAGTGTGAAGCAAAAGTGAGGAAGATTATGCTTCTTGCCAACACTCGGGAGGAGTTCCTCAAATCGATAACCCTAAACATTCCTGTATCTGCAATCGACAAGGAGTTCCGCGACAGGCTCATCAGGGAGCTTAAACGTAATAAGGGAAACAAGGGTTTGACAATAAAAGCAGTTGATGTTGTAAACAGCCTGACGGTAGACTTCATCTCCAGAAAAAGGAAAGTCGACATCTCTGCCGACTTCCTCAACTTCCTTGATTCAGAAAAGATTGCCTACAAACTGGAGACAAAGATCAACTTTTAGCTGCAGGAATCCGAAACGGTACGCAGGCTACTCGCTGTAGCCCTGTGCCCTCAACGGAATCTCCGCCCCCTCAGGCGTTACCAGAAGCGCACCTGCTCCTGCATTGCAGAGATGTCCTATGATATCCACATTAGGGAACTCCTTATGGAACCTTTCGTGCTCTGAAAGTGGAATGACAAAGAGAAATTTGCAGTCATCCCCTCCGTTGAGGGCTGCTGTAACTGCATCCATACATATCTCCTTGGCCATCTCCATAGTCTGCGAGGCAATAGGAATCTTCTCAAGATATACCTTCACTCCGGTATTCAAATCTGCACATAGCTGCTTGAGTGCAGCTGCGAGTCCGTCTGTAAGAAAATATCCTGCCGACGGATACAATTTTGCCTCCTTGAACTGCGACACCATATCAGGATTTATCTCAGGGCTCAGATATTGCGATAAAATATATTTGTATTTGCTCAAATCGGGCTGGATATACTTTTCAGCCTCCTCCTTGGTAAGTTTGTTGAACATAACCTTCTCCCGCTCAAGTACGTGCAATCCCATATAGGCAGCGCCGAGATTTCCGGTAATGCAGACCAGGGCATTTTTCCCTGCCTCGGGAATTGACTCAATAACACTCATCTGCTGCGTACCTGATACGGCAACTCCAACAGAGAGACCCGTCATTGAGGGCTTGAGGTCGAGAGAAAGATTCTCCACGTGATGCTCCTTTGCCGCAGCCACCACTCCTGTCCAGAACTCCACAATGTCAGTTGCCGAAAAGCGTGACGACAATCCCAACTTATAGATCAGTTGTGACGGTGTATAGCAGTTTGCATAGAGCGGGCCCATTGCCATAAGGGCAGATTTATAGCCAAGATGTTTGAGTGGTGTGTAGACGAGGTCAAAATCCACACCCTCCAGCATAAGCAGTGAGTTTGACACAATCAGATCGCCCTCCTTGCCTATCCTCTTCAACGGGCGGTTATCATATCCGGTTCCTTCGAACAATCTCCTCAGCAGCTCCTGCTTTCCTATCTCCTTAATATCAGAACCTCTCTCTCCTTTTGGCTCTTGTTTTGCAGTTGTCTCTTCCATATAGTATCTCTCTCTTTAAATTTGTAGGGATGCAATTATTCTACAAAAATACAATAATATGGCAAAATAAATTAACTTTGCACCACTTATGAGCAAAAACAACAACATAATAGAAGATATAGCCAATGCCGAATATCAGCATGGCTTCGAGTCAAATATAGATCAGGAATTCATTCCAAAAGGGTTGAATGAGGATATTATCAGACTCATCTCTGCAAAGAAGGGCGAGCCTGAGTGGATGCTTGAGTTCCGTCTCAAGGCATTTGCCAAATGGCAGTCGATGAGTATGCCCAAATGGGCTCACCTTGATATTCCGGAGATAGATTATCAGGATATCATATATTATGCGGCTCCCGCTCCAAAAAAGGAGAAGAGCGAGATTGATCCGGAGCTTGCAGAGACCTTTGAGAAGTTGGGAATTCCCCTCCACGAAAGAAATGTGCTTGCCGGAGTTGCAGTGGATGCAGTATTTGACTCTGTATCAGTAAAGACAACCTTCCGTGAAACACTTGCCGAGAAGGGTGTCATATTCTGCTCTTTCTCTGAAGCAGTGAGGGATTACCCCGACCTTGTAAAGAAATACCTTGCCTCAGTAGTGCCGATTGGCGACAACTACTTCTCTGCCTTAAACTCAGCTGTCTTCAGCGACGGTTCATTCTGCTATATACCTAAGGGGACACGCTGCCCTATGGAGCTTAGCAGCTACTTCAGGATAAATGCAAAGGGAACAGGACAGTTTGAAAGGACACTCATAGTTGCCGACGAGGGCTCCTATGTGAGCTACCTTGAGGGATGTACAGCTCCGCAGCGCGATGAGAACCAGCTCCACGCTGCAGTTGTAGAGATTGTTGTAATGCAGGATGCAGAGGTAAAATACTCTACAGTACAGAACTGGTATCCGGGCGACAAGAATGGAAATGGAGGTATCTATAACTTTGTAACCAAAAGAGGTATCTGTAAGGGTGCCAACAGCAAACTCTTCTGGGCCCAGGTAGAGACAGGCTCTGCCATAACCTGGAAATACCCGAGCACCATCCTTAAGGGGGACAATTCACTCTCTGAATTCTACTCGGTTGCCGTAACAAACAACTACCAGCAGGCAGATACTGGTACAAAGATGATCCATCTGGGCAAAAATACAAGAAGCCGCATTGTCAGCAAAGGTATCTCAGCCGGCCATAGCCAGAACAGCTATAGAGGTCTTGTCAAGATCTCGCCAAATGCGGAGAATGCAAGAAACTTCTCACAATGCGACAGCCTTCTTTTGGGCGACAAATGTGGAGCCCATACATTCCCTTATATAGAGAATGACAACCCGACAGCTATTGTAGAGCACGAGGCAACCACCTCGAAAATCGGTGAAGACCAGCTCTTCTATTGTCAGCAAAGAGGTATAAAGGCTGAGGATGCAGTAGGTCTGATTGTCAACGGATATGCAAAAGAGGTCCTCAACAAGTTGCCTATGGAGTTTGCAGTTGAGGCCCAGAAACTGTTGCAGGTCTCACTTGAAGGCAGTGTAGGTTAAGATGACGCATCAAAAGATGATGCATTAAAAGAGAATAAAGGATGTTCAGTATCGACAACATATTGTTTACAATTGGAGGACAGGGAATAAGCCTCCTTGAATTTGTGGCTGTAATAACAGGATTGAGCTGCGTTTTCCTCGCCACCCGAGGAAAAGTGGCAAACTTCTGGGTAGGATATATCTACAATATCCTGCTCTTCCTGATGTTTTCACAAAAACATCTCTACTCAAGTATGCTTTTGCAGCCCATCTCCCTTATCATCAACTTCTTCGGCCACTACAGGTGGACCCATCCGAAAGAGAATGAGAAGGACAGGAAAGAGCAGTTGAAAATAACTCTTCTGACAAACAGGCAGAGATTTATGATCCTCATCGGCATCGCCCTCTTCACCTTCTGGTGGGGTATGCTCTTGAGCAAACTTAATATCTACTGGCCCGACCTCTTCCCTATGGCAAGACAGCCATATCTTGATGCCTTCGTAACCTCAATGATCCTTATGGCCCAATTGTTGTCGGCACAAAAGAAACTTGACTGCTGGGCCTTCTGGTTTGGAGTCAATGTTACAAACGGTATCCTATATATAAGGGCTGGCTTGGCCTTTATGCCGATAGTGGCACTCGGTTATCTCATTCTTGCCTTCTTCGGATTCAAGATGTGGCACAAGAAGTGGAAAGAGGAGAGATGTTAACTTTATTAGAAAAAAGAGAAAATAGTATATGGAGAATTTAATTGAGATAAAAGATCTGCACGCATCAATCAACGGCAAAGAGATCTTGAAAGGTATAAATCTTACAGTAAAGGCCGGTGAGGTGCACGCCATTATGGGCCCCAACGGTTCAGGAAAGAGTACCCTCTCTGCAGTGCTTGCAGGAAAGGAGAACTACGAAGTAACAGGCGGAAGCGTAACATTTTTGGGCAAGGATCTGCTGCAGCTCTCACCTGAAGAGCGCTCCTGGGCAGGACTCTTCCTCGGATTCCAGTATCCTATCGAGATTCCGGGCGTTACCAATGTCAACTTTATGAAGACCGCTGTAAACGAACACCGCAAGCAGAACAATCTTCCTCCCCTTACTGCAGCCGAGTACCTCAAGCTTATGAGGGAGAAGCTCGCTATTGTGGAGATGGATCCGGCATTCTCGTCAAGAGGTGTAAATGTGGGATTTTCAGGTGGAGAGAAGAAGAGGAATGAAATTTTCCAGATGGCTATGCTCAATCCAAGACTTGCCATACTTGATGAGACCGACAGCGGACTCGATGTAGATGCACTCAGGATTGTTGCAAACGGAGTAAACAAGCTCAAATCGGCTGATAATGCCACAATCGTCATAACCCATTACCAGAGGCTGCTTGACTATATCGTTCCGGATATCGTACACGTGCTTTACAAAGGAAGAATCATCAAGAGTGCAGGAAAAGAGCTTGCTCTTGAGGTGGAGAACAGAGGATATGACTGGCTTATTAATGAGACTAAATAATGACAAACTACATATATTCACCAGATAACGGCAACAGAGGGTTCAGTTGCAGGGTTCCGCTTGAGAAGACTCTTCAGGCCTTCGTAGTTGACGGTGTTGCCGGGAAGAGCGACCTCACCTGCCTCAACAGTGCAGAGGGAGTACCTGGTTATGCATTTCATCTTGGCAAAGGGGCTGTTATGGAGGAGCTCCTTCAGATTATCTCAATCAGAAGCGTTGCGGATGAGCTGGATTACTGCAATACCGTCACTTTGGAGAGGAGTGCAAATGCCAAACTGCTCCTCTGCTCCCATACACTCGATGAAAAGAGGTTCACAACAGAGGAGAGGCTTAAGATAGTGCTTGAGGAGAATTCGGCACTTGAAATTGTCATAATGCAGAATGAACACAACAAGTCACGGCATAATACCTCTTTTGAGATCACTCTTGAGGCAAACGCATCACTCCGTATGCATCTCATTACTCTGCACGGAGGAGAGATATCAAACAATCTTGAGGTAAATATGAATGGTAAAGGGGCCCAGACAATACTTAACGGTCTCTACCTTGCAAATGGGAACCAGAGGATTTCAAACAGGGTAAATCTGTCGCACAATGTTCCAGAATGTTACAGCAGGCAACTCTTCAAGGGTATCCTTGAGGATGAAGCTGTCACCAAATTCAGCGGAACAATAAAGGTTGCCAAGGATGCCCAGAAGACAGAGGCATATCAGGCCAACAACAACCTGCTGGCATCTGAAAAGGCAAAGGCCTATACCCAGCCCCATCTTGAAATATATGCAGATGATGTGAAGTGCTCACACGGTGCAACAATAGGAAGCCTTGATGCAAACGAGCTCTTCTATATGCGCTCAAGAGGCATATCACTACAGGAGGCAAGAATACTACAGCAGCAGGCATTCGCCTATGCGGCACTGGAGGGAATAACCAATGAAAAATTGGCGGAGAGGTTGAACTCCCTTGTTGAGTGCAGGCTCCGCGGCGAGTTCTCACATTGCCAAAATTGTAGTACACACTGCTGTTAGGCCATTGTTTATTTTCTTGTTGATAACTATTGGAGGACTCACTTTACAGAGTCTGTAAAATCATCTAACTTGCAACAAACTTTCATCCCCTGAATCTTGGGTTTGAAAGTTTGTTATCGCATTATTTACAAATACATACACCATAATGACAACCTACACTTATCAAGAAGCACTTGCCGAGAGCATTGCCTATTTCAAAGGCGACGAATTGGCCGCATCCGTATGGATAAACAAGTACGCAATGAAGGATTCCGTTGGAAACCTCTATGAAAAATCACCTGAGCAGATGCACAGAAGACTGGCTGCCGAGTTTGCCCGCATTGAGGCAAAATATGCCAATCCTATGGGCGAAGAGGAGATTTACGATCTGCTTAAAGACTTCAAATTCATCATTCCTCAAGGTGGACCTATGACCGGTATCGGCAACAGCTACCAGGTTGCATCACTCTCAAATTGCTTCGTTATTGGAAATGACGGCCCGTCCGATTCATACGGCGGCATAATGAAGATTGATGAGGAGCAGGTACAACTTATGAAAAGACGTGGAGGTGTAGGCCACGATCTCTCGCATATCCGCCCTGCAGGAAGTCCGGTGCTCAACAGTGCGCTCACCTCTACAGGTGTAGTACCTTTTATGGAGCGCTACTCAAATTCTACAAGAGAGGTAGCCCAGGATGGAAGAAGAGGTGCATTGATGTTATCTATCTCTATCAAGCATCCCGACTCAGAGTCGTTCATTGATGCAAAAATGGAGCAGGGAAAGGTTACCGGAGCAAATGTATCTGTAAAGATTGATGACGAGTTTATGAAAGCTGCCCTAAGTGGTGCAGACTATAAACAGAAATATCCTATCGACAGCGATAACCCTAAGGTTGAAAAGAATATCAATGCCCGCCAGCTATGGCAGAAGGTTATCCACAATGCCTGGAAATCGGCTGAACCGGGTGTCCTCTTCTGGGATACAGTATTGAGGGAATCAGTGGCAGACTGCTATGCAGACCTCGGATACAGGACTGTAAGCACCAACCCTTGCGGTGAGATTCCGCTCTGTCCATACGACTCTTGCCGTCTTATCGCAATGAACCTCTACTCTTATGTTGAGAATCCGTTCACACCGGAGGCAAAATTCAACTTCTCACTCTTCAAGGAGCATACCATCAAGGCAATGCGTCTTATGGATGACCTTATCGACCTTGAGATGGAGAAGATTGATGCAATCCTTGAGAAGATCAACTCAGATCCTGAGGGAGCGGATGTCAAGCGTACTGAGGTTGAGCTTTGGCAGAAGATCAGGGAGAAATCCTTGGGCGGAAGAAGAACAGGTTTGGGAATCACTGCAGAGGGAGATATGCTTGCTGCTCTCGGATTCACATACGGAAGCGACAAAGCCATTGCATTCTCTGTTGAGGTACAGAAGACTTTGGCTGTAAATGCCTACAGATCATCTGTAATAATGGCTAAAGAGAGAGGTGCATTCCCTATCTACAGCACCGAGCGTGAGGCACACAACCCAATGATTGACAGAATCAGGGAGGCAGATCCGGCCCTTTATAAAGAGATGGCTCAGGTAGGCCGCCGCAATATCTCTATGCTCACAATTGCCCCTACCGGAACAACATCACTTATGACACAGACAACATCCGGTATCGAGCCTGTATTCCTTCCATTCTACATACGCAGAAGAAAGGTAAATCCTAACGACAAGAATGTAAAGGTTGCTGTAAAAGATGAGGTTGGCG
This sequence comes from Candidatus Egerieisoma sp., assembly GCA_045594125.1. Lineage (GTDB taxonomy): Bacteria > Bacteroidota > Bacteroidia > Bacteroidales > UBA932 > Egerieousia. Next base: position 10,539 of record JAZNXX010000027.1, read on the forward strand.
ACAGCTTTGAGGAGTTCTATGTATTCCACCACAAATTCCTCACCTGGTGTGAAATTAAGGGATACGACATCAACAAGATAAAGGAGATGAGTGAAGCTGAGATCAAGGAGCTTGTTGCCAAATCTCCATACCACAAGGCAACTTCAGCTGATATCGACTGGGTTGCAAAGGTGAAGATGCAGGGAAGTATCCAGAAATGGGTAGACCACTCCATCAGTGTAACAGTAAACCTTCCTAACTCCGTAACTGAGGAGCTTGTTGCAGAGGTCTACAAGACAGCCTGGGAGGTTGGGTGTAAAGGTATCACCGTCTACAGAGACGGCTCAAGAACAGGCGTGCTTGTTGCAACCAAAGAGGAGAAGAAACCATCCGTTGCACCTAAAAAACGTCCAAAATCACTTGAGGCAGATGTTATCCGCTTCCTCAACGGAAGAGAGCATTGGATTGCCCTCATCGGAAAGGTAAACGGAGAGCCGTATGAGATCTTCACAGGTCTCGTTGACGAGGATTCAAGAAGCATCCCTAAAGGTGTTGAAAACGGATTTATCGTAAAAGAGAAGGATATCAACAGCGGCAAGAGCCGTTACGACTTCCACTTCATCGACAAATATGGCTATACAAACATTATCGGAGGTATCTCGCATATGTTCAACAAAGAGTATTGGAACTATGCAAAACTCATCTCCGGAGTGTTGCGCCACGGAATGCCTATCGTGGATGTAATGAACCTTATCAATGGTCTGCAGCTCGACAGCGAGGCCATCAATACCTGGAAAAACGGTGTAGAGCGCTCACTCAAGAGATACATTCCTGACGGAACAAAGGATGAGACAGGCAAAATTTGTCCTAAATGCCAATCCGACGACCTTATCTATCAGGAAGGTTGTCTTGTCTGCAAAAATTGCGGATACTCAAAATGCGGTTGATCCCCCGGGCAAATTGTGGTAAACAGTTATGATTGTATATCCAAACGCAAAGATTAACATAGGTTTAAAAGTCCTTGACAAGAGAGAAGACGGGTTTCACAACATTGAAACCCTCTTTTTCCCTGTCGGGAAGAGTGATATTCTGGAGATTGTAGAGAGTCCTGCCTTGAAAATGGTCCAGAGCGGAATTGAGATTCCCGGAGATATGGATCCTATGGAGAACATCTGCGTAAAGGCATACAACCTTATAAGGAGAGATTACAATATTCCACCTGTAGAGCTCCATCTTCACAAACAGATTCCTGTTGGAGCCGGGCTTGGAGGAGGCTCTTCTGACAGCGTTGCCACACTAAGAGCCCTTGACTCCCTTTTCAATCTGAATATACCGTTCGAAAAACTGCTGGACTACGCAGCATCACTGGGAAGCGACTGTCCATTTTTCCTCTATAACAGACCAATGGTTGGCGAAGGAAGGGGAGAGATACTCTCTCCGGTTGACAGCCCTATACTCGATACACTTGAAGACAGGTATGAAATAAGGCTTATCCACCCGCCACACTTTGTCTCTACTGCTCAAGCCTACGGAGGCATCATAACAAGGGAGAAGAGACGTGCTTTGGGTATGGAAGAACCCGCCGACAGAAATATTCCGCTTAAAGAGCTGCTCCAAATGCCTGTTGAGGAGTGGAGGGAGCATATAGTCAATGATTTTGAAGAGACCGTCTTCAACAAGATTCCGCAACTGCGCCAATATAAGGAGCAACTATATGAAGATGGTGCAATATACGCCGCAATGAGCGGAAGCGGATCAACAATGTTCGGAATCTTCAGGAAATAAAAAAAGGCTCTCCTCTGCTACAAAGAGAACCCTTTTTTGTGTACTAAAACCTAAACCTACATCTATAAGATGCAGGAAGTACCGGAATCGTTGCACGGAAATTTGAAAAATTTTGCAGGAATTTCTGCAATAAGGTAGCCAATCAGTGCAACACCGGCAAAAGTTATCAGAATATCAGCAAATTGTATATCCACAGGATAGGAATCAACAATATAATTTCCCTGCATTTTTATTATGCCAAACTCCATTTGCAGATAAGATAGCACCACACCAAGCAGAATACCCGCCACTGCACCCATCAATGAGATCATCCACCCCTGAAGCATAAATATCCTCCTCACAAACTCTTCATCTGCCCCCATACTCATATAGGTGAGCATATCACTCCTCTTGTCGATAATCAACATCGAGAGTGAGCCGAAGATATTTACGGAGATTATGAAAATTACAAAGAAGAGAATCATATAAACAGCAAACTTCTCCGCCTTCATCATCTTGTAGAGCGTCTCATTCTGCTGATATCTGTTCTTCACCTCATACTCTTCGCCTGTCAGGTCAAGAATCTGCCGCTCCACATCGGGCGACACCTCACCCCGTCTCACACTGTCAAGGTAAATTTCAAGATAAGAGGCTTCACTCTCAGAATATGAGAGCAGTTCCCTTGCCGTAGCAAGAGGGATATAGAGTCCCGACTCATTGATCTCCTGATTAATATCAATTACTCCCGACGGATAGAGCGTCTCATTGTTAAGACTTGCCATAGGGTTGATTGCAGAGAACCTCACCTCAGGATTGGGGAAATAGAGCTCCAGAGGGGTTAAAAAGCGGCTTCTGAGCCTCAATTCGGCAGCCAGGCCACTACCGACTGCAGCGTGGGGAATATCACCTCTCATCAATTTGAATTCACCCTCGGCAAGCGAACCGGCAATACCGCTTACATCTCCATACTCCCCGCCTACACCATAGATTGTCGCAAGAGCCTCCCTCCCGCCATACTCAACAAATACACTCTCCTTAACAACAGGCAAAACAGCATCCACACCGTTGATGGAGCCAATCTGCACAATTTTATTGTCGGCACAATCCACCCTTTTGCCCATTACCGGGCTTATAACAAAATCGGGCTGATACTCCTCATAAAAAGATTTTATGAGGGTATCAAACCCGTTATATACTGAGAGGATTATTATCAGAGCCATACTCCCTATTCCAATTCCCACGGCACTTATCAGCGAGATAATATTTATCACATTATGTGACTTCTTGGCAAAAAGATACCTGCCGGCTATGAAAAAGGGTAAATTCAACTCCTCTCCTCTTTTATTTGTAAGATTCCAAAGTTCTATTTCTTGAGCAGATCATCAATATGCTCAACATAATCCAATGATGAATCGAGCATAAAGACCAACTCAGGCACAATTCTAAGCTGCTTTGCAACCAATCGGCCCAACTCTCCCCTGATCTGTTTTGCAGAATTGTGGATTATCTCCATCACCTCATCAGCCTTGGCCGAAGGGAAGATACTCACGAAGACCTTGGCTACTGAGAGATCCGGACTGATCCTCACCTCACTGACAGTTACCATAGCCCCGTTGAAGGCGGCCATTCCCTTGCCTCTGATAATCTCCGCTATATCACGCTGCAGCTGACGTCCGATCTTCTGCTGTCTTGTACTCTCTCCTTCCATCTGTTAATTGAATTTTAAAATGAAATAGTTCTTTTTACCCTTCTGTACAAGGATATATTTTCCATTTACAAGATTCTCACCATCAAGAACGCCATTGGCATCTGTAAATTTCTCCTTATTGATACTCAAGCCGTTTGCCTGGATCATCTTGCGGCACTCACCCTTGGATGGGAAGATATTTGTCTCTACAGCAAGAAGGTCAAGGATGTTTCCACCAAGTTTCTCTGCAGGCAGTTCAAACTGCGGAACACCGTCAAACACTGAGAGGAATGTCTTCTCGTCAAGATTTTTCAAAGCCTGGGCAGTAGAGTTTCCAAAGAGGATTCCCGAAGCCTCAACAGCCTTATTGTACTCCTCCTCACCGTGAACCATTACTGTAATCTCCTTTGCAAGAAGTTTCTGCAGACCTCTCAAATGAGGCTCCTCCTTATGCTTTGAAATAGCCTCCTCAATAACCTCCCTGTCCAACATAGTGAAGATCTTGATATATTTCTCCGCATCCTCATCAGCAACATTCATCCAGAACTGATAGAATGTGTATGGAGAGGTATAGTTAGGATCAAGCCAGATATTGCCCTTCTCGGTCTTTCCAAACTTTCCGCCGTCAGCCTTGGTAATCAACGGGCAGGTTAGAGCAAATGCCTCATTACCGGTCTTTCTTCTGATAAGTTCGGTACCTGTAGTGATATTGCCCCACTGGTCGCTTCCTCCCATCTGAAGCTTGCAATTCTTATGCTCATTCAAATAGAGGAAATCGTAACCCTGTACAAGCTGGTATGAGAACTCAGTAAATGACATACCCTCTCTTGCCTCTCCTGTAAGACGTTTCTTTACAGAATCCTTGCTCATCATATAATTTACGGTGATATGTTTTCCAATATCCCTGATAAATGACAAGAATGAGAAATCCTTCATCCAGTCATAGTTGTTCACAAGAACAGCCGCATTCGGTTTGTCTGAATCAAAATCAAGAAATTTTGCCAGCTGTGCCTTGATGGCAACAATATTGTGGTTCAAGGTCTCCTCATCAAGAAGGTTACGCTCAGCACTCTTCATTGAAGGGTCGCCAATCATACCGGTTGCTCCGCCAATCAAGGCGTAAGGCTTATGGCCGCAGTTCTGAAAATGTTTGAGCATCATTATGCTCACAAGGTGTCCTATATGGAGTGAATCTGCTGTAGGGTCGATACCTACATAGGCAGAAGTCTGTTCCTTCATCAATTGCTCTTCTGTACCCGGCATCATGGTATGGATCATACCTCTCCAGGTGAGCTCCTCAACAAAATTCTTCATCTGTATATCTGTTTATATTGTACAACCCGCAAAGTTAATACATTTTTTCTTTGGCATTTGGAATAAGATTCTAATTTTGCAGATAAATTGACAATTAGAAGCTATATAACAATACTTTATGACAAAATTTACTTACAAACTGGCATTTATATCACTTTTTCTGCTCTTCATTACACCACTGTTCGGACAGTTTGAGACAGAATTGATGAAAGCTGCATCTGAGTGCGGCATCAAGGTAAGCGGCATTGAGGCCCTGAAGGTTGGTCCGCGCGCAAAAGATTGTTTCACAGAAAAATACAAATTCTTTATTGAGCAACCTATTGACCATACCAATCCTTCTGTCGGAACATTCCGCCAGAAGGTTGTCCTCTTCCACAAAGAGTTCAGCCGCCCGATGGTACTCATCACTGAGGGTTACAGCTCAAACGGAGCACATCCCAACTACAACAATGAGCTGTGTGCTATGCTCAATACAAATATGGTGGAGGTTGAGCACCGCTACTTCAACGAATCGATTCCGTTTATGCAGGATGACACCACCATCACCGACGAGACCCTCAACTGGGATTATATGACTGCCAAGAATGAGGCTGCCGACCTCCATAGGGTAAATATGCTGTTGAAGAGACTCTATACAGGAAAATGGATTGCCACAGGAATCAGTAAAGGTGGCCAGACAGCAATGTTCTACACCACATACTATCCAAAAGATATCGATATCTCAATCCCTTATGTGGGACCTCTCTGCAAAGGTTACGAGGATGGCCGTCACGAACCTTTTCTTGCTGAATTTGTTGGTACAGAGAAGGACCGCAAGATTCTCTATGATTTTCAGGTTGAATTCCTGAAGAGACGCAGTAAAATCGAGCCTTTGATGCAGAAGTTGTCGGAAGAGAACGGCTATACCTACAAGATGCCTCTAAGTGCCATCTACGACTATTGTGTACTTGAGTTCCCGTTTGCCTTCTGGCAGTGGGGTTATGATACCGCAATCGTTCCCGATCCAAAGAGTGCATCCGACAAAGAGATGTTTGACTTTCTTGTAAAGACAAGCGGACCTGACTATTTTGCAGAGGGAGGCTCTTCTGCTCCATTCTTTGTTCAGGCAGCCAAGGAGTTGGGATATTATGGCTATGACACCAAACCCTTCAAAGGGCTCTTGACCATAGAGGATGCAGAGGGATATCTCCATAAGATTTTTGTACCGCAGAGCCAGGAGTTCAAGTTTGACAAATATCTATATAAAGATATCAAGAAGTTCCTTGCCAAAACCGATTCGAAGATGATGTTCATCTATGGAGAGTTTGACCCTTGGAGTGCCGTTATGCCTGAGGCTCCCGTGAAGAACAATGCCCTTAAGGCAAAAGGTAAAGGAAGGGAGAATATCTACCTCTTCGTTGAGCCGGGTGGAAGCCACAGGGCAAGAATCAACACTCTTCCTGAGGAGATGAGAAATGAGGCAATATCTGTCTTGAAGAGGTGGCTTGAGGAGTAGTTTGCGGTTCCTTACCGTTTCAAACAGATTTATAGGATTATAATCCGTAATTTATGATCAGTTTCAAGGAGATTGAGATAGAGGATAAAGTTTGGGTAGACCGGTTGCTCTCATATTCAGATTACAGGGCAACCGAGTTCTGCTTCTCCGTACTTTTTATCTGGAAAGAGATCTTCTGCACAAGAATAGGCAGATATAAAGATTTCTTTATTGTAAGGTTCTGTCCCCAGGAGAGTGAAGAGGGCAAAAAGGTAAGATACTTCTTCCCTGCAGGCCGGGGCGACTACAAGGAGGTCATTGAACTTATGATGGAGGATGCTCGCTCATTGGGTTCAGATTTTACATTGGTATCTGTTCTCAACGAACAGAAGGAGATTCTTGAGAGCAACTTCCCGGGGCTCTTCAAATTCACCCCCACAAGAAACTCGTATGACTATATCTACTCTTCGCAGAACCTGATTACACTGAAGGGTAAAAAGTACCAGTCAAAAAGGAATTTTGTCTCCCGCTTCAAATCAAACAACAACTGGAGTTACGAAACAATAAGCCCTTCAAATATTGCCCAATGTATGGAGATGAGCAAAGAGTGGTGCAGCCTTTACGGTTGTGGGAATGACCTTTCTATGGCACAGGAGAGCTGTTCTGTTAACTCTGCCCTCAACAATTTTGAGGCGCTCGGCCTCAAGGGAGGGTTGCTTAGGGTTGATGATAAAGTTGTTGCCTTTACCATTGGAGAGATAATCAATTCCGATACAATGCTGGTTCATATAGAGAAGGCTTTTGCCCATATTACAGGAGCCTATCCGGCAATAAGCCAGATGTTTCTGCAACATCAGATGGCAAAACCATACACCCAGGGGTCAGAACCTGCTCCCGAGGAGATTGGATTTGCCTATGTAAACAGGGAGGATGATGCCGGCGACGAAAATCTGCGTAATGCCAAGCTGCAATACCATCCCCTCTTTCTGATTGAGAAGTATCTTGTAGAACTCTCCTGACCCCTACATTTTTTTATTGAACAATTGATATTAATAACTATATTTGCACCCTAAACCAATTTTTTAGACAGCTTGGAACCTCCCAGTAGTATAACAATCGAGATTCTGTGTTTGGGAATCAGTCTGATTCTCCTTTTGGTTTGTTCCGCCCTCATCTCAGGGAGCGAGACGGCTTTTTTTTCGCTTACACCCAAACAGATCGACTCACTTAAAGCAACCGACGACAAGAAGAATAACATCATTTTGCGTCTGTTGGGCAATCCTGATTACCTTCTTGGCACAATACTTCAGATAAACAATTGTGTGAATATTTTGATTGTACTGATATCCAACATTATAATTGGCCACTTCATCTCATTTGAGGGGAATGCCGTACTGGAGTTTGTTGTAAATTCAATCCTGGTGACATTTATCCTTGTGCTCTTTGGCGAGGTTATTCCCAAGATCCTTGCAAACAGTATTCCTATTCAGTTTGCCCGCTTTGTCTGCCGCCCGCTGGTATTCATCTCCCCTATTACCAAACCGTTCAATTTCCTTATGAGTGCATTCACAACCCGCTTCGGCAATATTGCCTTGAGAAGTGATGTAACCCTCAACGATTTGGCAAAGGCAGTAGATATAGCAACTCCTTCAACAAGTCAGGAGAAGAAGATTCTTAAGGGTATTGTGATGCTGCCTACAACAGATGTACGTAAAATTATGATTCCCCGCGTGGATGTGGTTGCTCTCGACATCGAACTCACCACTGAGGAGGTAATTGCAATAGCAACAGAATGCGGGTACTCAAGGCTTCCTGTATATCAGGAGAATCTTGACGATATAAAGGGCTTTCTCTATATCAAGGATATTCTACCATACTTCTGCAACAATCAGGAGAGTTTTGACTGGAAAGAGTATATAAGGGATGCCTACTTTGTACCCGAGAGCAAGAAGATAAATGACCTGCTCGAAGAGTTCAGGGCAAAAAAGATCCATCTGGCCGTTGTAGTTGACGAGTATGGCGGAACAGACGGTATTGTAACACTTGAAGATATCCTTGAGGAGATTGTCGGTGAGATTGAGGATGAGAGCGACTCCGAGGACGAGAAGTAACACTGATTTGAAAACATATAAAATTTAAAATATAAAATGGGACTTTATTTTAGAAAGAAACTGAACAATGGTGCCGAGATCTCTGTATGGGAGGTCACGGAGAGCGAAGAAGAACTGCTGAAAATCATCTCTATACCTAATGAGGAGCTTGAAGACCTCTTCTTGACACGCAGTGAATCAAGAAGAAGGGAGAAACTCGCTGTAAGAGCTCTTTTGAACCAAGTTTTTGAGGATAAGGTATATTTGGGTCATCACGACAACGGAAGCCCTTTTATCCAGAACAACTCAACCCATATAAGCATTACCCATACCAACCGTTTTGTTGCCATCATCACCCACCCGACAGAGGAGGTTGGAATTGATATCGAGAGCATTGAGAGAGATTTCTCTGCCGTTGAGAAAAAGGCTCTTTCTGAGGAGGAGCGTGAGGATCTCTCAGATAAACACCGCAATCTGCAATTGGCAATATACTGGTGTGCAAAAGAGGCTATCTACAAGAGAATGAGCCAGCACGGAGTGGATTTTGCCAAACAGATGGAGATAGAGAAGTTCAATCCAAAAGAGGAGGGAGATATTGATGCCACATTCATCGCAAAGAGCGGCGAGGAAGAGGAGTTTGAATTGGAGTATGAGATCTTTGAGAACCACGCACTTGTGTGGCTTGTAGGGTAACATATTACAGAATACATAAAAACAGCCAACTGATTCAAATCAACTGGCTGTTTTCTTTTTTTGGAGGCGGCGAACCGCCTCCTGCTTTATACGGAAGTACTACTACATCATTCCACCCATTCCGCCGCCCATCTGAGGCATTGCACCTACAGGCATCTCCTCTTTCTTGTCTGCAATAACGCACTCAGTTGTAAGGAACATACCTGCCACTGAAGCAGCATTCTCCAATGCTACGCGTGCCACTTTGGTAGGGTCAATTACTCCTGCTGCCAAGAGGTTCTCATATCTGTCGGTTCTTGCATTGTAACCGAAATCTCCCTCACCCTCTTTTACCTTCTGGATAACTACGCTGCCCTCAACACCGGCATTCTCAACAATTGTTCTTAGAGGAGCCTCAATTGCACGGGCTACAATATTGATACCTGTCTGCTCATCCTCGTTCTCACCCTTCAAATCCTGCAAATCTGCGATAGCTCTGATATAGGCAACACCGCCACCTGCAACGATACCCTCTTCTACAGCAGCTCTTGTAGCGCTCAATGCATCATCCACTCTATCTTTCTTCTCCTTCATCTCAACCTCTGAGGCTGCACCAACATAAAGGACTGCCACACCGCCTGCCAATTTAGCCAAACGCTCGTGAAGTTTCTCCCTGTCGTAATCGCTGGTTGTTGTCTCAATCTGTTTCTTGATCTGGGCAACTCTATCCTCAATAGCCTGTTTGTCACCCGCGCCATTTACAATTGTTGTATTCTCCTTGTCAATTGTAACCTTCTCTGCGGTACCCAACATATCTGGGGTTGCATTCTCAAGGGTAAATCCTCTCTCCTCAGATACTACAATTGCACCTGTAAGGGTAGCAATATCCTGCAACATCTCTTTTCTGCGGTCGCCAAAGCCTGGAGCCTTTACTGCAGCGATCTTCAATGTTCCTCTCAAACGGTTTACCACCAATGTCGTAAGAGCCTCGCCATCAACATCCTCTGCAATAATCAACAAGCTCTTGCCCTCTCTTGCAATCGGCTCAAGGATTGGAAGAAGATCTTTCATTGATGAGATTTTCTTGTCGGTAATCAAGATTAGCGGAGAGTCAAGAACAGCCTCCATCTTATCCGGATTTGTCATAAAGTAAGGAGAGATATAGCCTCTGTCGAACTGCATACCCTCAACAACTTTTACCTCTGTTGCTGTTCCTTTTGCCTCCTCAACGGTAATGACACCCTCTTTCTTAACCTTGCTCATTGCATCTGCGATAAGCTTGCCGATAAATGCATCATTATTTGCCGAGATTGTACCAACCTGCTCAATCTTTGAATAGTCATCACCAACCTCCTGGCTTTGAGCCTTAAGGTTTGCAACTACTGCAGCAACTGCCTTGTCGATACCTCTCTTGAGATCCATAGGATTTGCACCTGCGGTAACATTCTTCAAACCTACATTGATGATAGCCTGAGCCAAAACTGTAGCGGTAGTTGTACCGTCACCTGCCTGATCGTTTGTCTTTGAAGCTACCTCTTTTACCATCTGGGCTCCCATATTCTGGAAACGGTCCTCCAGCTCAATCTCCTTTGCAACTGTAACACCATCTTTTGTAATGTGAGGTGCACCGAATTTTCTGTCGATAACCACATTTCTGCCTTTAGGTCCCAATGTAACCTTTACTGCATTTGCCAATGCATCCGCGCCATCCTTCATAAGGCTGCGTGCATCCATATTGAATTTTATCTCTTTTGCTGACATAATCTTACTCTTTAAAATGATTTTCCATTAATTATCCAATAACTGCAAGGATATCTGACTGGCGCATAATCATATATGATTTACCCTCTGCATTGATCTCAGTACCTGCATATTTGCCGTAAAGAACCTTGTCGCCAACTTTTACCTCCATTGGCTCATCCTTTTTACCAGTGCCAACTGCCAATACTGTTCCCTCTTGAGGTTTCTCTTTTGCATTGTCCGGAATAATCAATCCTCCTGCTGTTTTTGTCTCGGCTGCCTTTGGCTCCACCAAAACTCTGTCTGCTAATGGTTTAATAGTCATTGTTATTATATTTTAAAAATTTTTCAAAATTTACCGCACCTTTGCATTCCAGGCTTCCACTGCCTTAATTACCCACTCAGGACGGTACCACACCAGAGCGCAAAACAAATGCCAAATAAAACAAAACGGACCAATCTGCCATTTTGGCACTGATCAGTCAGTCAAATGGTAATTCAATCCTCCGTAGAATTATTTTCTGCAGTTTGAACGATTTTTTCAGTTTAAACAATTTTATACCCAATTTGTGCCGTTTCGGGAAGAATTCTAAAGCGCTTCTTCTTATATTTGCGTTCTTTAAACCGGATTTTGGAGAGAAGTATGACAGACCAGCCATTAGACCAGGACATTCTATTTATGCGTCAGGCCCTTGCTGAAGCAACTAAGGCTCTGGAGAGGGACGAGGTTCCCATTGGTGCAGTAATCGTCCATAAAAGGAGAATTATTGCCCGTGCACACAACCTTACAGAGACCCTCAATGACCCCACTGCCCACGCCGAGATGCAGGCTATAACGATGGCCACCTCACTGATTGGGGGAAAATATCTCTCGGAGTGTGAACTGTATGTGACAATTGAGCCCTGCCCTATGTGTGCTGCTGCCCTAAACTGGGCACAGATAAAGAGGATTGTCTACGGAGCACCCGACCCCAAGAGGGGATGCTCACTCTTCTCACCATCGCTGCTCCACCCAAAGACAGAGGTCAGATCTGGAGTTTTGCAGGATGAATGCGGTTCAATTGTAACAGATTTCTTTAAGAGTAAAAGAAGATAATCTCGTCGATAATATGGAATTTTTACAGGAATTAGGATATATAGGACTCTTTCTGGGGTGTTTTCTGGCAGCCACATTCATCCCGTTCAGCGCTGAGATACTTGTGATAGGCGCTCTTGTTGCAGGGTGCAATCCATTGACAACATTTATAGTATCAACTTTAGGCAACAGCCTTGGCAGCCTCACCTCATATGGACTGGGATACCTTGGCAAATGGGAATGGATAGAAAAATGGCTCCACGTCTCAAGGGAAAAGCTGGAAAAGCAGAAAGGTAAAATCGACCGGTACGGCCCGCTGCTGGCATTCCTCTGCTGGCTCCCCTTTATCGGCGACATCTTTGCCGTCGGCCTCGGATTCTACCGTCTCGACTTTGTCAAGTGCGTCACTTTCATATTCCTTGGCAAGGCAGCAAGATTTGGATTATGGGTTATACTCTTTCTCATTTATGGAGAGAGATTTGTCAATTTCATAACACAATTTTTTTGATAAATTAAAAAAAGCGCATATCTTTGCACACTCAAACTGAGATATGGTGTAATGGTAGCACTACAGATTTTGGTTCTGTCTGTCTAGGTTCGAATCCTAGTATCTCAACATAAAAAGGGATTGCTAAATGGCAGTCCCTTTTTGTTTTTGCTACTTTCCTGCTTTACTTGCTCTTTGCGCAATTAAAAAAACAGGTGGAGCAATAAAATTTATCCTATGCAGAATGAACTGGTAAACTTCTGCAGAAAATTTAAGCAGTACCGGCAAATGCACTTCTCATTGAGCTCTTCTCACGGAGCAGCAACCCCACAAATAACTCCAAAATAGACTAAACACTCCACTATTCGCAAAACTGTTGGGCACGCAAATATGCCCTACACGCCCTACAGGGCCGATTTGAATTCCCAACCCCTCTAAATTTTACCGGGTTGGGCCCCCTAAACGCGCTACAGCCGCGATTTCGGTGCCCAACCACTTTGGTCCTCGACCGCTTGCGCGGGTCTTTATACTTGTAGGCTCTTAAATGCCACAAGTTATGTTTAAATGCCACGCTCTATCTTCTTCCTCCCTGGGAAATTTCCCCGAAATTTCTGGTGGGAGGAAGAAAATCATCCACCCCGCATCTATTCTAAGACAGGACGAACACTCTGCCCGCCGTTACGGTAGCCCCAATACACGCCATGGCCGCTACTATCGAAGCCAAGGTAGTATGCGCTAAGGGTACTACCCTCGCCCGGCGAAGAACTCCAATAGTACCCGCGCTCGCCCGCATTGTAAAACAAAGTACCGTAGTGCCAACCAGTAGCCGGAAGAAAAATACTATTCCCGTTAGTACCGGTAACTCTATAGCCATTGTGTCCGCTCTGGGCGGTCCATTCCCAGCGACATCTGTTTTTTAATTCTTCAAATTCAGATGTGGTTGGCAATCGCCATTTACCACCCCAATTGGCCCGTGCTGCATCGTATGATGGATTACCTGAAATATCACCTATACTTTTGCCATAGGTCTTGCTGTTCACTTCTGTATATTCCGATTTGGTCGTAGTCTCGCCCCAGGCGTAATAGTTGCCGTAGTCGCTTGGGCTGTTTGCCCCGACATTGCAGGTCGCCCATTTTACACTTAGACCCAAATCTACCCATTCGTGGCCTTGATGAACTCCTTTACTGTTGGCTGCCTGCTGCCGTTGGCGCTCCTGCTCGGCCTTACGTTCTGCCTCCTCTTTTGCCCTTCTATCGGCCTCTGCCTTGGCTATACGATCCGATTCCTCCTTCGCCTTACGCTCAGTTTCTACCTTCTTTGCCTCTGCAACCTCTCGTTCTCTCGCCTCTTGTGCTGCCTTTTCTTTGGCAAGGCGGTCAGCTTCCGCTCTCTTTAACTCTTCTTTCTTCTTGGCGGATGCTTCATTTACCTTTCGGATACTGTCCTTCACAAACTGGTCCCGCTCAAGACTATCTTTTTGCCTCTGTAGAAGATTAGCTTTTCGAACTGCCTCCTCTTGCTCTTTTCCGTCATTGCCGCCAGTATCTCTTCCTGTCTGCAAATAAAAGGCTACTCCTATTGCCAACAAAATACCTACAATCACTCCTGCTATTGTTCCCCAAGGTGTTGATCGTTTCTTATCCTTATCCGTCTTTTTCAATCTGGAATCCAAGTCGGTCTCATCTTCAACAACCTCATCTGCTTTCTGACCGTATCCTCCGGAAGTTCCTTCCAAAAGCCTCATAAACTCAGCCACACTCTGTGGACGATCCTTACGGCGCGGCGACATTGCACTCTTTATCGCATTCTTGGTAGATTGGCTTACCCTCGAAGGAAGCTCCGGCAAACCATCATTCAACACAACGCTTGCCTTTGGGGGACGCTCTCCCTGCAACAGGCAATATAATGTTGCTCCTAGTGAATAGATATCTGTCGAGGCTGAAAATGATGAAAGACCTTCACTCTCATATTGCTCGGTAGGGGCATATCCCTCACTGATTCCAACCGGAGTTGAACTGGTCTGACCTCCGCCTGCCTCATCATAATGTTTAGAAATACCAAAATCTATCAGCACAGCAATTCCATTGTTCTTAAATAGCACATTGACTGGTTTGATATCAAGATGAAGAATCTTCTTATGATGAATATAACTCAACGCGTCGGCTATTTGACGGATATAACCCAACGCCTCACTCTCTCCAACTCCTCCGGAAGGAATACGGCTCTTAAGATCTCCTCCTTGAAGATACTCCATAACATAATAGGCCGTTCCATTCTCCTCAAAAATATCGTAAATACGGATAATATGATTATTATCCATCTCAGCAATTGTCTGTGCCTCTTTAATGAACTTCCTACGGAAACGCTCCACAAGACCCCTGCTGCCATCCGAGCCTATACTCACCTGCGAAGTTGTAGCATCACGGTTGCAATGCTCCTTCATAAAGAACTCCTTGATAGCCACCTTTCTGTTTAATCCCGTCTGTATGGCAAGATAGGTAATACCAAAGCCTCCCTGGCCAAGAAACTTCTCTATCCGATATTTCCCGCCCTGCAAAAGGGAGCCCGATTTCAAATGGGTTGGTTTTTCCATAATTTGACAGCTTTATTATCTGTCACAAATTTAGGAACTTTATCCCCTTTAGTCAAACCCCAAAAAGGTTACTGTACAAAACCTGCCGAATAATGTATGAAATGCGACAATCAAGCAGTACAATAAATATTATGAATATTTGCTACATCTTCGCAATCTTTTGGGTCCGCTTTACTCTGCATCGTAAACTGTATCTTGGAAAGGTGAGTTTTTCAGAGTTGGATAACCGCTGCCCGACGGCAACTCCCAATAAGTTGTACTTAAAGAGTTGTAATGGCTTGCATCGGCATTCTCATAAGTGGCATTGTTCTCCACACGATAACTCTCGAATGTCCAGGCATCATACTTGACAGTGCCCTCCCATAAATTGGATCCGCTGGAGAGGGTTGGGATACAGCTGCAGTATTCAATATGTCCATACCAGTCGAGCTGGCCTACAATACCTCCGGATGTGTACTCCTGACTGGAGGTAATGTCACCTCTATTCAAACAGCCCAGCACAGCGGCATCAGGACGGTACTCATCATCACCCTCCTCGGCATAGCCAAGGATTCCACCCAGATGGCAGCTTCCGTTGTCATTTGAGATATCTCCAGTATTTATACAATTGCTTATCACAAAATTATAGGCATCCTTTGCATCAAACAGATCTCCTGGATCATTGCCCATACTGCCGGCAATACCTCCACCTCCGTGTGCAGCAAGATTGCCGTGAACATTTCCGTGGTTCGCACAGCCAACAACTCTTGCTCCCGCCTCGTCACTTGCCCCCACAATACCGCCAAAGGCCTCAACCTCCCCTGTGCTGTGGTCGTTGCAATTTACAGTGCCAAAGTTTGCACAATTGGTTACAATATCGTGCAAATTGTCATCCTGAACACGAATCAGGCCAACGACACCACCAACTCTGCCGGCTCCGTTAACTGAGCCTACATTTACCGAATAGTTAACCAATGGGAAATAGCTGTCTCCTCCTGTCATATATCCTATCAATCCGCCGGTATCCAATGAACCTTTGACTGTTGAATAGTTTATACAATACTCTACAACAGAGCCGTCCAACTTGCCCAATATACCGCCGCAATTTTCACCGGTCGCCTCAATCAATCCGCCGAATGCAGAATTCCTTATTGCGGTACCAAGCCCCATAAAGCCTACCAGACCTCCTACAGAGGAGTTGCCTCTTACCTCGCTGCGACAAAATACCCCTTTTATCTCTGCTACAGGACCCGGCTGGACAAGACGTCCTACAAGACCGCCAACCTGATTTCTTCCATTTACAATCACCGAAAAATCTGAAATGTCACTTGCCTTTGGAATAACCTGCTGTCCGTAAGTAAAAGAGATATCGCTGTTTCCATAGATATGTCCTATATGGGTACCGGACACTCCTCCCACACTGTCAACTCCGGTCACCTTCATTGATGCAGTAAATTTAAAATTCTCCAAATGTATATTACTGCGGGAGAGGCCAAAAGCACCTCCCACAGAGCTGCCTGTTCCTGTCACATTTGTACTGATGCCAATATTTGAATATGTTGCTCCTGATCCTCCATAACCGATGAATCCTCCAACTATATTTCTCCCTTTAACCTCAACAAGGCTTATATTGGATGCCTTTACAGAGCAATTGTTAAAATCACATTTACAGGTAACATTCATACCTATAAACCCACCTACATTGTCGGAACCAGAAACTGCAGCAGACGCCATCACATTATTGAATTTTGCCACCTCATTGCCATAAAGGCCATAAATCTCTCCCGCTATTCCACCAACCCTTGTACCTGTAGCCTTTATCGGGCAGCATACTGTAGAATTTTCAACCCTCAACTCTCTCCACCATTCCTCTGTCTCTATACCGGGACGATAACCTGAAGAGTAGCCTTTATCTACAAAACTGCCCATCAGGCCTCCTACATATGAATTGCCTCCAATTGTAACAATATCGGTAGCCTCATATATTGAGTGGACCAGCTCAACATTATTTATTTTCAGATAGGTCAAATAGGCCTGTCCTATCAAGCCTCCTACATAATCGTTGCCTCCAATCTCAAATGCTGCTGAATTTGTGGTTATATTACTGATTGTCACGTGGGAATCCATATTTGAGTAACCTATAAGACCTCCCACTTTATCGTGGCTGTCAGCTATTGTAACGGAGAGCTCAACATTATCTATATATATCTGATGGTTTGTATCTACGTAACCTATCAATCCGCCGACATAATCGTTGCCCTCGATATATCCCATAATCTTGCAATCCTTTATTGTTGCAGACCCGCTTGTTCTACCGGCCACACCTCCTATCATATTTCCTTTTGACCGTATTGAAGAGATATTTATTGTAAGATTTGAGATGATAGTTCCTGTTCTCAACTCCCTGAAGAGTCCTATACAATCACCGCTGCCCTGATAATAGATACCGCTGACTGTATATCCTCCACCATCATAATTGCCGGCAAAAGGTTCACTGAACCAACCATTCTCATCAATCAGCCCCTCGCTTCCGTCAAGGGTAATGTTATCTGTCTGTTTAAAATAGAGATCACGTCCGTAGGATGGATCATTATGGAGCATACCCAACAGCTCAATAAAATTCTCTTTACTTGCAATCTCATAAGGGGAGTCAGGGGTTCCGGCTCCATTGGCAAAACCAACCATATGGGGCGCCACTTCAAGAAAGTGGACCCTCCGTCCCTCTACCTTCACACGCATCCTTGAGACATACTTCTTTCCGTCTGGATTGACGCCACGCAATATATATTCTCCCGACGGCAAATCTTCATTTTTATCGGGATCAATAACAAAACTGATATGATGAGTGCCGTCATTTACCAATTTGGCATCATATACATATGGTTTGGACCTTCCATCCAATGGAAAAAACTGCAGCGATATGATAGTTGTAACATCACTTGATATCCATAATCCGGGAAGATGGAACTCTGCGTGATACTTACCATTAACTTCATTTACATCTGACTTTGAAAGCGACTCCATTTCATCTTTCGAACAGCCGGCAAGAATTGATAAAATCACTGACAGAGCTATTAAATAGCGTAACTTTCTCTTCATACTATATTATTTGTTGCGTTATTATCTGATTTTAATTTATTTGGCATATCTTGAAATGGACGGTATCGGGAATGGAACCTGCACGTGAGACGGAATGGTCCAACAGCTTTTGCCGTCTATATCCCAACCGGCAAAACTCTCCTTTTTGCCAATCTGACTGATAGTCAACCCCTCTGCCTCTGCACCAATCAATCTTATTCCCGATATATCTGCACTCTCTGAATCTATACAATAATAGAGACCTGACGAAGAGTTGTCGTGACCATCTTCGCCGGCAATTACAGACCACGATGATGCCGGAGCTATTGAGAGGGAGTTTTCCAGAGTTGCAACACTATGCACCTCTCCTACAAGATGACCTCCGCCACCGGAACCTCTACCTATGTTGATGCAATCTCTCAACTTTCCGTGGTCGTGCATTATACCTATGAGGCCTCCTGCATAACGGTTATCGGAACTGCATCCTATATCTCCCCCATTCACACTCTCCTCAATAAGTATAAAGTTATGATCTGTCGCCTGTGCTGTCTGTACGATAGTATTTACACCTCCCATAACAGCTCCTGTCGTACCTACAACTCCAGCAACAATAGCCGGTATGGCAGTTCCTCCGGAGCCAACTGCAGCCGCCACAATACCGGAAATTGTAGCAACTGTACCGAGCAACATTGCAACACCTGAAACAATCTGATGATCTACAAATTTACTATTCTCATACTCAATGACTTCATTCATCTCGTTAATTTTGGCAAGGGTCAATGAGTCGGTATATTGCTTATTGCTCTCTTCATCTGAACATATTGTAACCATCTTCTGCACATTGGCAGGATATTCATATGTAAGCATACTGCTTGAGAAATCCAAAGCAGGTGGAGTGAAACTGGAACGCATTGCCTGTTGTGTTGTCCTTGATTGCTCTATCTGCCTCTCTATTGCATCTTTTGTCTCTTGCGACATCTTTTCAAGATCTTCCAGTTCCACGGCACTGTAAATTCCATATGCATTCATTAGTCCATCATAGGCCAAACAAACTACGGAGCTTCCGATGGAGGCTATATTGAAGACCAGCATTCCCACTTTAGCGGCGGCGCTGACCGGCTTGACAAATGCCAAAATGACGCCTGCTATACCAGAAATGGCACTCACCGCCATCTCTATGCCCGCTACAGTATACTTCGCCCAATCCGGGATAAGACCGTGCTTGTCGAGATAATCTCCGCATTCGGCAACCAACCCTCCAATAGGATCTGAACCGGAGGTTGTTATCTTGCCAAAATTTCCACAATAGTTAAGTGTGATGTCACGTCCACCATATCCAAGAATTCCGGCAGAATGGCCATTGCTTGTATGGATATTGCCATAATTATGGTTGACTATATAGATCCCCGCCAGCGAAGCCCCTGCAATACCTGCTGCATGAGTTTTTGCGGTTATGGATGCTGAGTTTACATTATCTTGAGAAACCGTCAATGGAGAGACTCCTATTATACCTCCGGCATAGGAGCCTGAAGCGGTCACATCTCCGGAATTGTAACATCCGGTTGAGCCGGCTTGCGCCTCTCCGCAAATACCTCCCACTATATTCTCTCCTGAGATCGTTCCCCTATTTCCACAATGGAGCAAAGTGGCATTATAACAAAGGTAATCTTCACCCTCAAACGTTCCGGTAAACCTTGTGCTTCCCAATATTCCGCCTACTCCTTCCCTGCCGGTTATATTGCCATTATTCACGCATCCTGTAAATACTGAAGTGCCTGTTCCTCCTGCAATTCCTCCTGCACCCAAATTTGACAGGCCATTTACTTCATCACCCTCCACATAGCACACTGCCCCCTTAATTGCTCCATAATTGAAACAGACTGCAGCATTTACCGTATCACACGCCCCCACTATACCACCTGCACATCCATAATCGGAAGTGACACTGCTGCTGTTTTCGCTCAGACCCACCATCAGGGCAGAACCCCGGCATCCTACTCCAACCATACCGCCGGCATTCATTGTGGCATAGATATCATTATTTACAGAGTGGCATTTATGAAGGCTTGCAATTGTATTCATATCAATACAACCCAATATACCTCCAACTCCATACCCCTGGTGGTGACTCCTGATTGATGAATTCTCAACTGTACAATTCTCTATGATTGTAGCGTGGCGTTTGCCTTCACTTGAAATGGAGGAGCCTACAATCCCGCCAACTGCAAAATCGCCGTAAATGTCTGCTCCAACCAGACGCACATTTTTAATCACCGCCTTATGCGTATAACCGAAGAGACCCACTCCACAACCATTATTACGTGTTATTCTCAATCCGGTTATTTTATATCCTCCACCATCAAAGGTTGAACGGAATGGTGTAGTGTTCAGATATCCTATAGGAATCCAGCCATAATTCCGGCTGCAATATGTAGACATTACACCTCCGTCAATATCTGCAGTTTGCAGGAAGTAATAATTCTCCCAACCATCCTGAAGGGCACTGCCGGCCATCTTCAATGTGAGTTCAATCATCTTGTCATAACTTGCAATACGCAGCGTATCAACTTCGGTACCCGACCCATACAGTCCGACCTTTGCATTCCACTTGTCGAGCAGGTGCACCTTATTATCCTCGACTGAAATTCTGCAAGTTATTCCAATATGACCTTTTCGCCTGTTATCAAGAACCTCCTCTTCAGGCATATCATATTCAAGGTAGAGCATCTCATATCTGCCATCCTTGATACCGTGGTCCAGAATCAGTTCTACACCCTCTTTGCCTCCTCTTGAGAGAACTCCGGCTCTTCTGATAATGTAATTTTCCGGAGTCTTAACATATAGAGTAACTTTTTCGGCTTTACAGGAATCCATTCCGTGAGTCAGCTTCACACTCCTCACATCACCCAAATAATCATCTGTAGGGAGTTTTGAATCCGGCAAAGGGTTGTCCAATGTTTCGTCAACACATGAGGTTAATATCAAAACAACAGATAATAACCATAGAAGCTTAGTATAGAGTTTCATAATCTTATTTTGTTGTTAACTGAAATATTAATCTTGACAGTCGTACTACAAAAATAAAATTTTTTTATAAAAAAACAACTCTATCCTACTGAAGTTAATATTACATTTTGGTTACGGGAATATCGTTCTAAAGCTACTTTATGTTGTTTATTGCCTCATCCAGATAGAGTCCCAATGCATTTGCCACACCTTCACCATATTTTGGATCCGCTTTATAGCAGTTGTATATATGGCGCTGTTTGATGAATATTGCAGCGTCGCCCATAGCTCTGGCGGTATTTTCGAAGAGGAGCTGCTGCTCTTGGGGCGGCATCAGGCGGAAGAGGTTGCCCGGTTGGGTGTAATAATCATCATCATACTCCCGTTCATTGTAGTTGTAGACATCTCCACGCACCTTCAACGGCGGCTCTTTAGTCCAGGGCGAATCACTCCACTCTCCATAACTGTTGGGTTCATACCCCAGTGTGGAGCCGTAATTGCCGTCAACCCTCATTGCACCATCCCGATGGTACGAATGGAAAGGACAACGCGGCCTGTTTACAGGTATCTGCTCCAGATTTACCCCCAGACGGTACCTTTGGGCATCTCCATAGGAGAAGAGGCGGCCCTGAAGCATCTTGTCGGGAGAGAAGCCAATGCCGTCAATTATATTCACGGGGTTGAAAGCCGACTGCTCCACCTCAGCAAAATAGTTTTCGGGGTTACGGTTCAGCTCCAATATACCAACATCGTGTAGAGGGAACTCCCCGTGAGGCCACACTTTTGTGAGGTCAAAAGGGTTGAACCGGCAATTATTTGCCTGCTCCTCACTCATCAGCTGAATCTGGAAGAGCCATCTTGGATAATCTCCCCGCTCAATACTCTCATAAAGATCACGCTGATGAGACTCCCTATCCTTAGCGATAATCGCCTCAGCCTCCTGATCTGTCAGATTCTTGATTCCCTGAAGGGTCCTCAGATGGAATTTTACCCAGGTACGCTCATTTTTGTCATTTATAAAGCTGTAGGTATGGCTTCCGAAACCGTGCATATGGCGGTATGAATATGGGATTCCCCTCGGGCTCATAGTTATTGTCACCTGATGGAGTGCTTCCGGCAGTGATGTCCAGAAATCCCAATTGTTGTTTGCACTCCGCATATTGGTCCTCGGATCCCTCTTGATGGCGTGGTTGAGATCGGGGAACTTAAGCGGATCCCTCAAAAAGAAGACCGGAGTATTGTTTCCAACCAGATCCCAATTACCGGTATCTGTATAGAATTTCATTGCAAAGCCCCTTATATCGCGCTCAGCGTCAGCGGCGCCCCTCTCACCTGCAACAGTTGAAAACCTCACAAAACAGTCGGTCTTTTTGCCTACTCTGCTAAAAATCGAGGCTCTGGTATACTTGGTAATATCGTGGGTGACGGTAAATGTCCCGTAGGCTCCGGAGCCCTTGGCGTGCATACGTCGCTCGGGAATAACCTCCCTGTCGAAATGGGCCAGCTTCTCTATAAACCAGGGATCCTGCAATACCATAGGGCCCCTCTTTCCTGCTGTCTGTACATTCTGGTTATCGGCCACAGCCCTGCCGTTTGCCGATGTAAGTCTCTTCCGTTTTTCCATAGCCGAATCTATTTATTGTGGGAATAATGTTTTGCTGCCTTGAGGAACTGCACCCTCTCAAATAGTGCAGGGTCTCCGATATTTGCATAATTGAGCATTCCGCAGAAATCACTCACCCTTTCAAAACCCTTCTCCTTCATAAATGAACGGAGCTCCTCTACAAATGTTGCCACCACAAATGGCCCCTGCTGATAGAGCACACTGCAGAGCTGCACACTTTTTGCTCCTGCAAGAAGTAGCTTTATAGCTGCCTGGGAATCGTGCACGCCCGTTGAGGCACTCAGCTCCATAGATTTGAGCTGCGCAGAAGAGATGGCTATCCACCTCAACTCCTTAAAGTACTCCGATTTGCAGGAAAAGAGATTTCCCGAAACTATCTTCATCGATTTGAGTGAGATATCGGGCCTGTAGAAACGGTTGAAGAGAACTGCAGCTGAAGCGCCATAACTCTCCACCATCTTGAGGAACCTCAACGGATTTGTATATTGGTCTGCAATCTTTACAGCCACAGGGATCTTTACGGAGGAGACCACATTCCCAACCATAAGGGCGTACTCCTGCTCAATCTCATTGCTGCTCTTCTCTACAGACAACGGCAGAGAGTAGATATTGAGCTCCAGAGCATCCGCACCTGCCTCCTCCAGCTCTTTTGCAAAGGAGATCCAGTTACCCCTGGTATAGCAGCAGATACTGGCAATGAGAGGAATCTTCACCTTGCCCTTTATCTCACGGATCAGTTCCTTGTATTTTGAAACGGAATCACCGGTAACATACCGTTGGAGCAGATCGGCATTTTCAGGATATTCTGCACTAAGCATCTCCATCCTCTCTATCTCACTGTTTATCTGCTCCTCAAACAGTGACCTTAAAACAATAGCTCCAATCCCGCAACGGGACAGAGCTATTATTTTATTTACATCAGTTGTATAGCCGCTGCTTGCAGCTATAAAGGGGGAGTTCAATCTCAACCCCATATAGGTTACAGAAATGTCTAACATATAAAAACTTTTTAACTATCTTATAGTCAGACAATTCTATACCAATCAAACTATCTGACCTTTTCCAGCAAATATTTCAGGTTGACCTTCTTGTCGACAATCTCCGCCAACTTCTCAATTGGAACGCGCTCCTGCTGCATTGTGTCACGGTCTCTCAATGTAACGCACTTGTCGTTGAGGCTCTCGTGGTCGATTGTAACACATAGAGGTGTTCCGATTGCATCCTGACGGCGGTATCTCTTACCGATACTGTCCTTCTCATCATACTGGCAATTGTACTCATACTTGAGATTGCCCATAATCTCCCTTGCCAACTCAGGAAGGCCATCTTTCTTTACCAATGGAAGAACTGCAACTTTGACAGGAGCCAAAGCCGGATGGAACTTCATTACAACTCTCTCCTCGCCATTCTCCAATGTCTCCTGCGCATAAGCACCCGAAAGCACCGCAAGAACTGTCCTGTCCACTCCGATTGATGTCTCTATAACATACGGAACATAGCTTTCGTTCGTTTCAGGGTCAAAATATTGCAATTTTTTGCCCGAATACTCCTGATGGCGGCCCAAATCGAAATCTGTTCTTGAGTGGATACCCTCAAGTTCCTTGAATCCGAATGGGAAATCAAACTCAATATCTGTAGCTGCATTTGCATAGTGAGCCAACTTCTCGTGGTCGTGGTAACGGTACTTCTCATCACCTATACCAAGAGCCTTATGCCAAGCCAAACGGGTCTCTTTCCACTTTGCAAACCACTTCAACTCCTCACCAGGGCGAACGAAGAACTGCATCTCCATCTGCTCGAACTCCCTCATCCTGAAGATGAACTGACGGGCAACTATCTCATTTCTGAAAGCCTTGCCAATCTGTGCAATACCAAAAGGCACCTTCATACGGCCTGTCTTCTGCACATTGAGGAAGTTTACAAATATACCCTGGGCAGTCTCCGGACGGAGATATATGGTGCCCGACTCTCCTGAAACACTTCCCAACTGGGTGCTGAACATAAGGTTGAACTGTCTTACATCTGTCCAGTTCTTTGTTCCAGAAATAGGACAAACAATCTCACAATCGAGGATAAGCTGCTTCAATGCATCCAGATCATTGGCATTGAGGGCTGCCACCATTCTCTCACGGCAAGCCTCAATCTTCTTTGCATTTCTCAATACATTAGGATTGGTAGCACGGAACTGCTCCTCATCAAAGGCCTCACCAAACTTTTTGCGGCCCTTCTCTACATCCTTATTGATCTTCTCCTCCAATTTGGCAATGTAATCCTCCAACAAAACATCTGCCCTATATCTCTTCTTTGAATCCTTATTGTCGATAAGCGGATCATTGAATGCACCAACGTGGCCGGAAGCCTCCCAAATTCTTGGGTGCATAAAGATTGCCGAATCAATACCAACAATATTCTCATTCAATCTCACCATAGCATCCCACCAATATCTCTTGATATTGTTCTTCAATTCACTTCCCAACTGTCCATAATCATATACGGCACCCAAGCCATCATAAATCTCGCTTGAAGGGAAAATGAAGCCATACTCTTTTGTGTGTGCAATCAAATTTTTAAATAGTTCTTCCTGTGTCATATTATCTATTTTAAACTGTTTATTCTATTTTTCTCTCCTTTTAAGCTCCTTTTTAAGAACATTTATACTCTTGCCAAGAAGTGGATGGGTATAATTTCCTGCTATCTCTGCAAGAGGTTCCAGCGCAAAGAGACGCTCGTGCAATCTCTTGTGAGGCACCTGCAGCTCCACAGTATCAACCACCTGAGGCAGATATCCGCTCTCCTCTTTACGGTCAAAGAGCAATATGTCTATATCAATCGGACGTGATCTGTAGATTCTCTCCCCCTTCTCATCATACTCCGGCAAAAGATCCTCTCTGCCAAGCTCCCGCTCAATCTCCTTGCAGATCTTCAACACCTCCCGTGCATCAAGATCTGTCAGACAGACAAATGCCTGGTTCAGGAACTTGTCATTGCACTCAAAACCCCAAGGTGCAGTTTCATAAATATCAGATGTATTTACTGCATCCGAGAGATCCTCCACCTCAAGATAGTCAGGCAAAAGTTTCTCTATCAAAAGGGCAACGGCACTCTCAAGAAGAGCCCCCCTCTCTCCCATATTGCTACCTAAAAGCAGATATACCCTATTCATAATCCAACGGTTCCTCTTTTATCCGACGATATTCCTACAGCCATCCCAACTCCAATAGTGCCTCCTCGCTCATACGGCTCCTGTCCCACTCCGGTTCAAAGACCAGCTCTATGGCACAATCAGTTACCC
Source organism: Candidatus Egerieisoma sp. (assembly GCA_045594125.1). Classification (GTDB taxonomy): domain Bacteria; phylum Bacteroidota; class Bacteroidia; order Bacteroidales; family UBA932; genus Egerieousia. Next base: position 36,394 of record JAZNXX010000027.1, read on the forward strand.
CGGGAACATCCGAAACCGCATCGTGAACCTGCTCTACAACCTCATCCGCCATCGGACAGTTTGGTGCAGTCAGTGTCATCTTTATGAAGACCTTATGGTCATCATCTATCTTTATCTCATAAATAAGACCCAAATCATATATATTTACAGGTATTTCAGGATCATAAACCTGACGCAAAGCCCTTACAACATCCCGTTGAAGGCTCTCAATACTCTTTCCAAATAGACCCATTATCTCTCTTAATTACCGGTTCATCAACTATTTCATCTCAAATGCCAATGCGTATGCCCTGATTTGCTTTATCATTGAGAGCAATCCATTTGCACGTGTAGGTGTCAAATTTTCCTGCAGACCTATAGCCTCAATAAAAGAGAGGTCGGAATTTATGATATCCTTTGGAGTCTGGCCATTGTAGACTCTGATCAACAATGATATGATGCCTTTGGTGATGATGGCATCACTGTCTGCTCCAAAATAGAGTCTTCCATCCTCCTCCCTGCAGCTCAACCATACTCTGCTCTGACACCCCTTGATAAGGTTCTCCTCCCTCTTCATACTCTCCTCAATAGGTGGAACTCCCTTTCCAAGCTCAATGATATACTCATATTTGTCGAGCCACTCCGTAAAAATCGAAAACTCCTCAACTATCTGGTTCTCTATCTCCTGAATTGTCATATTATACTGTTTATCCATTATCTCAACATACCTGTAGCCCTTTTCAGGCATTTTATGAAGTACTCAGCCTCCTCCAATGTATTGTAAGGGGCAAATGAAGCCCTCACCATACTTGTAACGCCAAATCTGCTCATCAGGGGCTCCGCACACATAAGTCCGGTTCTTACTGCTATTCCCATCTTGTCCAGAATCTGGGCAATATCTCCAGGATGGCACCCCTCAATGTTGAAAGAAAAGAGCGGTATCTTCTCATCAACATCTCCATAAAGGGTTGCTCCATCAATTTCACTGATTGCACCTCTCATATAGTCAATCACTGACCTCTCATTTGCAGCAACAAGACTGCCAAGTTCGCCGCTATGCAGCTCCTGCGCAAAATCCAGTGCAGGCTTAAGTGCTGCCGCCCCGATAAAATTGGGTGTTCCCGCTTCAAACTTGAGTGGCAGTGGGGCATAAGTTGTCTTCTTGAAGGTTACAGTATCAACCATATCACCTCCTCCCATATAGGGCGGCATTGCCTCAAGAAGGCTCTCTTTGCCGTAAAGGACGCCATTTCCGGTTGCTCCGTAAATCTTATGGGCAGAAAAGGCGTAGAAATCACAATCCAGTTCGGCCACATCCACCTGTGTATGTACTATTCCCTGAGCTCCGTCAACAAGCACAGGAATTCCCAAAGAGTGGGCCTTGGCAATAACTGTCGCAACAGGATTTATAATGCCCAGAACATTTGATATGTGAGCCACGGCAACAATCTTTACCCTCTCATCCAGAAGATGGTCAAGCTCCTCAACCTTCCACTTGCCGTCATCATCAATCGGAAGCACCTTCAATGTGGCACCCGCCTTTTCACAAGCTATCTGCCACGGAACAATATTGGAGTGGTGCGAATCCTCCGATACAACCACAGAATCCCCCTCCTTAAGATATTTGCCGCAATAGCTTGATGCCACCAGATTGATGGCAGCTGTAGCACCCGAGGTAAAGATTACATTCTCCCTTGCAGGGGCATTGATATACTCCCTCACCCTCTCTCTGGCACCTTCATAGAGGATGGTTGCCTGGTCGCTCAAGCTGTACATCGCCCTATGGACATTTGCATTGATACCCCCATTCATCCTGGCAAGCAGCTCCAGCACCTCTACAGGTTTCTGCGATGTGGCAGCATTGTCCAAATAGACCAGAGGCTTCCCGTAAACAGTCTGGGAGAGCGCAGGCACTCTATCTCTTATATCCTGAATTGTATTCATTAAAGCAATCTCTCCGTTTCAATTATTTCAAACTGCAAAATTAATAAAATTCAAAACAGATTCTTGTATATTAGCTTTTTGTTTACACATAAAAAACATAATTTTGTAGCTGATGTTGAAATTTTGAGACAATGTACGACTATATAAAGGGACTGCTGGCTGAAATAACACCTACAGAGGCTGTAATTGAAAATAACGGAATTGGATACAAACTGCAGATTTCACTGCAGACTTATGCCGATATTCAAGGCCTTAATGAGGTCAAGCTCTATATACACCACCATCTCAGGGAGGATACTGAGCTTTGGTATGGATTCTACAAAAAGGAGGAGCGCTCCATCTTTACAATGCTTATTGAGGTCTCGGGTATAGGACCGAATACTGCCAGGATGATGCTCTCTTCAATGACAGATGAGGAGATCAAAAATGCCATAATTGCCGGAGATGTAAATAAGATAAAGAGTATCAAGGGTATAGGATTAAAGACAGCCCAAAGAATTATCATCGACCTTAAGGATAAGATTGTCAAGGGAGGTTCAACTCCGGCCGAGACACTTATACCGGCCCAAAACGGGGCAAACAAAGAGGAGGCACTCTCCGCCCTTGTACTTTTGGGATTTGCAAAAAGCGCAGCGGAGAAGGTTCTGCAGGGCATCCTGAAGGAGAATCCGAATTATTCATTGGAAGAGCTTATAAAAATAGCATTGAAACGGTTATAATTTTTTACAAAAAACCGGCTGCTTTCAAATATTTTAATAAATTTGCAGAGATTTAGAATTGCAAATCATAATAATAACAACAATATAACATTTTAAAATCAAGACTATGAATATTCCTAGCAACTTAAAGTATTCAAAAGACCACGAGTGGGTAAAAGTAGATGGCAACATTGCAACAATCGGTATTACAGACTTTGCACAGAGCGAGTTGGGCGATATCGTTTTCGTTGACATCCAGACTGAGGGTGAGGATTTGGCTGCAAATGAGGTTTTCGGTGCCATTGAAGCTGTTAAAACCGTTGCAGACGCTCTAATGCCTGTTTCAGGAAAAGTTATCGAAGTTAATGCAGACCTTGAGGGTGCTCCTGAGTCAGTAAACAGTGATCCATACGGCGCAGGCTGGATGATCAAAGTTGAGATGTCAGATCCTGCAGAAGTTGACGCTCTATTGGATGCTGAGGCATACGAGGCTATCTGCAAATAATCGGAATTTACCCAAATAACGATATAAGGAGACCCAAAAGAGATTCCGCCACTTCAACAGGCTGGCTCTTTTGGGTATCTTTTTTGTATTATACCCATTTTGACTATATTTGTGTAATCCGGATGGTGCTCAGTGCAAGTGAGTATCCATCAATAAATGACCTGATTATTTTTGAAGATTTTATGAAACACTTTACAATCTCCCTTATTTTATTGACTGCACTCTTTGCCTTTACCCAACAGGCACCACTATACGGACAGAAAAAAGCTGAGACCAAACTATACAAATCTGTCGTTGCCAAAGGCGACACATTAAGCTACAACAAATTCCTTGCAAAATACCCCAAATCGGTATATGCCAACGAGATCAGACAATTGAAAGAGGAGCTTATCAGGAGCTACAACACAAGCTCACTCTCCATACCTGAAGCAGAGGAGATTGTAAAATCAACACTGTCTGAGCTCGCCCAGGGAAAATATGGCGAGAATTTTATCCTCTTGCCGGGCAAAAAGGACAATGTTGACCATATTGTTGTTATAAAGGCCCCAGTAGCCCCTTCAGCAAACTTTGAAATAATAAAGATAGAGAAGGATAATTCAACCGGCAATTGGAACTCTGTCATCACCAAAAGTGAAGCACCCTACAATTTCCAGGGCCACCAACTCTCCAAATTCAGTTTCTTAGGCACCGGAAACCTCTTCTCGGGAGCAGATGCCAAAGAGGTTGTTCTTAAAGGTGAGAAATTTATGCTTTTCAACTATATCAACTTCACCGATGGAGTTGATGAACGCACCGGGTGGGAAAAGAATGAGTGCGATGTAATATCCAATCTTGTCTCTATGAATGATTGCGCCATCTTCAATGCAGTCTTTGCAGGAGAGAGGGATGGTGATGCCGTTCTCGGCAAATGTCACGAAGAGTCGCAGGGAGGTATGATGGGTATTCCTCAAATAAACTATCTTGTTGCCTATTTCAAGACCCTTCCTGAGCTCAAGCCTATGGAGAAGGAGTATGAACTTACCAAAGAGGCCATCAAATGGTGGTACGAACATAACCCTGCAGGAAGCAGCAAGCTCGACTTTGGTGTTCTTGATGAGAACCATCCTATTATAAAAGCCTTCAAAGCTACAAAAACTAAAGAGGTATCGGAAAACAACAGTGCTGACTTTTTCAATATAATGGGAACAACTGTGTTGTGTGTCTACAACAAGAACAACTCCCAATATCTTTTGGTATGGTGTGAACCGCAACCGAAAAATACAAATACCCAGAAGACTCTCAATACTATCTATTTTGAGAAGAACAATACTCTTGTATTGTACTACTACCACGGCAAGAGGGCCATCAAGGAGCGTATCAGCCTTGCAACCCGTCAGAAGAAATAAACCTATAATCTATATATTGTTATGCAACACAGTTTTGGAAGCGACAATCATTCGGGCGTCCATCCAGCTATAATGGAGGCCATTGTAAACGAAAACAGGAATTTTAAAGTATCATACGGAGAGGATCCATTTACCCTGGATGTCCTGCACAAATTGGAGATGCTGCTCGGAGGGGAGTGCAAGGCCATTTTTGTAGTCAATGGTACAGGCGCAAATGTGGTGGCTCTGAGTACATTTACCAGTGGGTTCCACTCTATTCTGGCTCCCGAAACTGCCCATATCAATGTTGACGAGTGTGGTGCTCCCGAGCGTTTCTCGGGCAGTAAAATCATCCCACTCCCAGCTGTTGAAGGCAAGGTGGATTGTAAAACCGTAGAGAGCTGTCTGATAAATTTTGGAGACCAGCACCACTCCCAACCGAGAATTCTCTCCATCTCCCAGCCTACTGAGTTGGGCACACTCTATACCCCGGAGGAGATCCGCAATCTTACAGATCTTATGCACCGTCATAACGGTTATATCCATATGGACGGATCAAGGATATCCAATGCAGCAGCAGCCTTGAATATGCCTATAAAAGCCTTTACAGCCGATTGCGGCATTGATGTGCTCTCATTTGGCGGAACCAAAAACGGTCTGCTTATGGGAGAAGCCGTAGTTATTTTCAACAACAGCAAAAATTGCAACGGAAATAGTGACACCGGCAACTTTAGAGACAATTCAGAATTTACCGGAATAGTCAAATTCATTAGGAAGCAGGCTACTCAGCTCTACTCAAAAAACAGATTTATCGCAGCCCAATTCAATGCCTATCTTCAGGATGACCTCTACCTCAAAATGGCAGCCCATTCAAATGAAATGGCAAAATATATGGAGAGCCGTCTCCAGGAGATTCCTCAGGTAAAAATATCCAAAAAGGTGGAGAGCAATGCGCTCTTTGCCATACTTCCAAAATGGCTTACAGAAGAGCTCCAGAAGAGATACTATTTCTACACCTGGAATGAGGCCACAGGCGAAGTGAGGTGGATGTGTTCATTCAATACACGCAGGGAAGATATTGATGAATTCGTAGAGTACACTAAAGAACTTGTGGCGCAAAAGGGCTGATAAGACAATAAAAAGAGTTAAAATGGAACCAACACGCATTTTTGATATCCTGGATAGACTCCACGAGTTATATCCGGGAAAAGAGGATATATTAGCCCGCCGGAAAAATGGAGAGTGGCACAAAGTCAGTGTCGATCAATATATACGGAATTCACACCTGATGGCATCAGCAATACTCTCTATGGGGTTTGGGAAGGATGATAAAATTATAACCATCACAAACAACCGTCCTGAATGGAACTACATTGATATGGCTTGCGGCCTTACAGGCGCCGTTCACGTTCCAGTCTATCCAACATTAAGCGAAGAGGATTACAAGCACATTTTTATACATAGCGAAGCTAAAGTAATCTTTGTAGGGACAGAGCTTATCAAGGCCAGAATACAACCGGTTCTTGATGCCATAGAGAATGGCCCGCAAGTGATTGTAATTGACAACGAGATAGGCCCGATCCTTAAAAGGGGTGAAGATAATTTTGAGATCAATAAGCCTGTAATTGAGAAGAATAAAGAGGAGATTAAACCCGACAGTCTCTTTACAATTATCTATACTTCAGGTACTACAGGAACGCCTAAAGGTGTAATGCTCTCACACCACAACCTGCTCTTCAATGCCATAGGACACGCCCGAAAGCAAATCAAGGACTCATCGCATAAAATGCTGAGTTTCTTGCCTTTATGCCATATATACGAACGCAGTATGAACTATGAGTACCAATATCTCGGGATTGGAACATACTATGCAGAGAGTCTGGCTACAATAGCCGCCGACCTTGCAAGTTCACACGCAGACGGATTCTGCGGTGTACCTCGCGTACTTGAGCAGATGTTTGTAAAACTCGAGAGTACCGGCAAAAATCTCAAGGGCATCAAGAAGGAGATCTACCAATGGGCATTCAGATTTGGATTGAATTTTGATAATTACAACAATAACCCTATATATAAACTGAAACATAAGATTGCCGACAAACTTGTCTACTCAAAATGGAGAGAGGCATTAGGGGGTAAGGAGATGCTTGTGGTTTCGGGAGGCTCTTCCATCAATGCAAAAATTGTAAAACTGTTTAACGCAGCTCATCTCCATATCTACGAAGGTTATGGAATGTCCGAGACATCTCCTGTAATAGCGGTAAACAATCCAAGCAGTGGTGTAAACATCATAGGCACCGTAGGACTACCATTTGAAGGCACCGAATTAAAGATTGCTGAGGATGGGGAGATCCTCACAAGAGGTCCTCATATTATGATGGGATACTACAAAGATCCTGAATATACAAAAGAGGTAATCGATAGCGAAGGATGGTTCCATACAGGAGATATCGGCTATCTGCAGGATGGAAAATATCTGAAAATTACCGACAGGAAGAAGGAGATATTCAAACTCTCTGCAGGCAAATATGTAGCCCCGCAAGTTATTGAAAACTATTTGAAGGAGAGTTCATATATAGAAAACTGTATGGTAATTGGAGCAAATCAGAAATTTGCTTCAGCCATAATTACCCCAAATATGAGCAAACTCCACTATTGGGCAGCAAAACACAAGATTGATTACAGATCAAACGAGGAGTTGATTGCCAATAGTAAAGTAATTGCCAAAATCCACTCAGAGGTTGAAAAGGTAAACACAAAACTTGCACCTCACGAACAACTTAAAAGGGAGAGATTAATAAATGATGAGTGGAGTGTAGCAAATGAAGCTCTTTCACAGACTTTAAAATTGAAACGGAAAAATCTATCGGCAAGATATAAGGAGATAATAGACGAGATCTATAAATAAAATAGAAGCAGATTTTGAATCAGAATCAGTTCAATTTTTGAATTCAATATGGAGATATATCAGGCAACAGAAGAGGAATATCCTCAAATCCGCGAAATCTGGGATTTGAGGTTTCCTGCATATGAAGAGTACCAACAAACCGTTTTTAGTGAAATTATCCCAAATTGCAAGAATATGGCAGCAAGAGTTGATGGAAAGATCATCTCCATTCTATCGCTCTTGCCAATGAATTATATCGACGGAATAAGCAATATAACCCTCTCAGGATGGTATATGTTCGGTGTTGCAACATTAAGCGAATATGAAGGGAGGGGGATTGCATCAAGTCTAATAAAACAGACTCTTATCAACGAAAAGGCAGGCGGTTTTGATTTTGTATTTGAAAAACCTGCAGACCAAACTCTAAACAATTTTTACCGGAAATTAGGATTTTCAATCGGAGTAAGAAGACCAAAATATATGTTCCCCGTGGAACATACAGATAATATTCTGGAAATAATTCGAACAAAATTTCCAAAAAGATTCGAATGGAAAGATCCAAATATTTTAAAATCACTAATTAAACTTGGTGAAATCGAGACGCACAATCAACTCCAATCTCTCTGCGAACAGGAAGAGATATTCATTGCAATAAATCCTCTTAAAGAGATTAATCCAAAAATATTTGAAGAGACCTTCTTCTGCTTTCCTATGGAATAGAAAAGAGGTTTGAAAAATTTAATTGAAATAATTATTCACATTAATTATAAGTCAATTATAGCATTTTATCTAAAGTATTACTCGATTTATTTTTAGCTCTGAGTATGGAATAGTTTATACTGACACAATCAGTAAAATTAAAACATAGACGGAGTTCACACCCCTCGGATACAAACGAAGGGAATAAATAGATAAGTTTATGAGCAGACAGAGACGATAATCACATCCACTATCTGCCCATAGATCTTCTCCTCTATCATATCAAAATAATATCCAGGGAATATTTATATTACTCTATCTTCCAAAGAAAATCAACAGGACAGAAACGTCAGCCGGCGACACTCCAGGTATACGGGAAGCCTGAGCAATTGTTGTTGGCCTGTGCTTAATCAATTTTTGACGGCTTTCGATAGAAAGGGAGGTCACTCTTGAAAAATCAAAATCAGCAGGAATAGTAATATTCTCAAGTTTGAGAATCTTATCAGCAATTCTCTTCTCCCTCTCAATATATCCCCTATACTTAACTGCAATCTCTATACTCTCCAAAACCTCATTCTTCAGAGAAGATGTATTGACAGAGGAAGAGAGAGTACACTCCCCTATCGAAATATTTGGAGAATTCTCTACCATATTTGAAATATTTAAACAATCTGATTGATTTTTCAAATCGTTTCTGAATGGCTTATATGGTAACGAAAGTACTTCTATATTGGATTTATCGCAATCTGAAGCGGTAAAAGAATCTCGCACAGGGAATGAATTTGAGAACTCATTCACCGATTCAAGCAAAGATGTTCCACGTGAAACACTCTCCAATAAAGGCTTCAATTCAACTTGAGGCCTTGATAAAATCTCAGACATTCTCTTTCTGTTAGGTATAGGTGCGGATCCTACTGTCTCAAGATAATCGTTGACATCTTCAGGATAGAGATTGGTTGAGTCGAGCATTTCTGTATTCTTATCTATACACTCATATTTTGTATTCATCAATCTGAATCTCTCCTCTGTTGCCAACCCAATCTTATATCCGATTTCAGTTAGCCTTCTGTCGGCATTATCTTGTCTCAAAAGAATTCTATATTCGGCACGTGAGGTAAACATTCTATACGGTTCATCAACACCTTTTGTAACCAGATCATCGATGAGAACTCCTATATAGGCCTGGTCGCGTTTTAATATTAGCGGTTCCTTGCCTTTAAGTTTAAGCACTGAATTAATGCCTGCCATCAAACCTTGGGCAGCTGCCTCCTCATAACCTGTAGTACCATTTACCTGACCTGCCAGGTAGAGTCCCTCTAACTGTTTAGTCTCAAGAGTCTGCTTCAACTGTGTCGGCGGGAAATAGTCATACTCTACTGCATAGGCTGGACGGTAGATCTCGACACTCTCCAATCCCGGAATATTTCTAAGTGCATTAAGCTGCGTTGTAAGTGGCAGAGACGATGAGAACCCCTGGAGATAATATTCGTGTGTATCCCATCCTTCAGGCTCAAGGAAGAGCTGATGGGTGTTCTTTCCTTCAAATGTTCTCAACTTGTCTTCAATGCTTGGACAATACCTTGGACCTATTCCGTGAATCTTTCCTGAAAATAATGGAGAATCTTTAAATCCTGCACGGAGAATGTCGTGGACAGTCTCATTGGTATGAACCATATAACAACATCTCTGTTTAATTCCATTCTGAATTGGAGATGGAATATTCAAATAAGAGAACCTCGCGGGAGAAGGATCTCCTTGCTGAAGCTCCAATTTTGAGAGATCGATGGATTTTGCATCAAGACGAGGAGGTGTACCGGTCTTCATTCTCGCTGAGTCGATGCCAAGCTCCTTCAGACGCTCAGTCAAACCATAAGAGGAGAGCTCTCCTACCCTACCGCCTTCGGTTGTCTGACGGCCAATAAAAAGCTTGCCATTAAGGAAAGTGCCTGCTGTAATGATGAGGGAATTACACTCAAACCTGGCCCCCATTACAGTAGAAACACCCTTAACAACTTGATTATCAACAATTATATCATCAACCACATCCTGCCATACATATAGGTTGCGGGTATTCTCAACAATATAACGCCAATTGAATGAAAAATAAATACGGTCACATTGGGCTCTCGGACTCCACATCGCTGGGCCCTTAGATCTGTTCAACATCCTGAACTGGATGGTACTCGCATCTGTAACAAGACCAGTACAGCCGCCCAAAGCATCTATCTCTCTGACAATCTGGCCTTTTGCAATACCTCCAATTGCCGGATTGCAAGACATCTGGGCAATTTTATTCATATCCATTGTAATCAGAAGCGTCCTTGCCCCCATTCTTGCGGCAGCAACAGCCGCTTCACAACCGGCATGGCCAGCTCCTACTACAATTACATCATACTTACCATCCATATTCGACTGTAAATTTATTGACTTGAATAAATGTGATTAATTAGAGAGCATCTGCTTGAGAAGTTGCAGCGAGTCATTCTCACCATTGCGCATTTTAAGAATATCTTCATCCTCGTGGTCGTCATAGCCCAAAAGATGAAGCACACCGTGAATCATCACCCGATGCAATTCATCTTCAAAAGTCTCTTCATACTCCTGAGCATTTGCAATTATTGTATCTATACTTATATATAGGTCTCCTGAAACAATGACACCCTCACAATAATCAAATGTGATTATATCTGTATAATAATCGTGGCCAAGAAATCTCCTGTTTATATCAAGAAGATAAGGATCGGAACAAAAGATGAAATTAATGTCGCCACATCTGCCGTTATGATTTTCTATAATGGTTTTTACCCACTTTTTAAGAACAAGCTTTGAGTGTAACTTAAAAGAAGTATCTTCCTGAAAATATCTTATCATTATTTCTAAATTTAATGGCAAAATTATTAAAAGTTGCTACCTTTGTTCTGCAAAGCTACAATTTAGAAAGTAAATATTAAAATCATACAACTTAAATTTTAAAAGATAATAAATATGGCTAAAGTAAGTGTAATTGGCGCAGGAAACGTGGGCGCCACATGTGCAAATGCAATGCTACACATGAAATTCTGTTCAGAAATTGTACTGTTGGATATCAAAGAGGGTGTTTCTGAGGGTAAAGCATTGGATATGACCCAAACTGCTAACCTGTATCAATTCAACACAAAAATCACAGGTGTTACCAACGATTACAAAGCAACTGCAAAATCAGATGTTGTTGTTGTAACCTCAGGTATTCCAAGAAAACCTGGTATGACTCGTGAGGAGCTTATCGGTGTTAACGCCGGTATCGTAAACGGCGTAGTGGAGAATGTACTTAAATACTCTCCTAACGCTATCATCGTTATCATTGCAAACCCAATGGATACAATGACCTACTTGACATACAAGAAATCTGGTCTTCCTAAGAACAGAGTGATCGGTATGGGTGGTATTCTTGACAGCAGCCGCTTCACAACATACTTGAGCAAAGCTCTTAAAGCACCTCAGAGCGACATCGAGGGTATGGTTATCGGAGGACACGGTGATACAACAATGATTCCTCTTATCCGTTTTGCAAACTACAGAGGCGTTCCTGTAACAGAGTTGCTATCTAAAAACGCTGCTGAAAAAGTAGTGGCAGATACTATGGTTGGTGGTGCAACCCTAACAAAACTTCTTGGAACATCAGCTTGGTATGCACCAGGTGCTGCTGGAGCAGTTCTTGTAAAATCAATCATTCTTGACGAGAAGAAAGTATTCCCTTGCTGCGTAGCATTGAACGGAGAGTATGGTCAGGATGATATCTGCATTGGAGTTCCTGCAGTAATCGGTAAAAAAGGTTGCGAGAAAATTGTTAAACTTAAACTCAATGCTCAGGAGCAGGAGTTGTTCAACAAGAGTGCAGATGCTGTCAGAAAGACAAACGGCGTACTAAAAGAGATGAATATTATCTAAAGATTGGTGTAAAATAACCGGATTCAGTGTTTGAACGGGGATTATTAACAATCAGATAAAAAATCCTTAAAAACCTAAGAATCTATAAGTCAATAATTTACAAATTCAGACTAAAAATTATCAACATTTTTTATATGAATTTGTAAATTATTTACTACATTTACATCGCTTAAATACGGAAAATACGCTAGAGATATGGAAATTAAAAAAACAGCGAAAGCCAGTCTGGAAAACAAAAAACTTCTTTTCAGAGAAATTGGACTAATTATTGCGCTTTTGATCTGCTACGGTGCATTTGAGTGGAGCACAGCCGAGAAAGAGGTTAGCACACTTACCGTAGAGGTTGCTGAAGTTGCAGAGGAAGAGATTATTCCTATTACACAAGAGACTCCTCCACCTCCACCAGAGGCACCTAAAGAGCCTGTTGTGTCAGACTTCATCGACATCGTGGATGATGATGTTCAAGTTGAGGACAATCTATTGATCACATCTGAGGATGATGCAAACCTTGGTGTTGAGATTGTAGAGTATGTTGCAGCAGCTGAGGAAGAAGAGATGGTTGAAGAGGAAGAGATTCCGCTAGCTATCGTTGAGGAGAAACCTAAATTCATGGGTGGAGACCAGAATGAGTTTACAAAATGGGTTTATTCTCAAGTTGTTTATCCTGAGATTGCAAAAGAGAATGGTGTACAAGGCCGTGTAACCCTACAGTTTACAGTAGAGGCTGATGGTAGCGTTTCTAAAGTTACTGTAGTAAGAGGTGTTGATTCATCTTTGGACAAAGAGGCTGTTAGAGTTGTATCAAGCTCACCAAAATGGACTCCTGGTAGACAAAGAAACAAACCTGTACGTGTAAGATACACATTCCCTATTATCTTCCAATTGAGATAGTAATCCGGACACAGAAAAAGAAGATGGCCCTCGGGTCATCTTTTTTTTTGCACTAAACATACGAAGAACTCTAAACAGAGAATAAGAGATAGAAAAGGGGTGATACAATAAGACCTATAAGGAAAGATTAGATTATATCTAAGTGGTAAAGGCCCTCCAATATACACTATTCGAATAGCATAACGAGTCACTAACCCGAAAAAACTTTACAAAGCAATTTACTGTTCAAGAACAATCTCCCTACAAAGCCGCTCAATCTGAAACCTGCAAATTCCTGGATTTCGATATCCTCAACAACACCAAAGTAAGCCTTATACAGCACGAATTGTCACCTGCAGAGCATTGTAGGGCACATTGGCGTCCCCAACCATTTTGCAAAAAGCGTAGTATTTAGTCTATTAAGAAATTCCTTGCGGGAGCTTTGCACAATGAGGAGTGTTCTATGGGAGGAATACCCAATAAGAATATCATTCGAACTATATCTCTCCAACAAATTTTTCAATTGGTCAGTGTAATAGAGTTTATGGCAATAAAAAAGGTGATCAGGGGTATAAACCGATCTGACCACCTTAATAAAGTTTATAAACTGTAAAAAAGAGTGATAATCAGCAGAAAAAAGTCTGCAGAGATAAGTCACTCCCCTACCCTACTGTTTCTCAACTTCAGCTGCCTTGATATATTCAACAACTTTGTCTATAGGCAATGCTTTAACGAGCTTACCGTTATAGCCATCCATATCGGTTGCTGCAAACAGAGCATTCCATAGAGCCTCAGAGGTTGCCTCAATGGTTGCAAGGAAGAGCGCACTCATATCATCATTGTGGAGAAGTACCGGATTATAGGTTTTGGAACTCTCATCAATGAGATTCTCAGGACAGACAGACATTGCAATTACATAATCACCACTTCCGTTTGAGGCAATACCTCCGGTCTTGGCCAAACCCATCATAGCCCTCTTGGCCATACGCTCAAGATTGCGTGCATCAACCGGTGCATCTGTAATTACAACCATCATACAAGAACCATCTACATCCTGCATTACATTCTTCTGGAACTGGTAATGCTCGAGCAACTGACCAATCTGGACTCCAGCAATCTCCAAGACACCACCATAATTTGATTGTACCAACACTCCTACTGTATAGCCGCCAAGGCTCTTGGGCAAAACTCTTGATGATGTACCAATACCTGCCTTGAAACCAAAACTTACAGTTCCTACACCTGCTCCTACACAACCCTCTTCAACTGGGCCACTCTTAGCCTCTTTAAGAGCCTTTAGAACATCATCTTTAGTAACATATCGCGCCCTTATATTATTCAAACCGCCATCGTTGGTCTCTCCCACCACAGCATTTACAGAACGTACATTCTCATTGCCGGGCTGCGACAAAGTATACTCTACCAATCCGCTGATACCCTCAGCGACATTCAAAGTATTAGTAAGTACAATAGGTGTCTCAATATTGCCAAGCTCCTGAACCTGGGTAACTCCAGCCAACTTGCCAAATCCATTTCCTGCATAGATAGCAGCTGGAACCTTACGTCTGAAGATGTTTCCCTGGTGAGGAACAATAGCAGTAACTCCTGTCCTCATATCTTTGCCCTTAATCTTGGTAACCTGGCCAACAGTAACTCCGGGAACATCTGTAATGGCATTATTTTCACCAGTTTTGAAAATTCCTACGGTAATACCGTAATCTCGCATCCTCTTCTGTGCTGAAAGATCAGATGAAGAGAGGATAATGGAGAGGATCAAACCTCCAATAAAGAAAAACCTTTTAACCATAAATCTATCGAATTTTAATACAAAATAAGGATAATAGTCCATATTTTCCAAAATAAACCCAAAATATATAGACAGAAGATAAAGAAACCTCAATTAAGAAGAATAGAAAGCAGATATAAAAGCAGATAAAGGCACATAAACAAGTGAGAGTATCAAATTATGACATTTTTTGGACCACTTATAAAATTAAGTTTATATTTTTGCAAAACTGAGGACATTTTGTGCCAAAAAAGATAGGAGAACAGAGATTTAGAATTTTGAAGCCGTAAAGAGATGGAGAGAGCAATATTTATTTCGGTCATTACATCAAACACTACAGAAGAACAGGTAATTGAGTATCTTGATGAACTTGAGTTCCTTGCAGAGACTGCCGGCGTGGTAGGAGAGAGGAGGTTTATGCAGAAACTCGACAGGCCCAACTCAAAGACATATATCGGTACAGGAAAACTCGAGGAGGTAAAAGCATATCTTATTGAAAATGAGATAGAGCTTGTTATATTTGATGATGAACTCACCCCATCCCAGCTCCGAAACCTTGAGCGTGAACTCAACTGTAAAATTCTGGACAGGACAAACCTGATTCTGGATATATTTGCCCAAAGGGCCAAAACAGCTTATGCAAAGACCCAGGTTGAGCTGGCACAATACCAATACCTCTTACCCCGTTTGACAAGAATGTGGACACACCTGGAACGCCAGCGCGGTGGAATCGGAATGAGAGGTCCGGGAGAGAGTCAGATTGAGACAGACCGCCGTATTATCCTCGACAAGATAAGCCGACTTAAAGAGCAACTCAAGAAGATAGACAAGCAGATGGCTTCACAGAGGGGAAACAGGGGCAATATGGTTCGAATTTCACTTGTAGGATATACCAATGTTGGAAAAAGCACACTGATGAACCTTCTGGCAAAGAGTGACGTATTTGCCGAAAACAAGCTCTTCGCCACCCTTGATACCACAGTAAGGAAGGTGGTGATTGAAAATGTACCGTTTCTTTTGAGCGATACCGTAGGATTTATCAGAAAATTGCCCCACCAGCTGGTAGAATCATTCAAAAGTACACTTGATGAGGTGAGGGAGGCTGATATTCTTATGCATGTTGTAGATATATCACACCCCAACTTTGAAGAGCAGATCAGGGTGGTTAAGCAGACGCTTCAGGAGATAGGGGCGGGTGACAAACCTACATTTATGATCTTCAACAAGATAGACGCATACAACTATGTAGAACCTGATGAGTTCTCAATAGAAGAAAAGAGACCGGAAAACTACTCTCTCGAAGAGCTCAAACACTCCTGGATGTACAAAGAGAACACACCTGCCATCTTTATCTCCGCAAGGGAGAAACTTCACATCGACAAACTGCGTAACGACCTCTACAAAATGGTGGCCGAGATACACGCCGGCAGATGGCCGTTCGACAACTTCCTCTGGTAAAATTTATCCTTGATGATGCACAACCGGGAATTTACCCCTATTGTGCATCCTCTATAAAGGATTTGATAATCTCAACACACGCCTCAGACCTCTCTATAAACGAATTATGGCCGGTATTTCCGACGATTTGCGCCTTCACATTAGGGAACTCCTCAATAATGGAATTAACGCGCTCTATCGGGTTAAATTTATCCTTGTCGCCATAGATAAAGAGGGCAGGGGAGTGGGGAGCTTTAAGGCTCCTGATAAAGTCTGAATAATCCTTACGCTGCATCATTCCTTTCAATGAGGCAACAATGCCCTTTGGATCGTGGGTTTCACATATCTCTATAGTCTCGATAATCTTCTCGTCCAATTTGCGCAGGTTCTCAGAATCATACATACGGGGTATGCTTATTTCTGCAATTCTGGTGAGCATCGATGATTGTATTAGTGAAATCTCACGCTCCCTGTCTGCCTTTTTCTCCTCAGAATCGGCATAAGGCACAGAGTTGAGGAGGATAAGACCCTTGAATCTCTGCGGATAGAGCTCCATACAAGATTGGGCAACATAACCTCCCATAGAGTGTCCTGCCACATAGGCACTCTCTACACCACATTTGTCGAGCACATCTACAACAACAGAGGCGGCAAACTCCATTGTATTTACCTCTCCATTTGAACCTGTAAGGCCGTGACCGGGAAGATCTATTGAGATAACCCTGAAATGTCTCTCCAAAAGGAAGGAGAATTCAGTGAATATATAGAGTGTCTCAAGATATCCGTGAAGCAAGACAAGGCACTGCTCACCTTTTTGAGAATCTGATATATGAACGGGTATATTGTTGGAGATTGCAAAAAATTCCATATAAAGCTTTAAATCTTTTGAAATTGTAAAATTTTTAAAAGTGCCACTGCAACGGAGTCTCTGCCTTTGCAGTGACAATAATAATATACTTATGACAATGCGTCAATATTCTGACTGTTGTAGAGCTGTTTGCCCTCCGGAGTATAGAGGAAGTCAAGACGCTCTTTATATACTGACTCCACCTTGTTGCGGACCATCTTCATTGTACTGTTTATCATCTGGTTCTGCTCTGTGAAAGGCTCCTTAAGAAGCGCAAATGTACTTGGAAGCCACCTGTGTGGGAACATCGTCTCAAACTCCCCGCCCTTGCTGAACTGGGCAACATCTGAGGCTACCTTGTCGACAGCAGCCTTCTTGCCCTCTTCACTCTCCCAAGAGAGTCCCTTTGATGCCACAAATGCCTTCAGTTTCTCTTTGTTTGGAACTATAAGCGCTGTAGTATATGGCGACTGGTTATTATATAACATAATCTGGTCAATACTTGGAGAGTGCTCGACCATCGCCTCTTCAATACCCTCAGGGCTATACTTCTCTCCATCACTCGCAATAAGAAGACTCTTGAAGCGGCCAAGGACATAGAGCAGACCATCCTTACCCATATAGCCGAGATCTCCTGTATAGAGATATCCATCCTTTACCGTATCTGCAGTTGCCTCAGGATTTTTCCAATAACCGGCCATAATATTCTCACCCTTCACTACAATCTCACCCTTTTCACCTACCGGAAGAGCATTTCCATCAGAATCGCATATTTTGAGATCTATAGGCTTTACAAGGACTCCACTTGAACCAAAACGGAACTTGCGGGGACCGTTTGAAGAGAGCACCGGAGTAGCCTCACTCAATCCATATCCCTGGAACATAGGCATTCCGATAGCACAATAGAACTTCTGGAGATCCTTGTCAAGCAGAGCTCCTCCTCCAATAAAGAAACGGAATTCGCCACCAAAATTCTCACGGACTTTAGAGAAGAGAATCTTGTCAAAAAGGGCCACAAGCGGTTTGAGAAGAATACGCAGACCTTTTGGTTCTGCATTTCCATTACCGTTATATGACTGGGCAACACTAAGTGCAAAATTGAAGAGTTTTACTGTAGTCTCACCCTTTGCTTTAATACCATTTTCAATATTCTTCT
This sequence comes from Candidatus Egerieisoma sp., assembly GCA_045594125.1. GTDB lineage: Bacteria > Bacteroidota > Bacteroidia > Bacteroidales > UBA932 > Egerieousia. The sequence continues at coordinate 54,490 of JAZNXX010000027.1, forward strand.
TGAAGGTTTTTGCCAAGGCTGGGACACTAAGTATAAAGTGCGGTTTAACCTCCTTGATATTCAATGGAATATTCTTCAATGACTCCATCGGTGTACGGCCAGCCTGTACAGTAGCGGCTGTTGCTCCTCTCGACATCATAATATAGAATCCCACCACGTGGGCAAAACAGTGGTCAAGTGGAAGAATAATGAGTGTCCTCCAGCTCTGGTCTATATCCACAAGTGTAAGGGCCTGCTCCACATTTGCAGTGTAATTTCTGTGTGTAAGGATAACACCCTTAGGATCTGCTGTAGTTCCTGATGTATATGTTATAGTTGCATAATCATCATTCTGTATTGACTGCCCTACAGAAAGAAACTCCTCCATTGTATGGGACGCCAGGAATTCATCACCCATTCTGACAATATCATCAATATGACACTCCCTCTCCTGATATGCCTCCTGCTGGTCAAATATAATTATCTTCTCAACCAACGGCAATTTCTCTTTTATAAGCCTAATCTTCTTCAGCTGCTGGACTGAAACCATAATGAACTTCACTTCAGCATGGACCAATCTGAACAACAGATCATTACTCTCCTCCAACTTTATAGATAAGGGAACATTTACGGCACCTGCATAAAACATTGCCAGCTCGCCAATAACCCACATATTACGACCCTCAGACAAAAGCGCCATATTATCTCCCTTCTTAACACCTAAAGCCTGCAAACCGGCACCTAACCTGTACACCTCATTCTGGACCTGTTTATAGGTAGTCGGCTCAAACTTCTTTGACTTCTTCTCCAATAGGAATGTATTGTCGGGGTAACTCTTAACCGACTGTTCAAATAAATCTACAAGTGTCTTTTTCATTCTATATGTATCAATTAAAGCTGTCAAAGATAATTAAAATAACTGATTTTGAGCAAGTGAATTGATAGAGTCAAAAAAAAAATTGGCCAAAAGTCTGCACTTTTAGCCAATTTATCAAACCTATATAGAAAGCCTGTTATGCTCCCGATTTTATCTTCAAGATCTCCTGTTAGAAGAATTTGTATCTCTGGTCAACAACACCGGCGCCCTCTGCCATAATTGCAGGAAGCATACGGCTCATAAAGGTGAACTCCTGTGCTTTTCTCTGGCGTGCATCATCCTCAGTATAGAATGCGCCAACCTCCTTACCTTTAACTACAAAGTAGTAAACACCCATATCACCAACTACAGGACCTACCAACTCACCCTCATTTGCAGTTGAAACTGCACCGATGAATTTAGGATCAAGCTGCTGTGAAGTCAATGAAGAGAATGCCACTCCTGATCTGTTGCTTACGCTTGTTCCCAACTTCTCAGCCACAGCCTCAATATCGGTCAAACCGTTAACCAACTCTTTGGTCTCAGCTGCAACCTTCTCAGCTCTCTTCTCAAAAGTCAACTCCTGCTTGATCTGACCTGCCATCTCAGCCAATGAAATTGTACCCTCCTCGTGAGCACCGGTAATTGCAACTACAAAGAAATACTGGTTGTTGATAGGGATAATTGATGAAACAGAGCCCACATTATTCTCGTTGATCCAACGAACAACCTCTCTTGCCTTGTCATAGTTAGCAATGGTCTTTGCAGAAGGAAGAATTCTCATTGCAGGATAAGAAGTAAGGTTCATCTCCTTAACAGCTGCGTTGAACTTCTCGATATCACCCTCACATTTGCTTGCAAGATTATTTGCCTGAGCATAATAGTTTGCAGTGGTCTCATCGCTTGCTACAGCCTCTTTAACCAAAATAGCCAACTGGATCTTAGGCTGTGCCTTTGTAACATCAGTTACCTTAACGATATGTGTACCATAAGTGGTAGTAAGTTTTGCAACACCATTCTTTGACATAGTCATTACAGACTCAAAACCAGGTATCATCTGCTGCTGGGTCATCCAACCCAAATCACCTGCCTCTGCAACATTAGGATTCTGGTCTGCTGAGAATTGCTCTGCAAGCTGGGCAAAATTGCCACCCTTCTTTACAACATTCAACAAACTGTCTGCCTTATCTGCATCCTTGCCCTGAAGAAGAATATGTTTTACAAATACTGAATCAGGCATCTGTCTCTTATCCATAATTCTGGCAGCTACATACATATTGTCATCCTGATATGGCTCAAGAAGATCACCAACCTTTGCATCTTTTGCAAAATCTGCAATGGTAGAAGATACTCTGTTTAACTCCTCCTGTTTGAAGTAGAATGGGTTGAAAGGCTGGTCTGAGTTGCGTGCCATGAAATTCTTGATATTGTCGGTAGTTGTAAATTCAGGATATACACCGTTGATTGCATTCTGTGCATACTCCAAATCCTTTGCAGAAGGAACAACCTCATAAACAACATACTCAATATCCTTGCTTGCCGACTGGTTGTAGAGATGTTTGTGAGCCTCATAGAAACTCTTGATCTCACTATCAGTTACAACGATTGTTGAATCAATACCGAAACCTACAGGTTTGACAACGAAATCAATGTTATAGGTTGTATTGTTGTTTGCAATTGCCTTGTTGAGGTCTACAGGATTTACAATGTTACTCTTCTCCAACAATGACACATATTTGGTCAAAAGCTGGTCTGTACGCATATTGTCCTCAAGATATTGCCAGTATGCTGCCAACTGACCTGATGCATCCTGAGAGATATTCTGTACAAAAGCTGCCAATCTTGCCTTGTCGAACTGGCCGTTCTCATCACAGAATGACATATCATTTGCTATAACAGGTGAAATATTGTTTCCCTGGGTCATATCATACATCTCATCATCACCCAAAGTCAAACCTGCGTCAGCAATAGCCGGAAGAATTACTCTCTCAGCAATCTCATCCTGCCAAGCTGCATCATAGATCATCTCCTGAGTCTGGTCATTTGAAGCGCCACCATTTGTCAACTGATGGATCTGGGTAAAATAATCAACCTTTTTCTGGTAATCCTGATATGAAACAGACTCACCATTTATCTCACCAACATCATATTTTGATGAAAACATAGATAGAGTAGACTCCAAAGTTGACGGGTCTACAATGAACGATAACAACGCTAGTGCAATAATGACGGTAATGAATGCCCCCATTTTTACGCGTATTTTCTCTAAAACTGCCATTTTTTATATTATTTTATTAATTATTTCGTTCTGATTTTGTTAGAACTGCGAAGATAGTAATTTTTACTTTATTTCATCACTTATGGCCTAAGTATTTTCAAGGCAACCGTTTCAATACGGTTCTTTGAGGTCTTAAGGATGGTAAATGAGAAGATTCCGAACTGAAGAATCTCCTTCTCCTCCGGAATATTCTCGTTATTGTACATAATCATTCCGGCAAGTGTCTCATATTCGTCAGATTCCGGAAGATCAAGTTCATATTTCTTATTAAGTTCCTTTACCTCAAGACGGCCTGAGAAGAGGTACTCTACATCAGATATCTTCTTCTCTACAAACTCCTCATCATCGAGCTCATCACTGATCTCTCCGAAGATCTCCTCTATAAGATCCTCAAGTGTTATAATGCCGGCTGTACCGCCATACTCATCATCCACCACTGCAATGGATTTCTTGTTCTTTATGAAGGTGCTCATCAGATACTGCGCACTTAAATTCTCAGATACGTGGTCAATCTCACGGAGCAACTCCTCCACAGAGCTCTCCTTATGCTTGAAAATATCCTTGGAGTGTATATATCCGATAATATTGTCGATAGAATCTTTGTAGACCATTATCCTTGAGTAACCAGACTTGATAAAGAGGTCGAGAAGAAGCTCCTTGCCATCAACTATCTCTATTGCCGCTATCTCAGTTCTCGGAATCATACACTCCCTAACCTTCACTTTTGAGAAATTCAGGGCATTCTGGAATATCACCATATCATTGGTATGCTCATTCTCCTGCTCCTGGGCACCACCCACCTCATTTGAGAGGTGCAGCAAATCAGATTTGTCAAAATTTTTTGAAGAAGCAGAGGAAGGCCCTTTTACTCCAAAAAGACCTATTATTGACTTGGAGAGGAATCTTGTTACAGCTGTAAGCGGATAGAAGAACCAGTAGAAGAAGATTATAACCGGATAGAGCGTAGAGAATACCCCATTAGGATTGAGACGGCTCAAAGCTTTAGGCAAAAACTCCGCAGTAATAAGTACTACAAGGGTTGCAACCACCGTCTCCACGGCAAGAATTCCTCCCAATGAAGAGGTGATATACCTCTCAATCAGCGGATCGAGTATATTGGCCATTGCAATACCATAGATGACAAGAGCCACATTATTTCCCATCAACAAACTTGATATCAGCTCGTCCGGATGCTGGAAAAACCTGTTCATCACAACTGCATAACGCTGCTTCTGGTTTCTGTCCAGTTCAACCTTCAACTTGTTGCTTGATAGAAAGGCTATCTCGTATGCCGAAAAGATGGCCGAAAAGAGAAGCGCCAATAGCGTTATAATGATATCACTCATATTTACTCTACCAATAATGTATCTGCAATGATCAATCTGTTTTTGTGAGGCTCTGTATAGATCGGCCCTATAAAGTTCACACTGTCCACATAGACCCTGGAGCTGTCTTGTGAAACAATGCCATAACTGTCGAACGGCTTGAGGATTGTTGCATTTCGTGCCATCTCATCGCTCTCCATACCATAACCCTGCATATATCCCTGCGGTGAGTAGAGCTTAACAAAACAATGGGTATAAATCCTTCCCTCTTCCCTGTCCCAATAGAGGGTATCTGTCTCCATCCTTTCGCCTTTAATGAAATTCTTAATTACCACATCTCCGTAAGCCTCCCACTTCTCCTCCTTCTTGGTAGTTGTATGTTTGGCCTTCTGTGAGTGTATATGAGTCTCAAGAGCACCCTCCTTATCGTAGGCATAGAGATCAAAACCCTCCGGAAAGAGCTCATAGGAGACATTTGTGGAGTCATTCTGGAACCTCTGCATCAATTTGGCCTCCATACGCATCTGCAGATTTGAATTGTTTGTCTGTACAGCAAACATATCATTTACAGTCTGCCTCGGAATCGAGTTTATATCAATGCCTTCAGGCCCCTTATCGCCTCCACTGCAAGATACAACAAAGGTAGCAACTGCAAAAGCAATTGCTACCGATGCCATATTTTTTATCTCAGGAATACTCCTAAACCTGAACATATACTATTTGTTAGTTCTAACAGTAGTAGTAGCGCTCATTCCACCACAAGATACAGAGAATGACTGGCCGTCTGTCAAATCATACATAAATGCATCCTCAGTAGTAGGGAAGTATACACGACAGTTGCGGATAATATCATTTGCCTCTGCTTCCAAAGCCGGATCAGCATTTTTAGCTTTTGTCAAATAATCAACTGCAACCCAGAATTTTGCTCTCTGCTCCATCTCGTTACCACCACATTTAACCTGATACCAGATTGTACCGATCAACATATTTGCTTTACCTGCCAATGAAGGATCCTTCTCAAGAGCCAATTTTGCAGTCTGAACAGCCTTGCCGTACAAGTTCATTCTTGTAAACTGGAATGTAGCCATCTCCAACAACATCATAGCGTCGTCAATCTCATTTGAATCCTCACTGTCAATTGCCTGCTGCAAATAACCGACAGCCTCCTCATTCTGACCTTTGCTTGAGCACAACTGGTAAAGAAGACGTGCTGAGCTGAATGAAGGCTCCAACTCGTGAAGTCTTGTTACTGATTTCATAAACAACTCAGTATCAGTACAGTTATTGCTTGACAAAAGACCACCGATAGTCTTCATAATGTTTGCATCATTCTGGTTAGACTCGTAACGTGGAGTAAATACCTTAACAAGGTTATCGCAATTTGCAACACCGCTCAAGATAAAGAAATTCTCAAATGCACCCTGTTTTACCTTATTCTCATCAGAAGGGTTGTTCTTAACCAACTCTGCCAAAATAGGAGAGTATTTTGAGTAGACATTCAAAACATCCTCATCAGAAATCTTGCCTGCCTCATAAAGAGCTTTTGCACGGCTCATCTGCATAACCAACAAATCAGGATTTACAGTTGCGCCTGACAACTCAATAACTCTTGCATTCTCGTCAAATACAGTCTTGTCATCCTCTGCAAAATAGTTCATCATATCCAAAACCTTGTTCTCCAAAGCTTTAAGACTATATTTAGGATAAAGTTCAGCTCTCCTGTCATATACATACATCAAAGAGTCAACCAAAATCTGCTTGCGTGCAGGATCAGCCTTCTTGATAAGGTGTTTCAAGATTCTGACACCCTCAATATACATATTCTGGCTTACTTTTGGAGGACAAACAGTCATTGCTTTCTGCCATAGTGGTGCAGCATCATCCAAATGACCCTGTTTCAAGAAGTCACGGTAGAAGTTTAGTGAATTAACACAGTTTGCACTATCAGGACCGAACCTTCCCTGTGAATACGAAGGGGCAGCTCCCATAAGCATAACAACTGTCATTACAATAAAAATGCGAATTGTTTTCATGATACGTATTTTAGTTCTGTTTATATTACTTTTTTCTATTGATATCTGTGTTTTACAAACCAAATGTCGTGCAGACTGATATTTACGGTAAACTCAAGGTACCTCTCCCTCACAAGATGACGTTTTGTAGAGCCCCTTTGCCCAAAATCTACAGAGATATTCACTGCATTATAGAGACGGTAAATAGGCAAGGACATTCCAAAAGTCAAACCCGCAGCATTAATCTGCTTTCCTGCCATTTTGAGGTATGACTCCTCGTAATATGCACCAAAACGGTAGGTAACCCTCTTCATATAGTACCTGATGTCATATTTGTTTGGGGTAAACTCAAAACCTGCCTTGAAGTATGAAGCGGTGGTAGCCTCACAATCAAAGTTATGGATTGTATTCATAAACTCTGAACCAGACCAGTCCTGACGGAGATAATCAGCTCCAAACATCCACTTGTCCCTCTTTCTTACTGAAAATCCGACCGACAACTCCTCGGGAACCTTCATTTCATAATTATCTATAGCAAGATTTACAACTGTATCCACTATCATTCCCTCAGAATCTTTGGCATATGCAAATCTTGTATAGTCACCCTTGAGATTTGCAGGAAGAGAGTAGGTTGCACCAATTGTAAGATCAACACCCTTCTCCTTGTTGAGATATCCGAAATATTGCAATCCTATTCTTGCCGACGATGCACCAAGGGCATAATCCCAACCTGTCTCGATATCCCTCATTGAACCGTCAGTGCCAAAAAGGATATTGCTGTACCTGTCAAGCGCTCCGAAATAGTAGATATATTCAGCTCCCAAAGAGAAATGTTTAAACATATTCACCGCTGCACCTACAAAGAACTTGTTTATGCTTCCGGTACCATATTTCTGATATTTGATATCGCCATATTTTGAAACCAGATACGGGTCTTCCTCAACAGATTCAAACTTATATCCTATATTACTATATGGCGATATTCCCAAAATGAGGGCTGATTTCTTGTAGATAGGTGAGGTAAGCACAATATTGTGCATATTGAATGTGTTGTAGGCCGACTTCACATTTCCGTCGGAATTGTAGAAATTCTTCTGGTTCAAGCCAAAATCGAGCATAAACGACAAGGTATCGCGCTCGGTTATAGAGGCAGGATTGAGATAATTTATATATCTGTTGTCGCGCACTCCTGTTCCGATGCCACCCATACCTTTATTTATGGCTGTTCCAGGTTTCACTATCTCTCCTATACCAAACAGTGAGTATGGAGTATAGGTACCAAGTGCATCAGTCTCCTGAGCTTTAAGGGTAAGGTTCAAGCCAAGAAAGACAAACAGTAACAATGCCGCAATTTTTATATTATCTCTTTTCTGCATAGTATTCAGCTATATGTGCCAATCCCATCAACACAAGGTTTGGGGCAACAAAGATGGCATTTTTCATTTTCTCTGCAAAATAAAATGCATCTCCACCCGTAAAAACTATTGTGTGGCCGGGATAACTGTTTATATATCCCTCCACTTCAAATTTCAGTCCAAAAACAACTCCACAACTCATTGCAGTGGCTGTATCAAAGCCGTATTCGGGCAGATTTTCCACAGGTTTTATAAATGGAAGCCTTTTTGTAAACGCATTAAGTGCTCTAAATCTGCTTGTTAACCCAAGTGATATATTACCCCCCAACAAAACTCCATCTTTATTTATAAAATCTACAGTCAAAGCTGTACCGAAGTCAAATTTTATACAATCCTTTCCCGGAAAGAGCATTGCAACTGCAAGTGCGCCCGCTATCCTGTCGGCACCAAGACCCTTAGCCGGAAACTGATAGTTGAGATTGACAGGCAACCCGGTCTCATAATCAAGAAGCACAAATTTTCTGCACCTCTTTGCGAGCTCTCCGTTCAATTCGGGATTATCATCCCTTACATTTGAAAACAGAATCACATCAACCTCAATTCCTTCAAGAAAAGAGAGAATGAATCCGGGTATATCTTCACCTTGTGAACTGCGGTGTATCTCTCCAAGTTCACCATTCTCCTCAAATGCAACCTTACAATTGGAATTGCCTAAATCAATTAAAAAATTCATAATCTTGCAAAGATACTATTTTTTCTAATTTAAAACATTATCAACAATATGTTTAACAATATCGTAACTTTTTTCTACACTCTTAACATCCGGTATATTGAGTATAAGTTTGCCATTCTGCTCCTTCAACCTTGCCTTTTGCGGATTGTTGTTGATATATGTGAGAATCTTTGCAAAAAGTTCCGACCTGTAATATGGTGATGCCTGGTTCTTTACAAAATTGACGACCATAACATTATTCTTCAGCACTATTCTCTCAAAACCAAGTTTGACAGCCAACCACCGCAATCTCACTATATATGTAAGCTGCATAAGCTGAGGCGGCAATTCGCCAAATCGGTCCCTCAACTCCTCAATGAATCTATGGAGCCTCTCATCTGTAGTAATGGCATCCAGCTCCTTATATAGACGGATCTTCTCTGATGTCTGAGGTATATAACTGTCGGGAATAAGAAGTTCAAGATCGGTATCTATAGAACACTCTGTGAGATAGAGTTCATCCCTCTTCATGCTGTTCTGATAGATTGCACTGTTCTTCTCACCCTTTTTAATTTCGCTTATCTTAAGTCTTCTATCATCCATAACAACCTCATTTCTCTCAAACTCCTCTTTTTCATACTCCTCCTGTTTAATCTCCATAAAGGCCTCGGTAAGTATTCTCTGATAGGTCTCAAAACCCATATCAGCTATAAAACCGCTCTGCTCTCCACCAAGAAGATTTCCTGCACCCCTGATATCAAGGTCCTGCATAGCTATATTGAACCCGCTGCCCAGATCCGAAAAGGCCTCTATAGCCCTTAACCTCCTGCGCGCATCATCTGTAATTGTCATCATCAACGGCACTATGAGATAACAGAAGGCCTTGATATTAGATCTTCCAACTCTGCCGCGCAACTGGTGAAGATCACTCAAGCCAAAATTTTGGGCGTGATTTATAATTATAGTATTGGCATTTGGTATATCTATACCATTCTCCACAATGGAGGTTGCAATTAAGACATCATAATCTCCGGCCATAAATTCAAGAATCTTCCCCTCCAGAACCTTCGGATCCATCTGACCGTGACCCACACAGGTCTTTACTCCAGGGCATATCCTCCTGATAATATCCTCCACTGCAAGAATATCCTCAACTCTGTTATGGACAAAATAGACCTGTCCGCCCCTCTCTATCTCAAAAGTTATCACCTCCCTGATAAAATCCTCATTGAAATCTATAATCTCCGTCTGGACAGGCAACCTGTTTGGCGGAGGGGTATTTATAATAGAAAGATCCCTTGCGCCCAATAGTGAAAACTGGAGTGTACGCGGGATAGGGGTGGCACTCAATGTAAGAGTGTCGACTGAGAGTTTGAATTGACGGAGCTTCTCCTTGGCTGCAACCCCAAACTTCTGCTCCTCATCAATTATCAACAGACCGAGATCCTTGAACTTTATCTCCTTATTCAACAATCGGTGGGTTCCAACAATAATATCTATCTTTCCCTCCTCAAGCCTACGGGCAATCTCCTTTATCTCCTTAGTACTCTTCAATCTGCTCAAATACTCTACCGTACAAGGAAAATCCTTCAACCTGCCGATAAATGTCTTATAGTGCTGCAGAGCAAGAATGGTGGTAGGAACAAGAAGAGCCACCTGCTTATTATCTGCTACAGCTTTAAAAGCTGCCCTGACAGCAATCTCCGTCTTTCCAAATCCCACATCACCACATATCAGCCTGTCCATTGGATAATCCCTCTCCATATCCTCCTTCACAGCCTTTGTAGCCTTTATCTGGTCGGGGGTATCCTCATAGATAAATGAAGATTCGAGCTCATATTGCAGAAAACTGTCGGCAGAATAGGCAAAACCCTTAGCCTGACGCCTCTCTGCATAGAGTTTTATCAAATCCCTTGCAATATCCTTTACTTTGGATTTTGTACTTGACTTGAGTTTTTCCCAGGCACCGGAACCAAGACGGTAAATCTTTGGCGGAGTACCATCCTTTGATTTGTACCTTGATATCTTATGGATGCCGTGGATAGAAACAAGAATAAAGGCATTATCCTTATAATTTATCTTTACAGCCTCCTGCACCTTTCCATTAACATTTGTCTTGACAAGTCCTCCAAAAATACCCACTCCGTGGTCTATATGCACCACATAGTCACCAATTTTGAACGCATTCAGCTCATTGAGAGTAAGCCTCTCACTTGCCGGAACCTCCCTCTTTATCTTTACCCTATGGTATTTGTCGAATATCTGGTGGTCGGTATAGAGACATAATCTTCTGTTGTGGTCGATGAACCCCTCGTGTACAGAGTGGCTAATCACCTTAAAGCCCGGCACCCTCGATTCAACATCTCCCTCCTTATAGGTGAATATACTCTTTAATCTCTCAATCTGCTTCTGGTTATCACTGCTTATATAAACCTCATAACCGAGAGATTTTCTCTCTTTTATATCACTGAGCAAAAGATCAAAATTCTTATTGAAATGGGGTTGAGGAACTGTATTGAAGCGTACCTCATCCAATTTTTTACCACTTCTTCCCAAAAGAGGATTCTCAAAGAAGATATTCTTGAAGGCCTCAATCTCATCGAGCCTCTCCTTCAGAGAGTCAACCTGAATATCAACAAACTTGTCTATCCAGACAAAACACTCCTTCTCAATAAATTTGAAGAGAGAAACCCTATTCTCTACAAACTCTTCATTTTCATAGATATTCGGAAAGACCTCCGCTGTGGCAACCGCATCTGTAGACCGTTGTGTATTTGTATCAAAATATCTGATACTCTCCACATTGTTTCCAAAAAAATCAATTCTGTAGGGCCTGTCGCTTGAATAGGAGAAGAGATCTATAATACCGCCACGCAATGCATACTGACCGGGTTCACAGACAAAATCCACTTTTTCAAAATTATAACTCTGCAATACCTCTTTAATAAATTCGTGTGACAGAGAATCGTTCACAGATATTTTCAATATATTGCTGCTCAAAACCTTCTGCTCAACAATCTCCTCATAAATAGCTGCAGGATAGGTAACAAGCACAATAAACCTCTTATCAAACTCCCCTCTGTTAAAACTGTCCAAAGCGCTGATTGCGGCACTTCTCTGAACCTTATGAGAAGAGTCCTTTATTGTTGATATTCTTGAAACCGTATTGGAAGAGGTTGGAAAGTAGTAAACATACTCCTCACCCAATATATTATATAGGTCATTGGTAAAAAATTGGGCCTCCTCCCGGTTTTTCAACAATACAACATGAACTCCCTTTTTAATGGACAGGATGGCATCTGAAAAGGAATATACTTTGGACGAACCGGTCAATCCGCTCAAAACCAGCTTCCCGGCTCCGTAATCAGATAAAAAGTCAACAAGTTCCTTCTGTGGATTTTGTTGGGAAAATAGATTAAAAAATTCTGCTCCGCTCATTTCTATGCAAAATAAATGAAGTTTTTAACAAGTATCAAGAAAAGTGTTGAAAACATATTGATAACAGTGTTAATAACTATTAATAACAAAAATATTGGAGTTAGAATAATTTGTATATACAGCAACCTCACTCTATTCTGCAAGAAAAGTTATCAATAGTTTCTAAAAAGTATCAACAACGGTTATCAACAGATACCTATTGTTGAAAGAATTGTGGCTTAGTTATCAACAACTGTTGAAAGTTTATATAAAAACTCTGAATTATAATTATTTAATCATATAAAACCGGTTGATATTCCTGTTTAAAAAGAGCTTTTTTATAAACATTGGTGTTGATAAAAATCAATTGTCAACATATCAACAAACAATAATAAAAACAACAATTATTTATAAATAAAAATAGATATATTTGTATTATGAATTTTGCTGATGAAAAATTTGATCCCCGTAAAGTTTCCGAAATTTCAGAGAGGGAACTTGAGGGAGTTATAAGGCCTAAAGAGTTTGATGATTTTTCGGGTCAGGAGAAGATATTGGAGAATCTTCAAATCTTTGTCAAGGCGGCCAAACTCAGGGGGGAGTCCCTCGACCACGTTCTGCTGCACGGTCCTCCGGGGCTCGGCAAGACAACACTTGCAAATATAATAGCAAATGAGCTCGGTGTGGATATGAAAATTACCTCAGGTCCTGTTCTTGACAAACCGGGCGATCTGGCAGGTCTGTTGACAGGCCTTGAAGCAGGTGATGTACTCTTTATAGATGAGATTCACCGTCTGTCACCCGTAGTGGAGGAGTATCTCTACTCTGCAATGGAGGATTTCAGAATAGATATTATGATAGATAAGGGGCCTGGAGCAAGATCGGTGCAGATCTCGCTCAATCCCTTCACGCTTGTGGGTGCAACAACCCGCAGCGGTCTTTTGACCTCCCCTTTAAGGGCAAGGTTCGGTATCAACTGCCATCTCGAATATTATGATGCAAAGGTGCTTCAGAAAATAGTTGAGAGAAGTGCGAGGATTTTGGATATAGAGACCGATAAGGATGCAGCTTTGGAGATAGCCTGCAGGAGCAGGGGTACACCGAGAATAGCAAATGCCCTCCTCAGAAGGGTGAGGGATTTTGCGCAGGTGAAAGGCAATGGAAAAATAGATCTGAAGATTGCAAGATATGCACTTGATGCCCTCAATATCGACAAGAAGGGACTCGACTCTATGGATAACAAGATACTCTCTACCATTATCCATAAATTTAAAGGTGGACCTGTAGGAGTGGGGACAATAGCTACAGCGGTAGGAGAGGATGTTGGTACATTGGAAGAGGTTTATGAACCATATCTTATAAAGGAGGGATTTATTCACCGTACACCCCGGGGAAGAGAGGTTACAGAGCTTGCTTATACCCATCTTGGAATCTCAAAATATGAAGAGGGGACACTTTTTTGATATAACGGTAGGGGAGTGGCCCTTGAACAGTGTATTATATATAGGTAATAACCTGACTGAAATTAACTGTTTAAAATTTTATATATGAAGAGAATTTTTGCTTTAGTAGGAATTTTTATGCTTTTGTTTGCAACAGATATCTATTGTTGTACATCAGCCATAATTACCGGAAAGGCTACTCCAGATGGAAGGCCTTTGATGTGGAAACACAGAGATACAGGTGAAGACAACAACAGGGTTGATTATGTAAAGGGACCAAAATACAGCTTTATAGCCCTTATAAATTCACCTGATCAGCTGCCTGAGGCCTGGTGTGGAACAAATGAGGTTGGATTTTCAATAATGAATACAGCTTCATACAATCTCAATTATGATGATGTTCCGGACAATATGATGGACCGTGAGGGTATTGTGATGTATGATGCATTGGGAAAATGCAAGACATTGGCAGATTTTGAGAAACTTATAAACAGCTATAAGAAACCGATTGGTGTAGAGGGTAACTTTGGTGTTATAGATGCTTACGGCGGAGCTGCATATTATGAGATTGGAAACCAGGGATGGAAAAAGATTGATGTAAATGATCCTGCTGTAGCTCCTCAAGGTTATCTTGTATATGCCAACCACTCATACGCTGGTAAAAAGGATGACGGTATGGGTTACATCAGATATACAACAGCCGATGTTATCTTTAAGGAGCATATAGGAAGAGCAGGTGAAATTACCCCTAAATGGATTTTCCAAAACCTTTCACGTTCGTTCTACCATTCATTGCTTGGAATAGATTTGGTTAAGGATAATGACATAATGCAGAGAGGCAGCGGATGGTTTATCGATCAGGATTTCATTCCTCGTGAGTCATCAACTTCATCAATGGTTATAGCAGGTGTAAAAGAGGGTGAGAATCCTCTAAACACAGTTATGTGGACAATCTTGGGATATCCTCCTGTTTCAGTTGCAGTTCCAACAATGGTGAAGATGGGTGAAAACCAGCCATCGTGGATGACAGGTAAGGAGAAAGAGAATGCATTAATGTGTGATATGGCTCTTGGATTAAAGGCAAAAGTCTTTGCAGTAAAACGTGGAAACGGACACAAATATTTCAACTTCAACCTTCTTTACAATCCACAGGGAACAGGTTATATGCAGAAGTTGCAGCCAGTAGAGAACTATATCTTTGAGCAGACAGAGAAATTCTTGAAGGAGAATAAGGATAAAGCATACGACAAAGCAACTTACGACAGTTTCTATTACAGTCTGTTTGAAACAATAAGTGCTGCTTATAATGCTATGTAAAGTGCAATTGATTTGAATAAAAAATCTCGATAATTATAACATTAACCCCAAAAGTTTTTGTCTAACTTTTGGGGTTAATATCATTCTGACTTTCGGGGTTTTTATTATTCTATATCGCTGTAATATCTGTTTGGCTACTCCTCAATCCTCAGATTCTGGAATGCTGTTATCATAGCATCAGACATTCCTGTAAATATAATTCTTACAGCCTTTACAGGTTGAAGTGGATAGATTACCGCTGTACCATATTCAAACTCTTCACCCTTTATAAAATCCTCGCCATTGAATGAATACTCTACATAACCATCTGTAACACTATAGAATGTTATATTTGGAATACCTGTCTCAACAGTTATTTTTGAACATTTTACAGGATTCTTGAAGTTGTATTGTACAAAATCCCCTTTTTGGGAGCGACGGTTAATTCTCCAATATTTTGAGTAGTCGTATGAAGTGATGTTTGATTGGGGAAAACTTCTGTTTGACTCCTCATTTGTGTATGAACTCTCAATAGTAACCTGTGGAGTAAGAAAATTGTCGAAAGTCATATTCTCTGCACCTACAGCAACACTTCTGTTGAAATCGCGGTAGAAAGTTGCAAATTTGAACTTCTCCGGCTCAAAGGTAACAATATCGCCTGTATAGATGTTTGAGGTATGGTCTGGTTCTGTACCATCTGTAGTGTACCTTACAACAGCCCAGTCATAAGGGAGTGAAACCTTCAATCTGTTCTCCTCATATATAACTTTAGGATAAGGAAGCCTGAAAGCTATTCCCATATGGAACATACGGTCGTAATGGGATTTTGTAAGACGATAGAAGAAATTGTCGAAATTCTTATTCTCAGGTAGAGTCCAGGCTGCCTCTGAAAGTGCACATAATCTTGGGAAGAACTGATACTCCATAAATCTGTTTGGTCTGTCCAGCAGTTCTGTCCAGAGATTACCCTGAATACCCATTACCAATTTTTTCTCCTCCGGAGTAAAATCAACCATCTCGAGTGGATCAATCTTGTAGGTACTGTCGAGAGTGACGATAGCTGCCCAACTGTGACCTCTCTCATATTTTGACTGCTTCATATCAAGATAGCAATATTGTCCCGGGAGGAAAACTGTAGGTTGTCCGCTCCTTACAGCAGCAGCAGCCCTCTTGATTGATCCCCAGCCATAAACAACAGTGGAAGGTTCAAGTTCACCCCCTTTGATAATCTCATCCCATCCTACAAGAACCCTGTCATATTTATTGACAATCTTCTCCATCCTTCTCACAAAATAGTTGAGAAGCTCTATCTCCTCCTTCATTCCCATCTTCTTCATAAAGGCCTGACAAGTAGGGCAATTTTTCCAGTTGTCCATATTGACCTCATCGCCTCCAAGGTGAATCATCTTGGATGGAAATATATCAATAAGCTCCTTTATGATATTCTCTATCATAACATAATTCTCCTCATTGCCCACGCACCACACATTATTGATCTCACCATTGACACTCATTGCCTTATTCTCATTTACACATCCTGTTTTTGGATAACAATGTACAATGGCCTTGCTATGGCCCGGCATATCAATCTCGGGAATAATTGTGATATTCCTATCGGCTGCATATTTTACAACCTCCTTCAACTCCTTTTGGGTATAGAATCCGCCATATCTTTTGTTTCCTGAGCCATAAGCTGGAGGCAGAACCTCATCCGGTCCCCTCCAGGCACCCTTTTCTGTAAGAAGCGGATATTTTTTGATTTCAACTCTCCAGCCGTTATCATCGGTAAGATGCCAATGGAAAGTATTTATCTTGTGATAGGCAATCCAGTCAATGAAGTGATAGATTGTTTCAAGTGGAAAGAAGGTTCTTGAGACATCCAGACCGGCACCTCTGTAAGAGTATCGTGGTGCATCTTTGATGGTGACACAAGGAATCTCCCATCTCTCCCAGCCATCAGGTATTCCATAAACAGAAGCCGGAAGAAGCTGGAGGAGTGTCTGTATAGCATAAAAACTTCCGCTTTTGGTTGACGCTTTTGCCACAACAGAGCTCTTGTCGACAGTAATCTCATATCCCTCTTCCGGTATATTATAAGAGGGGTTTATATCAAGTATAATCTTATTTTCAAGAGAATAAGGATAACCGTCAAGCTTCTTCGAATCTATACTGTAACCGGTAGCGGATGAGAGTATTTTGCTGAGATATTCACCATTGAAACTGTCGGTTGAGAGAATGGTACATCCTGGATTCAAAACAAACGAACCCTCATAAGCCATAATGGACTGTGGTTGAGGGATAATATTTTTCTCAAGATTCTGGGCCTGTGCAAAAAAAGTGGAGAGAACGGCGCATAGCAGAGCCGTGCAGTTTTTTCTTAAATCCATAAGTTTATATTTAATTAAATTAGGTTGAATATTAATCTGTTACCGTAACTTCTACAAAGTCATACAGTAATGGTCATCAGTTTTGTGGCAGGATTATCTCTTCTTTGCCTTTTTCTGTTTAGGGAAGGTAATCTTTTCAATATCAAGCTTGCCAAAATAGGCAATAGGCAGTTTGCTGTAATTCTCCAGTTTTATTCTGCAGTCACCGTCATTATAGATGAGCATAAGGCACTTCCAGAGATCATTGTTGTTTTTGTTCCTGAAACTGAACTGGTATCCGGTACACTCCTCCTCCGCATCATAACCCTTTTCAATCTTTATCTTCTGTTTCTCCGATTCTATTGCAAGATTCTGTGAACCATAAACTGCAGTTGTAGAGTTGCCTATATAAGGAAGATAGCAGGTTAGGCTATCATTGTTGAATTGAATATAATACGTAGCCAAAGTGTTGATCATCTGTTGGTTTTGAGGAATAATCTGTGTAATGTCAATTTTAAAGATTCCTGTTGCAATCTTCTCCTTGACAGCAGCCTCCTTTATAGCCTTCTTTTCAGCTCTTGTCTGTGCCTGCAAATTTACAGTGAGAGCAAGTGTGAGTGTAAGAATAAATAGAAATATCCGTTTCATATACAATTATATTTTAAAGCCTTTCCGGTGAATAAACTATTGTAAAGATATAAAAAATGTTTTTTGTAGCTTAAATGGCGTATAAATATTGTTTAATAATTGGTATTTTAATAAAAAGTAACCAACTTTGTAGAAATTTTTCTATAAAAAAATAATAATGGCCGAAAAATTAATATCACACATTCCAGAGGGGCCTTTGGCTGAGAAATGGACAAAGCATAAGGCTCAAATACGCGTAGTTAGTCCGGCTAATAAGCGCAAACTAGAAATCATAGTTGTAGGTACCGGTTTAGGTGGTGCTTCAGCTGCTGCTTCATTAGGCGAACTTGGATATAACGTAAAAGTTTTCTGCATCAGCGACTCACCAAGACGTGCTCACTCTATTGCTGCACAAGGTGGTATTAACGCTGCAAAGAACTATACCAACGATAATGACTCAATTTATCGTTTGTTCTATGACACTATCAAAGGTGGTGACTACAGAGCTCGTGAGGCTAACGTTTACCGTTTGGCTGAGGTAAGTAACAACATTATTGACCAGTGTGTTGCACAGGGCGTTCCGTTTGCAAGAGATTACGGCGGATTGTTGGACAACCGTTCATTTGGTGGTGCACAGGTAAGTAGAACATTCTATGCCCGCGGCCAAACCGGTCAGCAGCTTTTGTTGGGTGCATACGCTGCATTGAACCGTCAGGTTGCCAAAGGATCAGTAAAATCATATCCTCGTCACGAGATGTTGGATTTGGTATTGATCAACGGTGAGGCAAAAGGTATCATTGCAAGAAACATTGAGACAGGTGAAATCGAGAGATTCGGTGCACACGCTGTTGTAATTGCAACAGGTGGTTACGGTAACGTATTCTTCTTGTCTACAAATGCAATGAACAGTAACGGATCATCAGCTTGGCAGTGCTACAAGAAGGGTGCTTTCTTCGGAAACCCTTGTTTTGCACAGATCCACCCTACCTGTATCCCTGTACACGGAACACAGCAGTCAAAACTTACCCTTATGAGTGAGTCTTTGAGAAACGACGGTAGAATCTGGGTTCCAAAGAAGAAGGAGGATGTAGAGAAACTTAGAAAGAAACAGATAAAACCTTCTCAGATACCAGAAGAGGATAGAGATTACTACTTGGAGAGAAGATATCCTGCATTTGGTAACCTTGTACCTCGTGATGTTGCATCAAGAGCTGCTAAAGAGCGTTGTGATGCAGGTTATGGTGTAAATGAGACAGGTCTTGCAGTATTCTTGGATTTCAAATCGGCAATCGAGAGATTGGGTGAGAAGGTAATTACCGAGAGATATGGCAACTTGTTCCAGATGTATGAGAAGATTACAGATACAAATCCATATAAAGAGCCTATGATGATCTATCCTGCAATCCACTACACAATGGGTGGTATCTGGGTAGACTACAACTTGCAGACTACAATCCCTGGTTTGTATGCAATTGGTGAGGCAAACTTCAGTGACCACGGTGGAAACCGTCTTGGTGCATCAGCATTGATGCAGGGTCTTGCTGACGGATACTTCATCCTTCCTTACACAATCGGTGATTATTTGTCGCACAAATTCGCAGAGCCTAAGACCGATACAAAACATCCTGCTTTTGATGAGGCTGAGAAGGCTGTTAAAGAGAAGATCAACAAACTTTTGTCTATCAAAGGTAAGAAGACTGTTGATGAGATCCACAAACAGCTTGGTCTTGTAATGTGGGATTATGTTGGAATGGCAAGAAACGAAGAGGGTTTGAAGAAAGCTATCGGCTTGATCAGAGAGCTTAAGAAAGAGTTCTGGAGCAATGTTTATGTTGCAGGTGAGAACGGTGAGTTCAACCAGGAGCTTGAGAAGGCACTTCGTTTGGCAGACTTCCTTGAGATGGGTGAATTGATGGCAATCGATGCGCTCAACAGAAAAGAGTCTTGCGGAGGTCACTTCCGTGAGGAGATGCAGACAGAGGATGGTGAGACAAAACGTGATGATGAGAACTTCATGTATGTTGCCGCTTGGGAGTACAAAGGTGAGAATGTAGAGCCTGAGTTGCATAAGGAGGCTTTGAACTACGAGTTTGTAAAACCGTCAACAAGAAACTATAAAGACTAAGAAAAGTAAATTATAATATGGATTTAACACTAAAAGTTTGGCGTCAGAAAAACGCAAAAGAGAAGGGACATTTCGAGACTTATCAAGTTAAGAATATCTCTCCTGACAGCTCATTCTTGGAGATGATGGATATCCTCAACGAGCAGTTGATCAAAGAGAACATCGATCCGGTAGCTGTAAATAAAGGTTGTAAGTCAAGCGGTCCTGTAAGTTTCGACCACGATTGCCGTGAGGGTATTTGCGGAGCTTGTTCACTGTACATCAACGGTAGGGCACACGGTCCGGACAATGATATTACCACTTGCCAGTTGCATATGCGTAAATTCAAAGATGGAGATACCATTACAATCGAGCCTTGGAGAAGTGCAGGTTTCCCAATCATCAAAGATTTGGTTGTAAACAGAAATGCATTCGACCAGATTCTTCAGGCTGGTGGATTCGTATCAGTAAATACTGGTGGAGTTCCTGACGGTAATGCAATTCCAATTCCTAAGAAAGATGCAGATGAGAGTATGGATGCTGCCTCTTGCGTAGGTTGCGGTGCTTGCGTGGCAACTTGTAAGAATGGTTCAGCAATGTTGTTTGTCTCTGCAAGAGTAAGTTCATTGGCACTTCTTCCTCAGGGTAAGATTGAGGGCGCAAGAAGAGCAAAAGCAATGGTTGCAAAGATGGACGAGTTGGGATTCGGTGCTTGTACAAACACCCGTGCTTGTGAGATGGAGTGTCCGAAAGGCATTTCAGTATCAAATATTGCACGTTTGAACAGAGAGTTCCTTTGCGCAAAATTGAAAGACTAATCAATAAGAGATAAGTTGCAATACGGAGGCCGGTTCACTTCACAGTGGACCGGCCTTTTTTTATATACAGTTGTTTGACAATAAACAGTTTTCTAACTTCTGCCTGTAACCAAATTTTTTTTAATATGATAGTAGCATATTTAAGAGTAAGTACCGGAAGGCAGAATCCGGAGAACCAAAAAGATGAAATCCAGAGATTTGCATTGGAAAAGAATTGGGAAATTGACAGGTGGGTAACAGAAATTGTCAGTGGAAAAAAGAGCAAGGAGGAGCGAAAACTCGGCTATTTGCTCAAAACATTAAAAAAGGGTGATGTTCTTTTAGTAACCGAGGTATCGAGATTGAGCAG
Source organism: Candidatus Egerieisoma sp. (assembly GCA_045594125.1). Taxonomy (GTDB): domain Bacteria; phylum Bacteroidota; class Bacteroidia; order Bacteroidales; family UBA932; genus Egerieousia. Next base: position 75,426 of record JAZNXX010000027.1, read on the forward strand.
AACTTTAACGGATATAATGTCCATTATGGGAGTATGTCTGAAGAAGGGTATACATATCTATACCACCAAAGAGCGCTATGTTTTTGATGATACAATAAACAGCAAAGTTCTCTGTTTTGCATTTGGTCTTGTAGCTGAGATAGAGAGAAACCTCATATCACTCAGGACAAAAGAGGCACTCGCCCTCAAAAGATCTGAAGGAGTCATCCTTGGCAGAAGAAAAGGCTCCTGTGTAAAGTTGAACTATCTTCTGCAAAACTCCGTCAAGATAGAGAATATGATAAAAAAGGAGTATACCATCAGTAAAATCTGCCGGGTAATGAATGTATCAAGAGATACCTATTATAAGTACAAAAAATTTAAAGAGGAGGGGGAGAGACAGATGGTAAGTTAACACAAAAAATATATTAGTTTAAAAAATTAAGAATAGTTAGTTGTGAGAATGGTGACCTTAAGTGAAGTTTTTTACAGCACCATCTTTACCGAGGCCACCATCTGTTTTTTATAGCAATCCCTGGAGCATTACAACCGCAACCACCAATGGCGCAAGATATTTTATGCTGAAATAGATGAAATTAAGAAGAATACCTCTATAACTGTCACCCCTTCCATTGGTAATCTCATCCAGACAATCTTTACGCTCCATCCTCCATCCAACAAAAATTACGGCAATCAAACCTCCCAAAGGGAGCAATATATTGGCCGACAACTTGTCGAAACAATCAAAAATATTATTGCCGAATATCCGCAATCCCGACAATTCACCTTGAGAGAGCGAGCACAACGAGCCAAAGGCCAGAATTACTGATATAGAGAGGGTGATTGCCCATTTACGGCTAATTTGCCACTCCTCATTAAGATATGCAACTATCACCTCAAGCATTGATATAGAAGAGGTTATTGCCGCAATAAAGAGAATGAAGAAGAAGGCGATAGCCAAGATGCCTCCAAACGGTATCTGGCTGAAAATATATGGCAATGTTACAAATACAAGTCCTGGACCCTGTTGAGGGGATAAACCAAACGCAAAAACAGCCGGCATAATTGCTATACCTGCAATTATTGCAAAGAGTGTATCTGTAACAGCAGTCTGTACCGACAAACCTACAATACTCTCCTCTCTCTTCACATACGATGCGTAGGTCATAATGGTGCCGGTCCCCACACTCAATGAAAAGAATGCCTGTCCGAGTGCATCAAGAATGGTACTTGGTGTAACCTTTGAGAAATCTGGTTTGAGGAGGAACTCAAGACCTCCGGCAGAATTGGGTAATGTTACAGAGCGTACAGCAATGATGATGACCATAATAAATAGTACAGGCATCATAATCTTCGTATACTTCTCAATACCTTTTTTTACACCTGCAAGAACTATAAGTGCTGTCAACAATACAAATATGACCATATAAAGAAGAGGCTCAAAACTCGAGGTGACAGTATTCTCAAACATACTTCCCAAAACATTATTGTCGGCCACATCAAATTTGAAACACAAAGCCTTAACTGTGTAATCAATAGTCCATCCTCCAACCACAGAATAAAAAGAGATTATGGTAACGGAGCATAATAGATAGATAAAGCCAAAATTGGACCAACCGCTTTTTGGAGCCAGTTTCTCATAGGCGCCAAAGACATTTGACTGGCTTCTCCGTCCGATAATGAACTCTGAATACATTATCGGCAAGGCAAGAAAAAGTACGCAAGCCAGGTAGATGATAATGAATGCGGCACCGCCATTGGTACCTACAAGATAGGGAAAACGCCACAAATTACCCAAACCTACAGCTGAACCGGCCATAGCCACAAGAACACCGAAACTGCTGCCAAAACTCTCTCTCTTTGCCATTTTATGAATTGTTAAATATCACAATAAAGTTGTCATACATCCCTTACAGGAAACTTCTCAGCATAATTACCGCAATTACAATAGGGGCAATATATTTAATCGACAACTCCACAACCCTCAAATAGAATGGAGAGATCCTGTGTCTGCCGCTACTTGTAATTTCGTCAATAAAATCTGCTCTCTTCATTCTCCATCCCACAAATGCAACAACAAGCAGTGCACCTAAAGGCATAAGGATATTTGAAGAGGTCTTATCGAAGAGATCAAAGATGTTGTTGCCCAAAATCTTGATATCCGACAAAATGCCTTGAGATAGCGAGCAGAATATTCCGAGGAATATGACAATAGCCATTGCACAAATTACTGCAGTGACTCTCTTGATTCTGAACTCTTCAATAAAGTAGGCAACAATAACCTCAAGCAGTGAGATGGAGGAGGTTATGGCGGCAATAAAGAGTACGAAGAAGAAGAGTATAGCCAAAATGGAGCCAAACGGTATCTGTCCGAAAATATAAGGAAGAGTAATGAAGACAAGACCCGGACCCTGGTTAGGGGAGATGCCGAATGAGAAGACGGCAGGCATTATGGCAACACCGGCAATGATTGCAAACAGGGTATCAGCCAGAGCTGTCTGTACCGACATCTTTACAAGATTCTCCTCTTTTTTTACATAGGATGCATAGGTGAATATAATTCCAAAACCAACACTCAGTGAGAAGAAGGCCTGGCCCATAGCGTCAAGAATGGTATCGGATGTCACCTTGGAGAAGTCGGGTTTGAAGAGGAACTCCAGACCGCCGCCTGCATTAGGAAGGGTTACTGATCTTACTGCTATCACCACCACCATCAAAAAGAGGAGCGGCATAAGGATTTTTGAGTATTTCTCTATACCATCCTTTACTCCTGCAAGAAGTACAAATCCCGACAGGGCAACAAATATGGTCATATAGAGCAGTGGATGCCAGCTTGATGTTACACTCTTTTCGAACAGGCCTGTAAGTTGTGATGTATCTGTAGAGAACTCCATTGTAGCCGATTTTACCATATAATCGATGGTCCAGCCTCCCACAACAGAGTAGAATGAGAGTACAAGAATACAACAGAGGATAGCAAGCACTCCTATAACTCCCCATTTTGAACCTGGTGCCAGCTTTTTGAATGCACCAAAGACATTGGATTGTGCCCTTCGTCCCAATATGAACTCGGCATACATTATGGGAAGCGCCAGAAATAGGACTATAAACAAATATATTATTATGAATGCGGCACCGCCATTGGTACCCACAAGATATGGAAAGCGCCACAAATTGCCCAACCCCACTGCTGAGCCGGCCATAGCTACAATAACACCGAAACTGCTGCCAAAATTGTCTCTTTTCATCTATCTGTTATCTTCTTTTGTATACAATAAACTGGAAATATATATTATTCTCACCATCAAGCTGTTTGTCGCCACACCTCTCTACCTCCCAGATATTCTCGTCTATTGCTGGAAAGAATGTATCTGCATCCTCAGCCCCGGCATATATTTTTGTTATATAGAGTCTGTCGGCATAAGGGAAGGTCTGTCTGTAGAGTTCGCCTCCACCCATTACAAAAAACTCCCTCTCACTCTCTTTGGTGAGGTTTATAATACTCTCCAGGCTGTTTATAATCTCAAACGAAGTGGTTTCAGGATTCTTTATAGCAGGAATCTCCATATTGTTCCTGATGGAGCCGTCGGGCTCTACAATACCTCTTGTCAAGACAATGTTTCTTCTGCCTGGAAGCGGGCGGCCGATAGACTCATAGGTCTTGCGCCCCATAATCACAGGGTGTCCTGTAGTGGTGGATTTGAAATATTTCAGATCCTCAGATATGTGCCAAAGCAACTCATTATTTCTGCCGATGGCACCGTTTTCAGCAACTGCAACGATAAGTGAGAGCATATAACTGTCTTTTGAAAAATGTGAATTGCCCCTTTTGGGGCTCTCCTGTTTAAACTGCTACCGGGGCCTTGATTCCCGGGTAGGGATTATAATCAACAAGTTCAAAGTCTTCATATTTGAAGCTGAAGATATCCTTCTGGTTGCCGTGTATAACCATTTTTGGAAGGGCTCTCGGAGTTCTCTCCAATTGGGTATTTACCTGATCGAAATGGTTAAGGTAGATATGTGTGTCGCCAAATGTATGCACAAAATCACCCAGCTCAAATCCGCACACCTTCGCAATCATCATTGTTAACAAAGCATAAGAGGCAATGTTGAAGGGCACACCCAAAAATACATCGGCACTTCTCTGGTATAACTGGCAAGAGAGCCTGTTCTCTGCAACATAGAACTGGAAGAGTGAGTGGCAAGGCGGCAGAGCCATATTGTCTACCTGCGCCACATTCCAGGCAGAGATGATATGGCGGCGTGAATCGGGATTCTCCCTCAATGATTTCATAAGATTTGAGAGCTGGTCAATCTCAACTCCACCGTCACCTCTCCATCTGCGCCATTGTGCACCGTATACTGGTCCGAGTTCGCCATTCTCATCTGCCCACTCATCCCATATAGATACTCCATTGTCTTTAAGGTATTTGATATTTGTATCTCCATTGATGAACCAGAGGAGTTCGTGAATTATCGATTTGAGATGCACCTTTTTTGTAGTTAGAAGGGGGAATCCCTCATTAAGGTCAAAACGCATCTGGTATCCGAAAATGCTCTTTGTTCCTGTACCGGTCCTGTCACTCTTGACAACACCATCTTTCATTATCTTTCTCAGAAGATTCAAATAAGCCTCCATATATAGTCCTTGTTCTATTAAGTATTCTCCCTTACAAAGGTAGAAATTAATTGTCATCCGATAATATAATAATGGTAAAAATTGGAATGCCGTCCGAGTCTCCCTATTGGTAGCCATATACCTTCAGTACAATGGGAAGATGGTCGCTTATCCCGCCGTTATATCTTGGGCCTATAAGGGTACGCCGCAATTTATACCCCAGATATACCCTGTCCCTCTCCAGAAGATAGGGGTGGGAGAAGATCTCAAATGAGTGGTTATAACAGTGGAGCCATTGGGCTGGAAACACCTCCTTGTCTTTCTCACGGAAAAGCCCTTTTGAGATAAGGAAGTGGTCTATCACCTCCCAACTCTCCTTGTACTTATACGTTCCCCTGTTCTTTTTGAAATCCCGCAGTGCCGTTAAAGAAATAAGGGAGCCATCTCCGTCATACAGATTCCTCAATGGGTTGGAGCTGTGGGTGTCATTGAAATCCCCCGTCACTATAATATTGGCCCGACAGTTGGTCTGGAGAATGGAGTCGGTTACACCTTTTAGCCTCATTGATGCCGACATTCTTGTCCGGGCACTGTTGTCGCCTATTTTGGAGGGCCAGTGCACAACAATACAGTGCAGAGTATCAAGTTCCCGGAAAATTCCCTTTACATAGAGCATCTCCCTTGTATGGATGCCGGCAATAGGATAAAAGTGCACTGCTATGGGTTTGAACTCCCCTTTGCGGTAGAGCAGGGCAACATCTATTCCGCGCCTGTCGGGTGAATCCCTATGGATAATACCATAATCCAGTGGGGCGAGAATTGTATTCTCTACAAGTTGGTTGAGGACAAACCTGTTCTCAATCTCCGCTAAACCTATAATGGCCGGAGGGATACCATACTTCTCTGTTACAAGGTAGATGGTTCTGGTAATATCATCCCTCTTCTTTTCAAATTTTTTCCAGCTCCAGTACTTCCCTCCAGCCGGAGTAAAATCCAGATCGGCAAATGATGTTGAATCTCCATCCTTTGGAGAATTTGCAAAAGGATCATAATAATTCTCAACATTCCAGAAGAGAACAATAAACGCCAGAATCTCCACAATACCCTTCATAAGTCCCAAAATGATTCCAAAAGTATGAAAATAGGATTGGCCGTCATTGCAAAAAGGTAAATTTATATTATTTTTGCAGCCTAAATTTTTAAAAATCAATAAAATGGCTCTTAAATGCGGTATTGTTGGCTTACCAAATGTCGGAAAATCAACACTTTTTAATTGTATAAGTTCAGGAAAGGCTCAATCGGCAAACTTTCCATTCTGCACCATAGAACCAAATATAGGTTCAACAATTGTTCCTGATGACAGGCTACACGTTTTGGAAAAGATTGTCAATCCCCATAGGGTAGTGCCTGCAACAGTTGAGATTGTTGATATTGCAGGTCTTGTAAAAGGAGCAAGCAGGGGCGAGGGTCTTGGCAACCAGTTTTTGGCAAATATCAGGGAGACAGATGCAATTCTTCACGTGTTGAGGTGTTTTGATGATCCAAATATCGTTCACGTCGACGGAAATGTGGATCCTGTAAGGGATAAGGAGATTATCGATACAGAGCTTCAGCTGAAGGATCTTGAGACTATTGAGAATAGGATAAGCAAGGTTCAGAAGCAGGCACAGACAGGTGGCGACAAAGCAGCAAAGAAGCTTTATGACATACTTGTGCAGTACAAAGAGGCGTTATTGCAGGGAAAATCGGCAAGAACAGTGACATTCGACAATGCAGAGGATGAGAAGATGGCAAAGGAGCTCTACCTTCTTACAAACAAACCTGTAATGTATGTCTGCAATGTTGATGAAAACAGTGCCAAAGATGGTAACCGGTATGTTGAGGCAGTAAGAGAGGCGGTGAAGGATGAGAATGCGCAGATCCTTATTATTGCAGCAAAGATAGAGTCTGAGATTGCAGAGTTGGAGAGTTATGAGGAGCGCCAGATGTTCCTTGAGGAGATTGGATTGGAGAAATCGGGAGTACAGCGTCTTATCCGCAGTGCTTATGCACTACTCAACCTTGAGACCTACTTTACAGCAGGAGTTCAGGAGGTGAGAGCGTGGACCTATAACAAAGGAGATAAAGCACCGCAGGCAGCAGGTGTAATCCACTCAGATTTCGAGAAGGGATTTATCCGCGCAGAGGTTATCAAATTTGATGACTATGTAAAATATGGTTCTGAAGCAGCTTGCCGTAATGCAGGCAAACTGGGTGTTGAAGGAAAAGAGTATGTAGTACAGGATGGCGACATTATGCACTTCCTCTTTAATGTATAATTGTTTTACAGGTGCCGGCCCTTTGCAGGTTCTCGGCTTGGAAAATTAAGAATAAGCGACCATTCTTTGAAGAGTGGTCGCTTATTTGCAAAATGGTTGGGAATGCCAATATGCCCTACAACGCTCTGCAGGGCCGATTCGAAATCCCAACCCCTCTGAATTTTACCGGGTTGGGACCCCAGACTGCACTCCAGCCGCGATTTGGGTTCCCAACCCCCTTGCTCTTTGCTCCATAAAAGAAGAGGGCAACCCAGCAGGTCGCCCTCAATATCCAACTTTGGGAGTTATCTGTTACTCATCTTTCTCCTCAGCCTCGTAAGCCTTCAACAATTTCTCCTGAACATCAGAAGGAACCTGTTGATACTCTGCAAACTCCATAGTAAATGTTGCTCTACCGGAAGTCAATGAGCTTAGAGATGTTGAGTATTTGTAAAGCTCAGCAAGTGGAACGCGTGCCTTAAGAACCTCAAATCCCTTCTGGCTGCTCATACCCTCAATCATTGCGCGACGGTTCTGCAAATCACTCATAACATCACCCATACAGTCGCTTGGTACAAGAATCTCTACATTGTAGATAGGCTCCATAATCTTCGGAACCGCCTTCTTGAAGGCCTCTTTGAAGGCATTTCTACCTGCAAGTTTAAATGCCATCTCATTTGAATCAACCGGGTGCATCTTACCGTCGTAAACATATACTCTGATATCACGGGCATACGAACCTGTAAGAGGGCCCTCAGTCATCTTCTCCATAATACCCTTAAGGATAGCCGGCATAAAGCGTGCATCAATAGCACCACCTACGATACAGTTGTAGTACTCCAATTTGCCGCCCCACTCAAGCGGATACTCCTCTTTACCCTTCACGTTAAGGATAAGCTCAGTACCGTCAACCTTGAATTTGTTGTTTTGAGGCGCTCCCTCATAGTATGGCTCAATCAAAAGGTGAACCTCACCGAACTGGCCTGCTCCACCAGACTGTTTCTTGTGGCGGTAATCTGCGCGGGCAACCTTGGTAATGGTCTCTCTGTAAGGGATTCTTGGAGCAAAAAGGTCAACCTCCAATTTATGGGTATTGTTCAATTGCCATTTCAAGATGTTGATCTGGTGCTCACCCTGACCGCTTACGATAGTCTGTTTCAACTCTTTTGAGTACTCAACTACAATTGTAGGATCCTCTGCCTGTGCTCTGTTGAGGATCTCACCCAATTTCTCCTCATCCTTCTCCTCTTTAGCCTTGATGGCTGTCCTGAATTTAGAAGCAGGGAATTGTGTAGGCTGCCATACATACTCGCAACCTGAAGCATTAAGGGTTTGACCTGTCTTGACAGATTTAAGTTTTACTGTACAAGCGATATCACCTGCCATAACCTCAGAAACTTTCTCTCTCTTCTTACCTGCAGCAGCATAAATCTGTGCGATTCTCTCTTTAGATCCGGTCTCAGGGTTCACAACATCCATACCCTCTGTCAACTTACCGGACATAACCTTGAAGTATGATACATCACCAAGGTGCTGCTCCTGAGCTGTCTTGTATACGAAAATAGAGGTAGGTGCATTAGAATCAACCTTAACGGTAGTCTCACCATCCTTCAAAAGGTTATCTGATTTGTCTGGAGTAACACCTGCGTTGATTGTAAACTCCATAATTCTCTTTACGCCGATATCTTTCTTTGCAGACAAGCAGAATACAGGAAGGATATCGCCAAGCTGCATACCGACCTTCATACCTGCCCTGATCTCATCCTCGGTAAGGATACCCTTGTCAAAGAAGGTCTCCATCAATGTCTCGTCATTCTCTGCCGACATCTCAACCAACTGCTGGTGAAGCTCCTGAGCCTCCTCCTTATACTCGTCAGGAATCTCGAAAGACTCTCTTGTACCATTCTCATCCTTGAACTTGTACATCTTCATCTTGAGAACATCGATGAAAGTGTCGAAATTTGCACCAGGGTTAACCGGATATTGAACCAAAACGACCTTGTTGCCGAAAGTCTGTTTCAAAGAGTCGATAGTGGCCTGCCAATCCTGTTTCTCGTGATCCAACTGGTTTACAGCGATGATCAACGGTTTTTTATGGCTTACAGCGTGGCGTGCAAAAATCTCTGTACCAACCTCAACGCCTTGAGTTGCATTTACAAGGAGGATACCGTTCTCAGCAACTGAAAATGCTGAATAAACACCGCCTACGAAGTCGTCAGAACCCGGGGTATCAATAATATTGAATTTTGTATCAAGGAACTCGGTATATAGTAGAGTAGAGTAGATTGATCTCTGGTAGATCTGCTCAATCTCAGTATTGTCGCTTATTGTATTCTTAGCCTCGATTGTACCTCTTCTGTCGATGACCTTACCCTCAAACATCATAGTCTCGGCAAGTGTGGTTTTTCCCGATTTGGAACTTCCCAACAAAACCACATTCCTCACGTTTTGCGTATTATAAGTTTTCATTTCAGTGTTTTAATTTATTAAGTGTTTTTAAATAATTTCTGTCAAGTATCCTCTGCAACCTTGTACCATCATCTGCCCATCAGACCAAGAAGTGCTCTACAAGGTGTCACAACTGATAAAAATAGCCTGTTTTCAGCAGGTTTGGTGCGCAAAAAACAGATTTCAAATTTATAAAAAATTATTTTATTAAACAATATATCCATCATTTCATAAAGAAAAAGGGAATTTATCTTCTTCCCGACAGGATTGTTATATACAACTTGCGGTTGTATTGGTTACAACTTGGGATTGATTATAATTTGCCACTAATTGGCATAGCTTTGCAATGTATGGACAACGAAAGTTTAAGAGAGAATATTTATACCAGGAGAAAGGAGTTGGGCCTCTCCCAGGAGTGTGTTGCCGAACAGGTGGACATCTCTCTTAACGCCTATATCAAGATAGAGAAGGGTCCTACAAATATATTCAATCCAAAATTCCTCAAGATAGCAAGGGCACTTGATACCACTCCTGAGGCGCTGCTTTTTGGAAAGGTAATGACGGTGGAGAGACATAATGTCATATGCGAGGGGTTGAAGGTTTCCCACAAGTCCGCCATCGACGGACTCAATAAAAATATTGCCGAAAAAGAGCTCTTTATAAAGCGTCTCAATGAGATGGTTAGCGACAGGGACGAAAAGATTGCCGAACTGAAAGAGAAGCTGTCGGAACTTCAGCAGATGGTGGCAGAACTTCAGCAGAAGGTGTCAGAGCTCCAGCAGAAAAGGGAAGAGCAGGGTTTTATAAATTAAAACTCTTTCTAACTTTGCCGGATGAGACAAAATTTACTCTTACCATACCATAATCCCGACCTGATAGAGGCCGGGTGTGATGAGGCTGGCAGAGGTTGCCTGGCAGGTCCTGTATATGCTGCGGCTGTAATATTGCCGAAAGATTTCTACCATCCGTTACTCAACGATTCCAAACAGCTCACAGCACGCCAGAGGGAGAGACTGCGTCCAATAATAGAGGAGAATGCCATCAGTTGGAGCGTAGTGGCTGTCTCACCTCAGGAGATTGATGAGATCAATATTCTGAGGGCCTCCATAACCGGTATGCACCGGGCCCTCGACAATCTCTCTGTGAGGCCGCAATCGATACTTGTGGATGGTAACAAGTTCCATAAATACAACGACATTCCCCACTTGTGCGTAATAAAGGGTGATGGAAAATATGCCTCAATAGCTGCCGCATCAATATTGGCAAAAACACACAGGGATGAGTATATGCTCAAGATAGCACAGGAGTATCCGCAATATGGCTGGGAAAAGAATATGGCATACCCCACAAAACAGCACCGTGAGGCGATAGCAAAATATGGTATCACACCCCATCACAGGCTGAGCTACAAACTTGTAGATGACGAACCCACCCTATTCTGAAAACAGTAAGACTATAATGTATCACCGCTGTGGTATGCAAGCTCTTCAAGAAGGTGGGCAGCCTCCTTCATACATCTCTCCTTGTCGGGTTCAATATCAAGGAGACTGAATACTCTGTAGTTGCCATTCTGATGGGATGAATCACTACTATTTATACCGCAATAGAGCAATACCTCCTTGCCTTCACTTTTTGCAAGGGTAACCACGCCGTCAATCACCTTGCCTGAGAATGACTGGGAGTCGATTCTCCCCTCGCCACTGACAACAAGGTCTGATTGGGAGATTCTTTCTCCAAGATTCGTAAGGGTTGCAAAGAAATTCCATCCGCTAATTATCTCTCCCTTAAGTAGTGAGCGCACGGCAAATCCAACACCACCTGCGGCACCACTGCCGGGGATGGAGGTGAGCTCCCTCTCTCCAATAGCGCACACGGCATAGTTTTCCATACCTCTCTCAAGGCGTTCCAACATAGCGGGCGTTGCCCCCTTTTGCGGACCATAAACCATTGTGGCGCCATTCTCACCCAAAAGCGGATTGGTTACATCACAAACAACGGAGATCTTGCATCGGCCGCTCTGCAGGGCCTGGAGAAAGGAGTTTTCCCCTACGCTCTCCACCTGTGGCACCTCAATCTTTGAAATCTCCTCAAGCAGCCCTCCGCACATATAATCCCCAATAAGTCTCTCCTCCCTGTTATAGAAGTTGAATCCAAGAGCCTGGACCATTCCTGAGCCGCCGTCGTTGGTTGCACTTCCTCCAATAGAGAGGATAATCTTGCCTGCACCACGTGAATAGGCCTCAAGTATAAGTTCCCCCAAACCAAAGGTGGTTGTCTTTAACGGGTTTCGCTCCTTTGCTGAGAGCAGCTCGAGTCCCGAAACTTTGGCCATCTCAATAAAGGCCACCTTTGTATTCCCCTCCATATAGAGCAGGAAAGAGGTGCGGATCTTCTCACCCAAAGGTCCTGTTGCCATAAGCCCAACCTCTTCAATGCCATTCCCGTCCATAACATATTTGAGAACAGAGGCGCTGCCGTCACCTCCGTCTGCAATCGGAACGATGGTAAAATCGCACTTTACCCCTGGCCATCTCTCCGACAATCTCCGTCCCAACCCTTTGGCAACGGAGCCGGCCGCCTCCAGCGAGGTGAGCGACCCCTTGAATTTGTCAATGGCAACCAGAATCTTGAAACTCTTCATATAAACCTCCATCTATTTTATGGCACCTCAAACAGGTCAGGTGCCAATCTTAATACTGCACAGTACTGGTATCTATGTGTTGTCCGGTTTGTCTTCTGCTGAGCAGGGTATATTTCTCGGTCAGGTATGATTCATCCCTGCCACAACATTCACAACAGAAGGTAATTCTGTAGACGGTCACTTTCCAGAGCACTTCGTAATCATTATAAAGTGTGTTGGTGGTGATTTCACCGTGATATTCGGTCTGGGAAGTGGTATAGTCACTTCTATATTTGTATTGGTAAGTAGTATATTTGGTGATTTTCCACTTTTTGGTCTCTTTTGAGATATCTTTGACTTTTCTCCGTTCACCCTCTTTCTGTGTATACTCCTTGACAAACTCCTCTTTGCTGAATTTGATTGTATGCATACGTCTGCATTCCGGACAGCGTTGGTGTGGAACATAGTCCAGCAGCGGAGAAGTGATAAAGGAGAAGCAGTAGAGAGCTACCCAAATGTTGATCAGTGCTGCCAGGAAGACCATACCCCAGCATCCGAGTGCAACAATCCAACAATAGACGCTGATAAGGGTGACAACCAGGGTGAACAGATAGAGGGCCCTGTTGGAGAAGGCTCTGAATATTTTTGGGAAATAGATCAGGTAACCTATGATGAATGCCGGCAACATAGGGGTGAGGAAAAACCACACCAGACAAAATAGTATGATTATCAGTGCGAAAGCATAGTAGAGGATTTTCAGAAGGAAATTCTCAGGCTTATCTACATTATCCTCGTAGACCGAAGCATCAATCATACTGCACAGGATGTTGCTCCCCATAATCATTTTCTTGAAGGGGAAAGATGTGGCAATCAGCCGTTCATTGGTAGTGCGCCATTTTTTCAGTTGGGCTTCATCTTCCGGTCCAAATGTGAGGATCGGAGTCATTCGCCCCTCGCTGGTGATAACCCGTATGGAGATGAATTCAGCCACTTTCTTTCCGTCAGACCAATAGATATGTTTGGCCGGAGCGGATCTTTTCTCCACCTTTTCCAGACTCTTGCCCACTATCCGGCGGTTGAAGTCCGATTCATTTATATAATATTTACCGGCAGAATTGGAGAGGATCTTCTTACGGATTTTTTTGGAAATGTCGGGTTTGAGGTCAGCCTTTTTGATTTTGGCAGTCGTGCCGTCTTTAAAGGTGACTTCATAATTATGATGGGCTCCGGTACAGATTACCTTCTGGGCCACTTCCATATTTTTGCTCTTTGGGTTGCGGGCTTCAATGGTAATTCCCAACTCTTCTACCGGGATAAAACCACGGACACCGGCCTCATTCTCAGCCCAGACAGCGAGATGGTTCTCCCAGTAACCCATAATTTTGATCATCTCACCCTTCTTTACGGAGCCGATGACTGAATCCTGCGCTCCAAATTTGTAGATTGATGATTTTACAGTAGCTTCCATCTCTTCAATGACAGAAGCCTTGTGGCTGACGGTAAATTTGTTGTACAATAAGATGGAACAAATCAGAATGATTGCGCATAAACAGTAACGTTTGTGCTTGTTGGGAGATAGTTTTGGTGCCATGGTGCTAAATTTTAGAGCGTTGTGAACAAATTTAGGCAAAATGCCATAGAGTTCAAAATTAATTCAGAGATAATAATTAACTTTGGGCTTTATAGCGCCTTGTAAAGTGTAATATTAACAATTATCAGATATATGAAGAAGATTTCACTATTATTGGCAGTCTCTATGCTGCTGTCGTTTATGCCGGTAAAGGCAGATGAGGGAATGTGGCTGTTGCCATTGCTTGAAAAGCTTAATGCAAATAAAATGAAGGAGTTGGGTTGTCAGCTTACCCCGGAGGAGATTTACAGTATCAACAATTCGAGCCTGAAAGATGCCATTGTGCAATTTGGCGGCGGATGTACAGCTGAGATTGTCTCAAACCAGGGTCTTCTCTTTACCAACCACCATTGCGGATACAGCGCAATCCAGAAGTTGAGCAGTGTTGAGCACGACTATCTCAATAATGGATACTGGGCAATGAACCTCAAAGAGGAGCTTCCTGCCAAAGGCTTGAGCGTTACATTTGTAGAGAGATTCATCGATGTAACAAAACGCATAAATAAAGTTCTCGACAAATGCACCACTGATCAGGAGAAGCAGGCTGCGGTAGAGGCTGAACTCAAGAAGATAGAGGAGGAGATTACTGCAAATGACAAGACCCTTGAGGTAAACTTCACCGATTTCTACAATGGGAATGCATACTATGTAATCACAACCCGCACATTCAAGGATATCCGTTTTGTAGGAGCACCTCCTTCATCAATCGGAAAGTTTGGTGCCGATACCGACAACTGGGTGTGGCCACGCCATACAGGAGATTTTTCAGTATTCAGAATTTATGCCGACAAGAACAATAACCCTGCCGAGTACTCAGAGGAGAATGTGCCTTACACTCCAAAACAATCATTGAAAATATCATTGAAGGGAATCAAGGAGGGTGACTTCTCTATGATTGTAGGTTTCCCTGGCAGAACAACCCGTTTTATGTTGAGCGAAGAGGCGAGGGAGAAACAGGAGATTACCAATGCCATCAGCATCTATGTAAGAGGGGAGAAACAGGATATCTGGATGGAGGATATGTTGGCCGACCAGAAGGTGAGAATCCAATATTCAAACAAATATGCAAACTCGTCAAACGGCTGGAAAAAGTGGATGGGAATGAATGAAACATTTGACAAATTGAATGTCATCGGCCGCAGGGTAGAGCAGGAGAAGGAGTTCAACGAGTGGGCAAATGCAAACAAGAAACGCAGCGCCAAATATGGAACAGTTGTAGAGGAGATAAACAAGGCTGTGAAAGAGAGGGCTGAGATAGTTTATGCCTATTCATACATTGCAGAGTCGGTGTCGGCAATTGAACTTATCAAGGCAACAGCAATGAGACGTCCGGGACAGATTGAGAATTTCTATAAAGACTACTCGGTAGATACCGACAGAAAATTGGCCAAAAAGATGCTCAGTATCTACAAGGAGAAGGTGGATGCCAAATATCTTCCGGCCTTCTATGAGAGAATTGAGAAGGAATTTGGCGGCAATATCGACAACTTTGTAGATTTTATCTACGACAACTCAGATTTTACCAGCCTTGAGAAATATCAGGCTGCCAAAGAGAGTGGCAAGAACCTTAAGGAGGATCCCGCATCTGTATTGAGGGCAGATATTTATGTAATAGTACAGAATGTGATGACCCCATATATGGAGTCGATGGGCAAGGTAGCTGAACTCAAAAGCACCTATGTTGCCGGAATCCTTGAGATGCAGGGCAACAATGCAACCTATCCTGATGCAAACTCTACAATGAGATTGACCTACGGACAGGTATTGCCATACTCTCCAAGAGATGCCGTCCAATATGGTTATATAACAACCCTCGACGGAGTGATGGAGAAAGAGGACCCTGACAACTGGGAGTTTGTTGTTCCTGAGCGCCTCAAAGAGTTGTGGAAAGCAAAAGATTTCGGCGAGTATGCCTTGGAAAATGGAAAGATGCCGGTTGCATTCCTCTGCAACTGTGATATTACAGGAGGAAACTCGGGCAGCCCTGTACTCAATGCAAAAGGTGAATTGACAGGACTTGCATTCGACGGAAACTGGGAGGCTATGAGTGGTGATGTAATCTTTGAGCCTGAGCTCCAGAGGTGTATAAATGTGGATATAAGATATGTCCTCTTTATCATAGACAAATATGGCAAAGCGGGATATCTGCTTGATGAGATGGATATAGTAAGATAACAGATAATATTCAGAAACTGTCCAATGCAAGTCGAAAGCACTCTTTGGGCAGTTTCTCATAAAAGATAGTAGATAAAAGGAGAGGATAGTAGTGATGACAACAAAAGAGATAGAGAAAATTCTGTCGGGGGTTATTCACCCGGCTTATGAGAAGAGTGTGGTTGAACTTGGCCTCATAGAGGATATCAAGGTTGAGGAGATTGAAAATGGTGATGGCGCAGCGGCTGGAGAGAAGTCTGTCAAGATAAAGTTCAAACTTGTCTTTCCCCGTCCCGACGCATTGGGCTCTTCTGTAAAGAGGAGTTGTGAGGAGGCTATTGCAGCAGAGTATCCTCAGGCAAAGGTCTCCATTATAGAGCTTGTAAGGGACAGTAAGCCAAAGAAGAGAAAAAATATCAATGAGCTTGGAGCTGAGCAGCTTGAGCAGGTTGGCAAGATTATAGCCATAGCCTCAGGTAAAGGCGGTGTAGGCAAATCGACAGTCTCTGTAAACCTTGCTGTGACACTTGCAAAACTTGGATATAAGGTGGGATTGGCCGATGCCGATGTCTATGGCCCGTCAATTCCAAAGATGACAGGAACAGAGGGAGAGGTTCCCGATATGGAGCTCACCTACGAAGATGGATATGCAGATTTTGGAGAGGCACTTGCAGAGGCAGGAATAAATCCGCAGACAGGTGCTCCAAACATTACTAGTCACGGCAAAGTGGTTAAGGAGGCAATACTTCCGATAGAAAAATTTGGAGTAAAATGGATGTCGGTAGGTTATTTTGTGGCTCCGGAACAGGCGCTTATCTGGAGAGGCCCTATGGCTTGCAACGCTTTGAAACAGATGATTCTTCAGGTAAAATGGGAGGAGCTTGACTTCCTGTTGCTCGATCTTCCTCCTGGAACCGGAGATATACATATAAGCCTTGTGCACGACATTCCTCTCGACGGGGCAATAATTGTAACAACACCGCAGGCGGTGGCTCTTGCCGATGTTGAGAAGGGAATAAATATGTTCCGCAACAAGGATATAAACAAACCTGTATATGGCCTTGTGGAGAATATGGCCTGGTTTACTCCGGCAGAGCTTCCACAGAACAAATATTACATCTTTGGCAAGGATGGCGGCAAGGAGATGGCTGCAAAATATAATGTGCCGCTTCTGGGCCAGATTCCGCTTGTACAGAGCATCCGTGAGTGCGGAGATGAAGGAGAACCAGCCTCATACTCTGCCGGCCCTGTATTTGACGCATTTGCCGAGATGGCAAAAAATTGTTTTTGATATAAAAAGACTCAATTATGAGAATTGGTGATAAGGTAAGGTTCCTCAACCAGACAGGAGGAGGAGTTGTTGTAGGGTTTGGTAAAAAGGGATGGGTGACAATTCAGGATGAAGATGGATTTGATATCCCCGTTCCTGAGAAGGAGTGTGTTGTTGTGGAGGAGAATGTTGTTGCCAAAGAGGAGGTAAATATCCAGACAAAGGATGGGGATAAGCTCGACATAGCAATCATCTATACCGGAAAATCGGGTCAATATACCGCAACGGTGGCAAATGAGTGCAATTACAACCTCTTTGTAACTTATACAGCAGAGAATAAAGAGCAGAGAGATGGCGGCAAAGATTCCGCCGAAAAGAGATTTGTAACACTTTTTGCAGCTGAACTGCTCCCTTATCAGCGCAAGGAGATGTTCAGATTTGGAATATCCGACCTCAACAATAACTCAAAGAGGGTTATTGTGAGGGTAATACCATTCAAGAGATCAACATCTATCAAGATAAATGTGCCCCACAAAATCAAGCCCATCATTGAGCAGACCTTTACACTTGACCCCACCAATCTGCTCAAAGAGAGTCTCTTCAAGGCAAATGACTATCTAAAGGAGAGGGGATATGTGGTAAAAATTGCCGATGAGAATGGAGAACATCCGATAGAGAGTTCCCTCGATGGCACTTCATTGAAACAGGCCCTCAAAACAAAATTTGAGGGGGAGAAGGAGGTGATGCAGGGCAATGCCGGAGCAAAGGGTGCTGCAGGAGCGAAGGGAGGAGCGGCTGTTGGCAAAGGAATGCATAACAGGGCCTATGTAGATGGAAGATGGGTGGATATCCCCGACAGGGGGCTCCAGAGAGAGTGGCTTGAAGATACAGCTCTCATAAAGGTAACCTTCAATGGAGTTATGGAGGTGGATCTCCACGCCTCTATGCTGCTCGATACCACAATCGGGATGGACAACACAGCCATCCTCAAATATCAGCTTGAGAAGTTCAATGAGGCTATGACCGCGGTACTCCACAAGAGGGGAAGCAAGATTGTCTTTATCCACGGCAAGGGCGATGGAGTGCTGAGAAAGGCAATTATTGATGAGCTCAAGCGGAAATACAGCCGTTGCAAATGGCAGGATGCTTCATTCCAGGAGTATGGCTACGGAGCAACAATGGTAACCATCAACTAAATAGTATATAACTGTTCCAAAAATCAAAAAAATATGAAAAAGATTCTTAACCTTCTGATTATCATTTCAACTATGTCAACTATTATGGCTTGTTCAGATACTACCGACTATAAGTCTCTCTTTGAAAACCACGTGAAAGAGCTGTCGGATCCAAAATATTTTGGAAGGACAGATTATAACGGAGGTATAAATGGTGCAGCCGACTACATCAGGGCCAATATTGAGAGGATTGGATTTGATTGGGCCGATATGCCGTTCACGTATAACAAGAATACTATGAGGGGCAAGGTGGAGTTTGCCGTTGATGGAAAGGAGTATATCTTTACAGAGGATTTCATTGTTAAGGAGTTCTCCACAGGCAAAGAGGCAACTATGGAGATCTACCATCTTGACGATAAATATCTGATGGATAAGGAGGCTTTCTACAAACATCTCTGCAGCGGCAAGTTCAAGGATAAATTTGTTGCCTTTAACTTTTCGCTCTTTTCCGACAAATTTGGGGGTGAAGGTATAGAACTCTACAAAGATAACCTTACCCAGCTCTCAGGATATGTGGGAGGTCTGATATTCGTCTACTCTTCGCGTCCGGTAAACTTCATTTCAAGAGCTGTATATACACTTCCTTTCCCTGTTGTAGGGGTAGGTCCGGAGTTTCCTGATGATGCAAAGGAGGCAACCATCAATCTTGAAAACGAGTGGATTGAGGGATACAAGGGCGTAAATATTGTCTCTTATGTTGAGGGTAAGGAGAAGAGTGATGAGCACTTTATAGTTCTTGCCCACTACGACCACCTCGGTATGATAGGAGAGGGCAATATCTTTACAGGTGCAAATGACAATGCTTCGGGAGTGGGGGCACTGCTTGCAATGATGGAGTATTACAAGAAGAACCGTCCGGAGAGTTCAATTCTCTTCCTCTTCCTCGACGGCGAAGAGGCCAATCTCTTGGGAGCCAAGGATTATGTGGCAAACCCATATAAACCGCTCAACAAGGTGAAGTTTGTCATAAACCTTGATATGGTTGGCGACAACGGAAGCAACATAATATGTGAAGTTGGAGGAGGAGAGCGTGGCGATGCTGGATACGAGCTCTTCAAGAAGATCAATGGCGAGAAGGGATACTTTACAAGCGTTGACAGGCAACCGTTTGCCGACAACAGCGACCACTACTATTTTGGAATCAACGGAGTTCCTTGTATGTACTTTACAATTGAGGGAGATATGTACCAATATTACCACACTCCTCGCGATACATACGAACACTTCTCATCTGAGAAATTCGACCAGCTCTTCGGCCTTATGAAAGATTTCCTGAAAACCTATAAAACAGAATAAGTATGAATATCATTTCAAAATTTACTAAAAAAATGAAAAATGAAAAAATGAAAGGAATATTCCTCCTTATTGCAGCGGTGGCACTTTTCTCATGCAGTAATGGAGACAAGAGTTCACTACCTTCTATCCAAATAGAGGAGGCAGTGGAGAATCTCTGTGATGTAAATCTCACCAAATATGCATCAAAGATTGATTATATTCCGTTGGGACTTGAGGATACAGTGCTTTTGGGCAGTATCAACAGTATCTTTATGGATGACAATTACCTCTATATTCCCTCTCCATACAGAATGATCTGCGTTCATATCTACACCAAGGAGGGCAAATATGTAAAATCCATAGGAAGAAAGGGCCGTGGCCCGGGTGAATATGTAGCGGTCAGATCTGTCATCTCACTGCCAGACGAGAATGCCATAATGATTGAGGGTGGTATGAAAGGTGTGGTATACTCCCTTGAAGACGGCTCTGCCATCAGGGATGTGGATTTTACCCCTCTCTTCAAGCAGAATGATGGTAATGGCCGAGAAGGTCGCGCTCCTCGATATCTCAAGGTGGGTTACCATCAGGGAAAATATTGTTTCCTTGTATCTGACCCTTCAGATATGACTGAATCAATTATAATGGCACAAGTTGATACCGGAATAAAGGTGATGGAGAAGATAGAGTTGAAAGAGGCCGGTTATTTAACAATGGGTGATATCAAGTTCATTAATCCGTCAAATTATTATGCCGACAATAAAGGTATTCATATTATTAGAGGAACCCACGATTCACTATTTGTGGTGGATGGTGCAGAGGTCAAGCCGGAACTGGCTATAGATTATGGCCGTTTCAAAGGTAAGAAGGAGAGTGCCAAGGCTTCCGAGCTGCTGCTGTTTGAGAGATTTCTTGATACAGATCCTGCAATCTTTGCCAGTATACTTATGCCTGTAGGGGAGGAGATTTACGATGTTCCTCCTGTAGAGACCAATGATACAGAGAGACGCGTAACCTTTTATTTCGGCCGCAGGGTGAATCAGATCAACAGAACAGCTCTTTTATATGACAAGCAGGAGAAGAAGTCCTTCATACCCAAATATTACAAGGAGTATGATATGGCAGGTCTCCACAACGACATCGACGGAGGTATACCGTTCTGGCCATCATATATTGATGGTGAGAGGATGTATTGTTTCGTAGATGCCGGCAAATTCATTGAATTGAGCGAAATCTCGGGTTCTGCCGAAATGAAAAAGGTTGCTGCCTCGCTTACCGAGGAGAGCAACCCTGTAATGGTGGCAGTTACATTGAAGTAATGCAGATTATTTGAGAGTAACCTCAACCAGCACGACATTGCTCTCTTCGGTAAGAGTTGAGGCTACTCTCTTCATCTCCTCTGATTCGGATTTTTGAGCCATATCGATAAACTTGGCAGCATCGTATGAGCGGTACATCTTGCCGCCCGATATGAAGTTGGGGTTAAAAGGGGCTCCCCCGTCAAGGTCGTTTCTCATTCCAATACTCTCAAACTCCTGATAGTAGTTGAGTGAATAGAGTCTCTTCTCCCTCTTGTCGTAGAGCAGTTTGCCCGATTTTACCGATTCCGGGAGTGATGGGATTATCCCTACAGGAATATGGAATCCCATTGAGATAAAGCTGTCGCACTCCAAATTTGATGAGCCCCCCTGCAATTTGTTTGAGAAGTCATCCGATATTACATAAGGGGTATATTTGCCATAATCAAGAGCATACAGTACAGTTTTGCCATTATCCATACAATAGATGGTGTCCGTACGTCCGTTTATGATATTTATCCCCTCTCCGCCAGAGAAGAATTGCGACGGTGTTGTAATGGTAATCTGCGACTCTCCCATTGTTAAAGTAACGGAGTATGAGTCACATACATTCGTATGGTTCAAAACCTTGCCGGTGGAATCTATCTTTGCAAAGAGGTCGATATAGATATTCTTGGCGTCGGTTGTATCATCCATATTGGCGAGCAGTGCATACTCGCCATTGCCAAGATATTTTCCATCGTATGAAAGTTTGCGGCCGGTAATCTCCTGCAGTCCGTCAAAAGGAATCTCCTTTTTGAACTCACCCTTGTCATAAAGCAATATCTTGTCTCTTGTCCGGAGCATCACATTGCCTGTGCCGCTCTCAATATCAAGCTGCCCCACATTTATATATTCGCGGGGTCCGCGTCCTACAGTTCCAAGGTTGCCTATAAATTTACCCTCATTGTCAAATATCATTGCCTGTTTGTTGCCATCGGTCCCGGATGCCACATAGAAATTCTTGTCGTCTGCAGCAAGATAGTGGATGTCACTCAAAAGTGATTCAGAGGTGGTCTCCAGCGGAATATATCTTATTGATGAGCCATATTTGCTGAGATTCAGTTCCGACGGATTGTCAAAGGCCTCTTCAACATTCCATACCTCATAATCAGTTTCTGCTTTGTTGTTGCATCCCGCTGCAAGCAGAAGGAGCAGTAGCGGAAGGGTTGCGATGAATCTTTTCATAACAGGTCTTTTTAATGGGGGTCAGGGAATTAAGAGAGCAGCTCTTTAACCTTTGCGGATATTGCTTTGCCCTCAGCTCTTCCGGAGAGCTGTTTTGTGGCTGTGCCCATCACTTTGCCCATATCCTGAGGGCCTTTGGCTCCAACAGCCTCTATTATTTTTCTGAGTTCAGCCTCAAGCTCTTCAGCCGAGAGCTGTTTTGGGAGAAATACCTCCATATAGGAGGCCTCATCAAGTTCATTCTCTGCCAACTCAGGACGATTCTGGGCCTTGTAAAGTTCAGCACTCTCTTTACGCTGTTTAACCAGCTTCTGAATAATCTTCAGTACTGCCTCATCGGAGATGCTCTCAGAACCGTCGGCTGTCTTTGCCAACAATATTGCAGCCTTGATTGCTCTCAAGGCCTCAAGTTTAACCTTCTCTTTGGCCAACATTGAGGCCTTAATTCCATTTTGGATATCCAATTCCAAACTCATATCTGTAGTCTTTATATGTTCTTTCAATTAAATTTACAAATCATCCGCTTATATTATCTTGTCAGGCTTGTCTCCTTATAGATTATAGAGAGTGAAAACCTGAAATCAAATATTATTTGAGCGGTGCTGTAGATTTGATGAAGAGTTCATCCATCTGCGCATCATCAATTCTTGACGGAGCATCAAGCATCACATCGCGGCCGGTATTGTTCTTAGGGAATGCAATATAGTCGCGGATTGTCTCCTGACCACCGAACAATGAGCAGAAACGGTCAAAACCGAATGCGATACCGCCGTGAGGAGGTGCTCCATATTTGAACGCATTGATAATGAAGCCGAATCTGTAGTCGGCATCCTCTTTGCTGAAGCCAAGAACCTCAAACATCCTCTCCTGAACTTTTGAGTCGTGGATACGGATAGAGCCTCCACCAACTTCAGTTCCGTTGAGAACGAAGTCGTATGCGTTGGCATTTACCTGCTCAAGATCCTCTTTTTTGTTGCTGTAGAATTTCTCAAGATCCTCAGGTTTTGGAGCGGTAAACGGATGGTGCATTGCATAGAATCTCTGGGTCTCGTCATCCCACTCCAATAGAGGGAAGTCATATACCCAAAGTGGTGCAAAGTGGGAGTTGTCGCGCAAACCGAGGCGGTTACCCATCTCAAGTCTCAATGTTCCCAATGCTCCCTGCATCTTCTTCTTGGCTCCCGACAGAACAAGTACAAGGTCTCCCTCTGCGGCGCCGGTCTTTTCGCAAATTGCCTTCAAATCCTCAGCGCTGTAGAATTTGTCGATAGAAGATTTGATTCCATCTGCATTATATTTGATGTAGATCAAACCTTTGGCTCCAACTTGAGGTCTCTTTACCCACTCTGTAAGCTCATCCAACTGTTTGCGGGTGTAGCCTGCGCAGCCCGGAACTACAATGGCTCCAACATACTCGGCATCTTCAAGAACTGCAAATCCGTGGCCTTTTACCATATCTGTAATGGTATTCATCTTCATTCCAAAACGGATATCCGGTTTGTCGCTTCCATAATACTCCATTGCATCACGGTACGACATTCTTGGGAACTGCTCTGTAAACTCTTTGCCGAGCACATTTTTGAAGAGAGCTTTTGCAAGTCCCTCAAATGTTCCCAAAACATCCTCTCTCTCAACGAATGACATCTCACAGTCAATCTGGGTAAACTCAGGCTGGCGGTCGGCACGCAAATCCTCATCCCTGAAACAGCGTACAATCTGGAAATATCTGTCATATCCGGCAACCATCAAGAGCTGTTTGAAGGTCTGCGGGCTCTGAGGAAGAGCATAGAACTCACCCGGGTTCATACGGCTTGGCACCACAAAATCCCTTGCTCCCTCAGGTGTAGATTTGATAAGATATGGAGTCTCAATCTCCATAAAACCGATACCGCTCAAGTAGTTTCTTACCTCGTGAGCCATCTTGTGACGCAACTCCAATGCTCTCTTCAATGGAGCGCGGCGCAAATCAAGATATCTGTATTGGGCCCTGATATCTTCGCCTCCGTCGGTATTCTCCTCAATTGTGAAAGGAGGGGTTACCGCCTTGTTCAAGACCTTAAGCTCTGTAAGTTTAATCTCTATCTCGCCAGTCTCAATCTTGCTATTCTTGCTTTGGCGCTCTGCAACAATTCCTGTTGCCTGTATTACATACTCTCTGCCCAAACCCGATACAAGATCGTTGATCTCTTTAGATTCATTTTCGTCGGCAACCAGCTGGGTTATACCATATCTGTCGCGCAAATCGATAAAATTCAAACTTCCCATTTTGCGCACCTTTTGTACCCAACCGGCCAAGGTAACAACCTCACCGGCATTCGAAAGGCGCAATTCTCCGCAAGTGTGTGATCTGTACATATACTATACGTTTATATTATTATATATTTATCTGTTTCCTATACTTATACACTTATACTGTTTGCATTGCTGCTGTACCGCTTGTCGCAAGCATCTATTCAGCTGTCCATAGACATACATTCGTCCAACCTGCAAAGGTAAAAAACTGTTTTATTATCTGTTGCATAAACCCTTCAAATTTTAACAAAAATTCTATTATGATAAATCTGAGAAAAAAACTACCTTTGCCAATATGGCAACACAATACGGAGTTAAAGCAAAAAAAGCATTGGGGCAACACTTTCTTAATGATGAATCTGTTGCAAGACGAATTGTCGAGAGTCTGATAGTAGAAGAGGATTGTACACAGGTGCTTGAAATAGGTCCTGGAACAGGAGTCCTTACCAAATATCTGCTTCAAAATCCAAAGATAAAGCTTGAGGTGGCAGAGATTGATACTGAGAGTATTGCATATCTCCAGCAGACCTATCCACAATTGCTCTACTCCCTTCAGCAGCGCGATTTTCTTGAGATTCCGTTGGAGAAGATATTTGGCGGAGAGTTTTCGGTGATAGGTAACTTCCCATACAACATCTCCTCCCAGATATTCTTCAAAGTGCTTGATTACAAAGAGAACATCCCTCAGGTTGTCTGTATGCTCCAGAGAGAGGTTGCCCAAAGGCTGGCATCTGCTCCGGGCACAAAAGCCTATGGAATCCTGTCGGTATTGCTCCAGGCCTGGTACAACATCGAATATCTCTTTACAGTAGACGAGAATGTCTTTACACCACCCCCGAAGGTAAAATCGGGAGTAATCAGACTAAGGCGCAACAGCAGGAGCGATCTTGGATGCAGCTATCAGCTCTTCAAAGCGGTAGTGAAGGCCTGTTTCAACCAGAGACGCAAGACAATCAGAAATTCCATCAAACCGCTGCTCGGCAAAAAATTTGAGGACAAAAAGAGCAATTTCTCAATAGACGTAAAGGGCTCCATCACCTCTCCACTCCTTGATATGCGTCCAGAACAGCTAGGCGTAGAGGAATTCATAACCCTCACACAACTCCTGACAGAGTAACACACATTTTCGCAAAGTGGTTGGGCTCCGAAATCGTGGCTGTAGCGCGTCTAGGGGTCCCAACCCGGTAAAATTCGGAGGGGGTGGGACCTCGAATCGGCCCTACAGAGCGTGTGGGGCACAATGGCGTGCCCAACCCTTTTGCAAATTGCACATAGGCTCAACCTAATTTGCCCTGCAGCGCTCCTGGAGGGGCGTGGGGGGGGGAGAGGGATTGATGCAATAGTGGGTTCTATTGTCAGCAAATGGCCGTCATTACCTTATGTTGTGGTAATGGCAGCCATTGGTCCCTTTTGGTACTAACTTTTTTGTATTAAGTTTTTTGATCTTTATTACCTATCGCGGTTATTGTTTTATCAATACCGGCCAGTTGCCTGCAGTCCAGCTCCATTTGAATTCGCATTTGTGGTCGCTTTGTGCGGTGTTGTATGCGTCAATTGCAGCATTCATTGCGTCGATATCAGTTTGAGTTACTGCTGCAACGTCGGCAAAGTTATATGAGCTGTTTGCAGTCAGTGCGCCACTGCCGGCAAGTTTGGTTGCTCCATTCGGGAGTGCACAGCAGCCGTCTACGCCGCCATTGTTGGATACTCCAATCAATGTTCCGCCGGTTGATCCTTCAACCTTTGAGAGTGATGCACAAGCCACAATGTAGCTGCCTGAGTATGGGTGATTTGTTCTGTCCCAAAGTGTATATCCCACTATACCTCCTGCAGCACCATTTGTTGCCTTTAATGTTGCCTTCTCTGTGCTTACGCAGGCAATAATGTAGCCATTTGCTATAATGCTGCCGTCTTGTGAAGACCAATAATCACGTGTATAACCTACGATTCCTCCGATATAATTGGTGCCGGTTACATCTGCATTGTTTACGCAATTGATGATAAGGGCACCATAGTTTGTACCGCAGATTCCACCTACATTTTGGGTTCCTGTTACAGTTGAATTCTCATCTATAGTACAGTAGTCTGTAATATATGCATCCTCCTCATAAAGGCCAACTTTCTTTCTTGAATAATTATATCCCGACAGACCTCCTACGTGTCCGGTTCCTTTGATGTGTGAGTTTGTTACGTGGACATTCTGGATAAGGGTTCCATCCTGTGCACGTCCAGTTACGGTACCTGTGTACTCTTTGGTGTTATAGATAACTGCATCATCAAATACAACATTCTTAACAGATCCGCCATCATACAGATATGATACAAATCCAACCAACATCTCATCAGCTGCTATGCACAAACCGCTAATCTTGTGGCCATTTCCCTCAATGGTACCTGTGTACAACACCTCGCTGTTAAGGCTGTACGGACGTACAGGAACCCAGTTGCTGCCGCTTGGGATATTGTCGGTTACGGCAATCTCCTCTGTTGTGTAGGTGTAGGTCTCATTTGCCGCATTAGCAGCGATTTCAAATGGCTGCATAGTGATATCTTTCATAAGTTTGAGGCCATAACTACTCTTTGCCTCATCACTGTTTACAATGTAAACCCATTTCAAAAGACCTCTGTCGGTATAGACCTCAGCATAAGTGTCGTAAAGTTTGATATCGGGAACAACGGTGCCCTCAAGAGCCTTGGTAGCACCATTTACAATTACAAGGTCATAATAGGCAGCCCTATCCTCATCAACCCATACAGCATTAACCTGATCTGCAGCAACATTGTTGATGTTGTTACCCTCAAGCCAGTTGATAACTGCACCTGCAGTAGATGTAACCAAAACAGCAGCCTTCTTCTGAGTTGTGAATGAAGCATTCTTCACATTCAAGGCAACCTCTGCAGGAGAGCCAACATACTCATCTTTGATGGCAATACCTCTTCCGCCTTCTGAAGTTTCAATCTTCAAACCATTAATATTAACAGTCTGACCCTCAGCAGTAATCCACAATCCATAAACAGAACCTGTCTCAGTAATAGCGACATTATTCAAATCTGCATTGTCAAGAAGTGCAATAGCTTTGTCGGAAGTTACATTGTT
Source organism: Candidatus Egerieisoma sp. (assembly GCA_045594125.1). Taxonomy (GTDB): domain Bacteria; phylum Bacteroidota; class Bacteroidia; order Bacteroidales; family UBA932; genus Egerieousia. The sequence continues at coordinate 102,863 of JAZNXX010000027.1, forward strand.
CAACTCAACGGCATTGTAGAAACGGATATCGTGACGGTTCCAAGGGCCATCGTTTTTGCCGCTGTTGGTCAAAACTGCATCATTGATAATCCATTTTGCATCATCATTCACACAACGGATATAGTTCCAGTCG